>CAJXEC010000035.1 GCA_913052165.1 uncultured Rhodospirillaceae bacterium
CACGACCGAGTATTTCTGGCTCTCGTTTTCATTGCGTCGAAAAACTCTCATATCTAGAACTTCTTCATAAAACCTAACGGACTCATCGAGATTAGCTACTCGGAGCATCGTGTGTCGAATTCGAGGCTTCGTATTTGTTTTCGAGAGTTCTTGATTCATGTTTCAATCCTCTAACACAGTTTTTTCTCTAGTATGGCTTATCGCCTCGAACTATTGTTCGAGGCATATGTCCAATCTGACCCTTCGGCACGCCACCACAAGCGATATGCATAAGGCAACGATTATCCCAAATCACTGCGTCCCCTTCCGTCATTTATAACGATAAATATTACTCGGTTGGGATGCTACCTCGAATAAGTCTCGGAGCAGAGAATCTGGTAATTCAGGATCCATTTCTTCAATCCCAATAACTTCTGCGCCTAGTACTTCACCCAAAGGTGTAACTTCCATGTTGGCGTGCTCCCTGTTGCCGAAATATATGTTTCCGGTTCTTAGAAAAACACTATGCTTCTAAGAAATACCCGTCAAACACAACAAAAGAGTAAATTCGAGTTTAGGCCATGAATAAATATCAACTTACGGACATGCATCTAAGTAGAGTCGATGAAGCCGATGATGCTCTATTTTATCACACGCCTCGATTGGTCACACACATTGATGAAGCAGCCTGTAAGGCACTTGAGGGATGGTATAGAGATAACCTTCCTTCCGGGTTAAAAATTTTAGATCTTATGTCAGCCTGGGTCAGCCATTTGCCAAAAGACATAATATATAAGCGTGTCTGCGGTCTAGGTATGAATTCAAGAGAGCTAAAAGAAAACACGCAGCTGACCGACTGGTTAACTCAAGACCTCAACAAAAACCCTATCCTACCATTTGAGGATAGTGAATTCGATGCATGCATTATCGCAGTTTCTGTCCAGTATTTAATCAAACCCTTGGAGGTTTTTTCAGAAATAGCTCGGGTCATAAAACCTGGAGGAATTGCGGCCATTTCTTTCTCCAACAGAATGTTCCCAACAAAAGCCGTGGCGCTTTGGCGTGCTGCAGCGGGACCAACCGATCATGCACAATTAGTAAGTTGGTATTTCCAAAATTCGGTAGGGTTTGAGGCTGCCAAAACAGCGGATATCTCGCCCAACCCTTTTGAGACAGATCCGCTATTTATGGTAAGCGCCCGGGTTTCCGAGCAGGCTCACGCGAAGTAAGTTTAGTAATGATTGATAGAAAATCTACGCCGATTTATGGCCCCAACAGATTTCGCCTAGGCCTATTTGGGATGAATTGCTCAGGTGGACTTACCATGAGCAAGGTTCCCGAGCGATGGGACGCAACTTGGGAGAATAACCTAAAAGCCGCCAAAATAGCAGATGAATGTGGCATAGAGTTTTTACTCCCTATCGGCAGGTGGCACGGCTACAAAGGCGAAACGGATACCGCCGGCGCAAGTTTTGAAACTTTGAGCTGGGCGTGCGGCATTCTCGCCGCCACTCAAAGCGTCAACGTATTTGGCACCGTCCACGTTTCCCTAATAAATCCTGTTTTCGCCGCGAACCAAATGGTAACGGCTGATCTTATAGGTGCCGGTAGATTTGGTCTAAATATTGTTGCGGGATGGAATGTCTCAGAGCATGAAATGTTTGGTGTCCAGATAAGAGAGCATGATAATCGATATCACTATGCTGAAGAATGGCTAAGTCTTGTCAAAAGAATGTGGTGCGATACAAGACCCTTCGATTTCAAGGGCGATTACTTTGATTTGAAAGAGGTTCTATGCAAGCCGAAACCATGGAACAACGAAGCTCCAATGATAATTAGCGCTGGAAACTCATTAGCAGGCCGGAATTTCGCCGCGCGTCATGCAGACGGTTTATTCACGTCAATTCGTGAACTATCCGAATTGCCACAAAAAGTGTCGGATTTACGTGCAGAACGAAATGGTCTTGGCGCAGGAATATACGCTAGCGGACATTTAATTTGTCGTCCCACCCGGAAAGAGGCTGAGGAATACTATCACTACCTGGTTTATGAAAATGGTGACTGGGAAGCAGCAGAACACACAGTCAAAATCAGAACTAAGGGGGGATCGACCTCTGGTCCGCAATTGGCCAAAATGAAAGAAGTTATCATTAGCGGAACCGGTACTTTTCCAATTGTTGGCTCCTACGAGGACGCAGTAGACCGCTTCAAAGAGCTCTCAGAAGCCGGCCTAAATGGTATTGCTCTGGGTCTAGTGAATTATATCCATGACATGGAATGGGTCGCAGCTGAGATATTACCGAGGCTATCCAAATGCGGGTTACGGCACTAATCGAACCAAAAAAATGCTGCACTAAAAATTTAACTGAAGCGGCGGCTTGCGGACACCCGCCCTCTCCAAACGCGGCAAAACCTCATCTCGAAAAAAAGGAAAATGGTCGACATAATTTACAAACCCCATCGCAAAAGCATCGATACCCTGTGTATGGAGTCTGACGAGTAACTCTGCTACATCATCCGGTGCTCCCACAATCGGGAAAGCACCATTTCCGCCAGCGGCCCTTTGATGCAAATTCTTTTTCATGTAATCGGGGAGATAATCGAAACGACCACGAACATTTCGTCCCTCTACCAAATTCGCCGCCGCCTCTTTATCCGCCATTTCTACTGCGTAATAATGATGGTATTCCTCCGCCTCTTTTAAGGTAGGTCGACAAACCACATAACAATTTGTGAACACACCAATTTCCCGATTATATGTTTTAGCGGTGGCCTTCAATGATACTATATCAGCTGAAATCTCATCGATCTCAGTTTTTATCCCGGTAAACATCATGTCGCAATTTCGCGCGGCGAATTCTCGTCCAGTGCCCGAATTAGCCGCACATACCATCAGCGGCTTTCCACGACCCGACATTTTTGGTTTCGCCAAGACGCCATGAACTTGATAAAAATCTCCTTCATAGTCAAATGGTTCATCCTCTATCCAGGCCCGAGTCATAATATCAACCCATTCCTGGCCTTGGTCATAACGTCTTTCGTGCTCATTCAAGTCGACTCCCGCCATATCAAATTCTTTTTGGTTCCAGCCGCAAACAATATTGAGACCAAACCTTCCTTTACCAATTTGATCAGCCGTTGCCATTTGTTTTGCAGCCACCACGGGATTAAAAAGTGGTACATGCACGGTACTAAACGCCATAATATTCCGGGTGCAAGCCAGAACTCCAGCGGCCCAGCTTAACGTTTCCATAACTCCACCATTATGATCTGTTTTTCCGCCATAGCCTCTCCATCGACCCAATGGCAGCAAAAAATCTAAACCAGCATTATCTGCAAGCGTTGCCGCAGCCAGGTTTTCATCCCAGCTCCCTTCCCATCGCTCCGGGACTAATGTGGCTGATAAACCACCGGAGCAATTGAGCCCAAAAAATCCAAGTTTCAGCTGATTGCGGTCAAATGATCTGGTCGCAGTTTTCATTTTTTTCTCAATAAGGCTTCTCACCCAAAACCATCGTTCGATGCATATGGCGAATTCCGGGCGGCTTTATCTTCCCTCTGCCAATATGGATAAGACACGGGTTATCCCACATTACTAGGTCACCCCCCCGCCATTTATGCCGATACCGGAATTCCGGTTTAATTTGGAATTCGAATAACTCATCTAATAGTTTTTGTCCCTCGTCGTCGGGGAGCCCCTCAATCCCCACTACAAATCTCGGTGAGATATAGAGCGCCTTTCTACCCGTTTCTGGATGCGTCCGGACGATCGGATGAACAGCATCAGCGATTGAGACCCCGTAGACATTCTCTGCGTTTTTTTTAAACTGCCGATCTACTTCGGCGCGAGGATTTCGCCTTCGGTCAAAAACATGTATTCCATGAAGGCCCTCAATGCGAGATCTTAGGGATAGGGGAAGCCTATCAAGAGCCGCGTACATATTCGACCATTCTGTATCCCCCCCATCTTTCGCAACTTCCAAGGCATACAAAAAAGTTGCACGACAAGGCTTCACTCCAAATGAAAGATCAGAGTGCCAAAAGTCACCCGCATTAATCACTCCCACGGGCTGCCCTTTGTGAACTCGATTAGAGAGAATCGAAACTTCTGGGATGCCAGGAAAAGTAAAGGGGCGATCGGGACGCGACTCAATTTCACCAAACCCAGCACTGAATTCTAGTTGTTCCCTTGGGCTCAACTCCTGATCGCGAAAGCAAAGCATTTGAAATTTCAAAAACGCGGCTTTTATCTCTTCAAGATCGTCGTCCCCAAACCTTCTGAGATCAATCCCTCTAACTTCGGCACCCAAAGCCTCTGATAACGGAGTGATAATCATCAAAAGAGAGTATTATCGCGGATTAAAGAAGTTTTGTGCATATGCCGTATCTGACCTGATGGTAGGCCACCATATGCATGATGAGTAGTAAATCTATTATCCCACATAATCATGTCGCCACGGCACCATTTATGCCGATATGTCAATTTTTCATTGAGCTGATACTCGAAAATAAGTTCCAAGATGGGTCTGCACTCATCATCCGACATACCTTAAATCCTGGCCGTGAACCGCAGCGAGACATATAGCGCTGTTCCAACAGGGTCAGGATGTAGGTAGTCCTTGGCCAAGTTAGCTTCAACCTCACCGAAATACTCGCTGACCTTAATTCTTTGATCAGGAGCCAAGTCCTGGTTTCTACACACTACCATCAGATATTCAAGAAAGACTGATAGATCTGCTGGGCTGTCTTTTGGTTTACCTCCCTAACATCAAATCCTGTAATTTGAGCTCCAATCGCTCCAAACAATTTATTGCATAGCATTGACACCTCTACGCTCGCAGTCGAACAGTGTGAAACACGTGCTGCTCTAACAATGATTAATGCATAACACTCCCTCCATCGACGACTAAGCTCTGGCCAGTCATGAAATCGCTATCAGATGAAGCCAAGAAGAGACATGCTCCGACAAGATCTTCTGGTGTCTCAATCCGCTTTAGGGCCCGTGAAGCTATCGTCGACTCCATCGTTACCCCCTTATCAGTCTGCCTCGCCAAAACGTTTTCGCTGGCAGTAGATCCGGGTGCCAAAGCGTTGACGTTAATTCCATCATCGCCCACTTCTCTCGCTAAAGAACGCGTAATTCCGAGGACTGCTGCTTTTGAAGCATCATAATGCAAGAAGTCTGGTGAACCCTTGAAAGCTCTTCCCGAAGATATATTTACAATTTTTCCATAGCTGTTCTTTTTCATCTCAGGGACAGCAGCCTTACACATAAGCCACACACCGCGAATATTGACGTTACAAACCCGATCCCAATCTTCAACGGTAATTTCATCGAAGCTTGCGCGAGGTATTTGGGTGAACAACGCCGCGTTATTCACAAGAATATCGAGACGCCCAAAATAGTCTGCAGTTTTTTTAACCGCGGCTAAGGAAGACGCCTCATCCGACACATCGCAAGGAGCATCTACTGCATCCCCACCTTGTTGTTTAATGATATCAACTATAGCCTGACCCGAATCCAGATCTGAAATCGCTACTCTTGCGCCTTCGGCAGCCAAACCTTTAGCGAAAGCGGCCCCTATTCCTTGGGCCGCTCCTGTAATGAGTGCGACGCGTCCTTCAAACCGTCCCATTTTAGTTCTCCCGTCTCTTTTTCCAATTCACCCGCTCCCGGAGTTCCCTCGTCAAGTGTTCGCACTTCTGTGTTCATAGAAACATCAGAGCGGCGCCGTTGGGCAATTACCTCGCCGGTTTTCCAAAAATCTCCCTCAACGGCGCGCCTGGCCATAACTTCCAAATCTTGATTCCATTCCCCCATATCATATCCGTACCAAGGGCGCTTTGGTCGTAGTTTCTGCAATCCAAGCTCTTCCCAAATGACGGCTGCTTTTTCCATATATTCGCGCTTCGGCAATGAAACCGGAGGGAAAGTCTCCTTCAGGGTGGCATCGATTAAAACTGCGGAGTCGTTGCTATCCTGAAGTGACCTTGGTCCATGCCCCTCATCTTTATTTTTCAAAATTTCGACATCACGGTGAGGTTTGCATCGATATGACATCGCCCAGAAAACTGCGTCGGTGTCATCAGGGTCTATGTCCTCATTGACCGCTATAACCCATTTGCCTTCTGCCCTACGCAATGAGGCTATTCCGTATAAAGCACGCCAAATCTCGGTGCGAGGGATATCCCTCTCGACGACAGCAACAATTAATTTGTGCAAACTTGTCAGAGGTTCATGCGTGCTCACATGCTTGATGCCTTTAATCCCTAAATGATCTCTTAAGTGCTCTATTTGAGCAGCCTCGTAGGCAGGTCTTTTGATTGCCGAGGACTCAGAAGGGGTCACTTGGCTAATCCATGAGACCATTACAGCGTTTTTGCGTCGGGTTACCGCAGTAACATCCATGTAGCCATTATATTCTTGGAGATTGACGTGGCCGTGAGACTCACCGAAGGGCGCTTCCGGTTCCAGTAGCTCGGTCGATATATAACCCTCAATCACAATTTCAGCCTCGGCGGGGACCAACAAGTCGACAGTTTTGGCTTTTACAACATTGAGGGGCTTCCCGCACAGGCCACCAGAGATCTCAAATTCGTCATATTTTTCGGGGACTTTTTGGACTGCTGTAAACGACACAATTGGAGGAGCGCCGACGACTATGCAGCATGGCATTGCTTTTTCAAGCCTCCTCCATTCTTCCCAATGCATGTAACCGCCGGTGCGGAGCTCGATAGACGGATTAAACCCGACCCGATTAGGAGCCTTAACCATTGCTCGATAGTTGCCCATATTCTGGATACCGGTATGAGGATCTTTGGTTATGAAATGCGAGGCAGCAAAATACGGCGCATTATCCCAGCCAGGAGACGAAATCGGCACAGGAATTTGGTCGACACCAAAACCATTCAGCAATTGCTCATCAGTGTATACAAGGTCGTGACAAGGTGCTTCATCAAACCCTACCTCATTTGGCGGAACGGGGTTGTTGAGGGCTTTTATCCAAGTTTCCTTAATGGCATTTAATTCGCACCCCATTCCAAGTTGATAAACCGCCCTGTTCGCAGCAAGTCCTCCTACAAGCACGGGGATGTCGTACTTACGGCCTTTTGAGTCAGACACATCTCGAAACAACCAAGCCTTACGATCTTCTTCCTCTACACCGCCTCGATACTGCCAGCGGACTAAAGGATGCATTTCTGTATCTTTGTTGATCTGTCGATCTACAGTAAAGAGCAGACCAGAATTTCTCAGCCGCTCAATGTGCTCGTGCAGGTCATAATAGCCCCTATCCTCAAAAGTTTGATCGCGAATACTTTTATTCATGTCTTCAATCCAGTTTCTTTTCTTACCTTCGATCTAATTTTTCCGATAAAAACCGATTTCGATGCATTCGTCCGTTAAAGCATTTTGACTAAAACATCATGTTTTTTTCGAGCCTTTGCCAATCGATCCTTCTGGCTCAAGTGACCACTATATAGAAATTCCGCACTTATCACGGCCATATATATATCAGCTCGAATTTCAGACTCATCCCTATCAAACCCAAGAGCACAAAATTGTTCAAAAAAGATGTTCCTCCTAAGGTCATCGGCCTCATCGATTTTTATCGCCACATCCTCATGCGTTTGCGCCCACAGCCTGAGCGCCGCCGGCTGCCCTTTTGCGCTCCGTTTTATGATGAGCCTCTCCAGGACTTTCCAAAGCCTCTCTTCTGGTGAGGGGTAATTTGTAATGAACTCAGGTTGCAGTTCCTCTCGCATGGAAAACCAACGATCTAACAACCCATCGATCAAATCTCTCCGATTTTTAAAGTGCCAATAGAAGCTACCTTTTGTAACACCCATATTTTCTGCGAGTTTTTCAACCCTAATAGCATCCACTCCACCGTCACCGAGCATCCGCCAGGCCGCATCCAGCCAATCATCTCGGCTTTGACTCATGGGCTATTCATCCCCAAAGGGCCCACCAGGTGCATCTCTCACAGAAGTATTGGGGGCGACATCAGAACGACGATACTGAGCCGACCGTCTTCCATTTTCCATATATTCACCGTCGGCGGCACGTTTGGCCATTTCGTCCCATTCCGAATTCCAATCACCGAGGCTATATCCATGCCATGGACTTTCAGGTTTAAGCGGCGGCAAACCAAGTTTTTCCCAGAGCGCTTTGGCAGACTCCATATACTCTTTTTTAGGCAGAGCAATCGGTGGCATATCCGATTTAAGAGTGGCATCAATCAACATCGTCGCATCCTCTCTCCCCATCCTAACATCACTTTTTGGTCCATGACCTTGGTCGCGGTGAGGTAAAATCTGTACATCCAATGCGGGATTGGACCTGTACGCCAGTGCCCAAAAAATAGCATCTCCGTTGTCGGGGTCGATATCCTCGTTAACCGCTATAATGTATTTTCCGACTGACGCATTCACCGTAGACGCCCCATAGAGAGCGCGCCAGATCTCTGTTGTTGGAACGCCCCTATCAAACACTAAAAAGAGAACCCTCCTAATATTTGTGAGAGGCTCATGCATTGACACCCGCTTGAGGCCTTTAATTCCTAATCCGTTAGCCAAATGGTCATACCAAATGGGTTCGTATGCCACCCTCTTGATAACGCTGGACTCAGAGGGAGTTACCTGGCTAATGATTGAAGCGAGAACCGCGTTTTTTCGATGCGTAATTGCTGTTATCTCAAATATATTATTATAACCTTCGAGCGCGATATGACCGTGCGACTCTCCAAAGGGCGCTTCCGGCTCTACGAATTCTGGATCAACATAACCCTCAACGACCACTTCCGCCTCTGCTGGGATCAATAAATCAACCGTCTTTCCTCTAACAACATTGATTGGAGCACCAACTAATCCTCCGGCAACTGCTATTTCATCGACCCCCATTCGTAACTTCTGGGGAGCGCAATAGCACACGGCCGGCGGCCCCCCCAGAGTGATAGCCATTGGCATCTTTTCCCCGCGCTCGCGGTATTTCCTCCAATGCTGGTGGCCCTCTGCCCCTCCAGAACGCGCCGACATGCGGAGAGCCATCCGCGTTGAGGATTTGAGGCCAGCACGATAAGTCCCCATATTTTGTGTTCCAGTATCAGGATCCTTGCTGATACAACCCGTGGCAGTAAAGTAAGGAGCACAATCAAACCCAGGCGTAGATATTGGGATAGGTAACCAATCCAGCCCCTTGCCCTCGCCTTCCAATTCACTTCCCTCAATAACAACATCCTGACAGGGAGCACACGTTACCTCTATCGGCTTAATGGGGTTCGCGATTGCGCGAGACCAAACTTTTCCAATGTCTTCGATTGGAGCGCCGATACCTATTGAGTAAATTTCTTTGTTTGACGATAGAGCCCCCACAGCAACCGGTAATTGATACGATTTTCCCCTCGAACATGTTATATTGTTAAAGAGAAATGCTTTTCTATCCGGCTCTTGGATGCCGCCCCTAAATTGCCAACGCACGAGAGGGTGCATTTCAGTATCTTTATTAATTGGTTCGTCGATCTTTTGAAGAAGCCCTCTCCCATCTAGTGTTTTTAGATGATCTTGAAAATCTGGATAACCTTTTTTATCCGCCATTTGGCGCGCCTCACTCGTTAATCCTCGGCCTCTCTATACGGAACCGTATGGGGAACCTACAAGGAGAAGAGTAGACTGGCAACGGAGTGCGCTCCAGACGCGCTCGATTAATTGAACCAAGATAGAGAATACCCTCAAAGTGTAGGTCATTACGATTTTTAGATTAGGCGTTTGATAGAGTAGCCGCCTCTTTGCCCGCTATTCTGCCGGTTACAAAACATTCCGCTATATTTCCACCCGCGAGATACAAATGCCCAAAAGAACTCCCCATTTCTCCCGCTGCGAACAACCTTGGAATAGCTTTGCCCTCAACATCAATAATGCGCTGTTTTTCATCGTGAACTGGTCCACCCTGGGTGTTAGAGAGAACGGGCCAAATCAATCCGCCATAGTAAGGAGGCCTCTGAATTTTCATCATTGTTCCTGCGGGCCGACCAAAATCAACATCGGTCTTCTTAGCACACAGATCGTTCCAGCGAGCCATCGACTTTTCTGCTTCCTCGCCATCTAGCCCAAAAGCCTCTGCAAGCTCTCCCACGGTGTCAGCTTTTTTGATGATCCCCTCCTCAATTTCTTTGAGATTATCCTGGCTCCAGACATAGTCCATCCCGCGTTCATTATAAGCGGGGTTGCCCATCGGGAACCTGCGGCGACCGAGCTCATCATATATCAAAAGCGCTGGAATACGAGGAAAACACTGCCTTACAGGATCGTAGTGCTCCAAGTCTCTCCAGCCAGTGTCCTGAACATAGGGAGGAAACTCGTTCATAAAACGTTTACCGTCTTGATCAAGGATAATCCATGGTGCCTGGACAACGGCGCGCACTTCTTTCCCGGGGATCCAATCAGGGAATCTTTTAACTCTTATTCCATACGGGTACTGCTCTCGATCCGGATGAAGAAATCCGTAGGAGCCGTGGAAATGCCACATGTGCCATAGGTCTGCCCCCAGTGATTGAGCCATCCGAATTCCGTCACCTGTATTTCCCCCATTTGCAGCAGTGGTAACTGGCATAATCTGCCAAAATTGTTTTTTCATTTCTTCGTTATTTTCGAAGCCTCCACTGGCTAAAATGACCCCCTTTTTTGCTCGAACACGCTTAAGACCGTTTTGGGTCTCGACAGAAATCCCAATAACTTCCTTGTCAGATCCAGTGATCAAATTTTTTGCAGGCGAATTCAACCAAACTTCGATACCACGGTCCTCAACATTCTGCTGCAACATGTAAAAAACCATTGGTCCACCGGGGCGCCCCTTAACCTGCGGATAGACTTGAGATGAGTCGAAATTCGGAATTTTTACCAGTTGAGTGTAATAAAAACTATCCTCTCCCGGAAAAGGATAATTCCCACCACGTTCTCGGATCATGAATTCACCCCCGGTTAGCTCAGCAAGCTTCCGGGCATGCGCCTCATTATCTTGCATCCCATCTGCAAGAGCCCTGAGAACCGCCTCATTAGTTCTCCCCGCATTTGTTGCCTTCAGATATGTAAAGGCGCCATTGGGATTTCTCGTTGAGCAAATAGCGCCGTGGGAACAAATAGATATTCCCCCAGGGTCAGGCATTTTTTCAACAATTAGGACCTCAGCGCCTGCGTCATGGGCCTCTATTGCCGAGACCCCCCCCGCAAAACCAAAACCGACCACAACAACGTCAAATTCTTCATCAAAATTTTGGGTGGTATTTTCCATAATTTCCTGTTTACCTGCTATTAAATATCTTACGGCACGACCCACGAGGGTTTCGTCTCTTCTAAACTTTTAAGACTAAGGGGTCAAAAAAGCATTATCTCTATCAAGGCGGAGAGCATCAAAGGTGCGGGGACGAACGAAATAACGATTAAAGACACCCCCTCGTTAGCAAGTAGCGGTCTCTTGATAGGGTCTCCCCTCGAAGCTAAAAAGTACAACTCCCGGAACCGGCCGTTACAATCGCGGACAGACAATCCCTAACAATGGATTTAACATACGCGGGTATAGATAGAGGTAGCTATTAAAAAAACGCCGGCTCAAACAGAGCCGGCGTTAATTTAGCACTGGTTCTCAGGCTAGAACAGATTGACATCGTTCATTGTTCTGAGGACAGGGAACATATTTCCTACCACCGATTGTGGCCACGGAATGATCAAAATATGATGGAATAAACCGTAGCAGAATGCCCAAAGCGGGATTGCTATGCCCAGTGTAACTGCCCAGCTCGCCTTTCCCCAAGTCTTCATATAAATCACTAGGAAGAAGAACATTGAGGGCAGCAAACCAATTACGGCCGCCGCGGCAAAGAACCCGAAGCAAAAGCCAAAATAAGCGAAAGCCCGGCGCCAGATGGTCTTGATCGGAAGATCACCGAAGTCCACTACGATATCAAAGTGAACATCTGTTTTAGCTTTAATCGTGGCCGGATCAATATGATCTGGAACCTTCACTTCTCGGCTTACAAACAGCTTCGCAAAGCAAAGAGCACTTAGAATGACAATTGCTGTATATCCGATTACCTGCGGAACCAGCCTTGCCCCAAACTCCCAAGTTGAAGCAATCGACAATTCGATTATGAATAGAATTATGAGAAGAACCGCGAACGCTAAATCATAATCAAGCCCCTCTTTCCGGAAACCGTATTTGCGAACCACAACCTCTGCATCGCCCGCAGCCACTGCTTTTCTCCTCGCCCGCATATCACGGATCAATGGAAAGAGTATGCCGTATGCCGTAATGATAAACATGATCACCACGATAGGAAACTCCATAATGTCATATGTCCACTGGGCCCCATAGCGCTCTACAGAAATGAACATATATCGTTCAATCAACCCTCCGAGGACAAATCCGAGAACCAAAGGCGGACGCGGCCATCGCAAGCGTTTCATAACAAACCCGAGGGTACCAAAGCCAAGCAAGGCCCAAATATCACCCCATTGCCTAGATCCTTGGAAGGCACCAACAAATACGACTGCAAGCACTATCGGCACCAAAATACCTGGCCTGATTAGGGCGAGCTTCGCCAACTGATCTGCGAAGGTGAAACAAATCCCTGCTCCGATTATGTTAGCCACGGCAACTGACCAAACCATTGTGTAGGTGACATCGAGTTTTTTTGTGACCATTTCCGGTCCAGGGACAAGTCCATGGATCAAGAAAGCTCCAAGTATCAGGGCCATGGACGCAGAACCAGGAACACCGAAGGCTATAGTCGGCACCAAAGCGCCCCCTTCCTTAGCATTATTAGAACTCTCAGACGCGATCACACCCCTCACGTCGCCTTTTCCAAAGTGCAAGTGCGCGTCTTTTTCAGTTCGAGCCGCGTGGCCATAAGCAATCCAGTCCACGACTGAAGCACCAATCCCGGGCACGGCACCGAGCCCCGCTCCGATCGTTGCACATCGGATCATCAACCACCAGTTTTTAAAGACGTCTACAACCCCAATCAGTTGCTCTTTTCGATTGCCAGCCTGACTACCGCTTTTCTGACCTTCTCTGACTCGATCGTCATCGGCGATTGATTTTTGCTGAATAGCGAGGTCTGCGAGCTCTGGAAGAGCAAACAAGCCAAGTGCAAGCGGGACGACGGGCAGACCATCCCAAAGATAAAGGGAGTCAAAAGTCCATCGTAACGTTCCTGTTTGCGGATCATCTCCCGCAGTTTTTACAAGAATTCCGATACATGCACCGGCTAAGCCTTTAAGCAGAGAACCACCCGAAAGTACGGAGGCTAAAGAGAGGCCAAAAACGCAGAAAGACAGCAGTTCAGGCGACCCAATATGCAACATCACAGGTCTGAGGATCGGTATGCTAACCCCAAGCAGCAAGGCGCCCCATAGCCCGCCGATAACGGAAGCGGTAAAAGCCGCCCCATATGCACGCCCTGCTTCACCTTTTCGCGACATTGGATACCCATCAAGAATGGTAGCCGCCGAGCCAACAGTGCCCGGTACACCAAACATGACCGCCGGGATCGTATCCGAAGTCACAGTGACCGCCTGCAATCCCATTAAAAACGCCAACGCTGTGTATGCATTCATGTCAAAGGTGAATGGAAGCAGGAGAGAGAGACCAACGAGGCCACCAAGGCCAGGAATAACACCGACGATGAGCCCTACAAGGACCCCCAGTGTTAGAAAGCCCAGTCGCTCAAAGGTAAAAAGGATACCAAGAGCATCCCATGCGGCTGCAGCAAGTGAAATATCGGGTAGCGTTTCCATAATTTTCGCCTGTAAATCGTTAAACACGCCTACCGGGATAATCCCAGATCTGCCAACGAGAAGTTTCGAGAGGTCACACTTCCACCCGACAACCATTCTGCTCCCAGGACCGAGCCCACTCAAGGAGTTTTCCTCTTTAGGAGGATCCTCCTGAGCTTATACTCCACCCCACCGAGACCGCTCAGCGGTTCCAGATCCGAAATTTAGAGTTTTCCGGTTGGCCGAGGGGATATCATCGCGGCGTTTATGTCAAGAAGATTACGGCACAAAATTTGGTAAATGCTAAAATTTTTTGGGACCAGTAGACTAGGAGCAGCTTTCACTTGAGAGAGAAACAACTTATCACAAGACAACTTTGGAATTTTTCATTACACGACAAGGAAGAAAAAAAATGCCTGAACAAAATATAATCGTTACCGGGGCCTTTGGAGGTATCGGACATGCCTGTGCAGTTTCCCTATTAGAGGAAGGACACAATGTTTCGGCCATTGATATACAGCCGTTACCCCAAACGATTACCGATCGTGGGGAACGTTGTTTGCCCCTCTCAATCGACGTATCAAAGTTTTCAGCTTGTGAGGATGCTGTAAATCAAACCGTGAATAAATTTGGTCCAGTTAACGCACTCTGTCATTTTGCGGCCATTCATTCCACAAAAAATTGGGAAGATGTCTCGCAAGAAGAATTTCTTCGCGTTCAAGAGGTGAACGTTGTCGGATCTTTTAATATAGCCAAAGCCGTTGCCGCTCACATGAAAGAGCATAATGGGGGCGCTATTGTTTTGACTTCATCTGGCTCGGTCCAAGCGAGCGGCGTCGGGGGCGGGTCCGGCCGCGGCGGCCCCGCATACGTCACTTCAAAAGCGGCAATCTACGGTCTGAACCGCTCTTTGGCGCGCTCCCTGGGTCCCTACAATATTAGAGTCAACACTGTAAGCCCTGGTGCGACAGAGACCCCAATGATAGCCGAATATTCGAATGCCTCTCGCGATGCAGCCGCGGTGCGATCCATGCTCGGGCGGATCGGTGAACCTGATGATATTGTGGACGTGGCGAAGTTTCTTATTTCAGACGCTTCTCGGTATGTTACGGGCGAAACTATCAGTGTGAGCGGCGGCGGCAGTGTTTAAGTTTGCTGGACTTGGTTGAAAAATATTCTTATTTAAGTGTAGTCTTACAGGTTTTTATCAAAAGATTGGGGGGTAAACACCTATGCATAAGGTAGTAATTAAACCGGAGCATATTGAGAGGGTCAAACGTCGCTCGGGTCGTGAGCACACAGTTGATGCATTACACGGGCCTGAGACGGCACTTTTGGTCGTGGATATGCAACTGTATTTTGTCGGTAAAGGTCAACCATCTGAGTGTCCAGTCGCCAGAGAAATTGTACCGAATATAAATCTTCTGGCTGATGCCACCCGCCGTGCAGGCGGCACCGTAATTTGGATTCAAACTCATTCCGGACCCGAGTCAAAAGATTACTGGTCAGCATATTATGACCGCATGACCCCAGAAAACTCAGATAAACGAGTAGAAGGTATGAGCCCTGGCGGTCCCGGTTTTGACCTTTGGCCTGAGCTTGATGTCCATGAAGAAGATTTGACGATCCCAAAAACCCGCTACTCGGCATTCATACCCTCCCCTTCAAAATTAGAAGCCGAATTGAGGAGACGTGGCATAAACACAATTCTTGTAACAGGAGTTTCGACCTGCACATGTTGCGAGTCTACTGCGCGCGACGCCATGATGCTGAACTTCAGGACCATGATGATATCAGATGCCAATGCGGCTCCCGATGATGATCTCCATAATGCCACACTGAATCAGTTCTACTTGCAGTTCGGGGATGTGCAATCAACAAACGAAGTCGTCGCGTTGTTGGAGAAAAATATTAGCGTTGCTGCAGCGGAGTAATCTTTTTCGAAACCGGCCGATTTTTCTTTATTTTTTTAGGGAATTCTCAAAATGCAGAATACAAGTGTGCTGTGGGGCGAGAGCATTGCCCGGGTCCAAGCTCAATATGGAAAAGCAAACCGGATCGCTTCATTAAATCCGCAGGAGACAGCATTATTAGTTGTTGACATGCAGAAGTTCTACATGGAACCAACGTCAACGAATTTTTGTCCAGCAGCCCTTGATATAATATCAAATATTAATTCGCTAGCGTCGGCATTTCGAGATGTCGACGCTCCGGTTATTTGGCTGCGAAACATTGTTGGCAACAAAGACATAAAAAGCTGGTCTGCCTTTTATGAATGCCTTACTGAAACGCATTTATCTTACAGGCGCGACAAACTTGCCAAAGACGGTGATGGTTTTCAGCTCTTCCCGGGAATGGATGTTCGTTCCTCTGACAGGAAGGTAAATAAAACCCGATTTTCCGCTTTTTCCAGAGACGCATCGAATATTGAAAAGGTGTTGGGAGAATACGGTACCCAGGTTCTCGTTGTTTGCGGAATTGTTACCAATGTCTGCGTAGAGTCTACTGTAAGAGATGCCATGATGCTGAATTATGAGGTGTTAGTTGTTGAGGATGCTTGCGCTTCCTCCAATGAGCGAGCTCACGAGGCATCAATCAATAGTATGTATACGCACTTCGCCGACGTAACACTTACATCTACCGTTCCAAGGCTTCTGGGCCTAGAAAATTCCCAAGACTTAAAGGCCAGTGCTGCCTAAAAATATTTGATCTCTCTCTTAAAATGCTGGCTGCCCGGATAAGGGCTCTACGTGAAATCGGTAGCTTTGTAAGATCTCATTGGCATTGCGCCTGCCGACTTTAAATTTATTTGGCGAGAGAGACCAAAGTTTTACTTAAAACTTATAGACCGGTATTCGGTATCACTTTTACTTGACACTAGAAATGATGTTTTTGAATTGAGACATCCCGTCTTACTTTTTCCAGCCAAATCATAGTCTAATTGATCCGTCCTTTCTACTCTAATGGTCATGTTAAGTACCCCTTTGTTACCGAAAACAATGTGAAAAAACTTTGGATCACCGGTGAACATCGGATTGTACAGAGGGTAAGGAGCATTTGCGCCGCCAGGCGGCAACCAGCCTGGGAGAAACAGACAAACCGTATCCCAATCAAAATTTGTTAACTCAGCAACCAGACCAGATACTCTTTTACCCAAAGCCAACTCTGTAATTCGATCATGAAGAAATTCCGCTTGGTTTTTTCCCAAGCCACCTGAAGGCGTTATTTTTAAAGGCCCTTCAGTGCTCCCAACAAAAAATCGGAGAACCATAAAACCAAAAAGAGCACAGAGCGCAAAGCTGAGAACTGGGTTTTTCAATTTCTATTACTTCGGATACAGGTGTTCAAATTTTTCATTAAGTCAAAAGACCAATGCTGTATACCAAAATTATCCATCAGCCCCCATCGAACGCCATATTCTGCCCCATTTCTGGGACCATTTAGTTTTGTATTTCGAAAACTTGGACGCATCGCGCGCTGGATCTTCCAAGGCTCAAACAATTAATGTATGTACGAGAGGTAAAAGCTGAAGGACAACAACTTTATGGGCCAAATAGTGGGCGTTGATGTCGGCGGTACTTTCACCGACCTTATCTTTCTCGATGAAAAAACTGGGGAAGTGCGCATCGCAAAAGTTCCCTCTACCCCAGAAAATCAGGCCTTCGGCGTGCTCAATGCTCTCTCGATGAGTGATATCCACCTCCCAGAAGTGGACACCATCATTCACGGCACCACCGTTACCACAAATGCAATACTAGAACGTAAAATTGCGCCATGCGGACTAATAACCACTCGCGGCTTTCGCGACTCATTAGAATTGGGACGCAGGACCCGTCCAAAGCCGTACGGTTTAATAGGTTCATTTGAATGCCTGATACCTAGAGACTTACGTTTAGAAGTTACAGAGCGAATGGACTCTGGGGGCAACCCGTTGGAAGACCTCAATGAAGATGAAGTCACCGCGGCGACGAGAAAATTATTAGATGCTGGCGTAGAATCTGTCGTAATTCACTTTTTGCACTCATACATCAACGACGAGCACGAACGTCATGCGGAAACGATCATAGAAAAAATTTGGCCAAACAGTTTCATCACTCGCGGTAGCGCCATAATGGCTGAGTATCGGGAATATGAGCGAGGAACCACTGCAATGATAAATGCTGCAGTGCAGCCAGTATTAGATCGTTACATAAAAAAACTACAAAATGAACTCCAAGGTGGCGGCTATCCTCGCGACTTGCTTGTTATGCAAGGTAATGGAGGCACTGTCTCTTCAAAAATAATAGCTGAAACCTCTGTAAATACAGTAATGTCGGGACCGGCATCAGGTGTAATGGCAGCAGCCTTTACGGCGTCTCATTCCGGTTTTCCGAACGTGATTACCTGCGATATGGGGGGAACTAGTTGCGATGTGGGACTTATCTCGGGGGGCGTGCCGCAAATTTCTTCCGAACTGGAAATCGAGTATGCGATGCCCATACACGTCCCAATGGTGGACGTCAGAACCATTGGTGCGGGAGGTGGCTCAATCGCCCACATTTCCTCCTCCGGGCTGCTGGAAGTCGGTCCTGAGAGCGCTGGGGCTCTCCCTGGACCGATATGTTACGGAAGGGGAGGTAAGGTTCCGACTATAACAGATGCTAACATGATTCTTGGCCGCTTGAACCCATCCATGATGATCAAAGCCAATGTCTCCAAAAAGGAAGTCGCTGAGGCTTTAAAGGATCGAATAGCGGAGCCACTGGACTTCTCCAGCCCTGAAGAAGCCGCTTCCGCAATTATTCAGATTGCTAATACAAAAATGGCCGGTGCTCTGCGAATGGTGTCCCTCGCGAGAGGCTATGACCCGAGAGATTTTGTCCTTTTTCCTTTCGGCGGCGCCGGTCCATTGCATGCTTCTGATTTAGCACGGGAACTTGGAATTCCCAAAGTACTTGTCCCTGCGCGGCCAGGCATCACGAATGCCGTCGGCTGCACAGTGGCAGACGTGCGCCACGATTACGTCAAAACGATCAATACCCCTCTGCGGGACGTCGAAATCTCAGAAATTTCTGAAATTTTTGCAGAACAAGAAAAGCGAGGACGAGACACCATTGAGTTAGAAGGCATCGCTGTTGAAAATATTCAAGTGTTAAGAGATGTAGACATGCAGTTCCAGGGGCAGACCCATCTTTTGACAGTTGAAATTCAAAACGACGATTTCAGCTTAGAGTCCTTGCATGAGAGATTTGCGGCAGCGTATTGGGATCGTTTTTCTGTTACCTTAAATGAAATTCGTCCGGTTCTTGTAAATTTGCACACCGCCGTAATTGGAAAGCGTAAGTCTATTCCTCTCAAAAACCTCATGAACTCGGAAGATCGGTGCAAATCGGCTGCCGAGGCTCAAACCGGTATCCGAGATGTTTGGTTTTTCGGCGGGAAACAGGAGTGTCCGATTTACAGCCGAGAGGCACTGCCATTGGGGACCAAGCTAGAAGGAGCTGCCATTCTTGAGCAACTGGATACCACTATAATTGTGAACCCTGGTGATCTGGTTGAAGTCGATGATTTTGGAAACCTTATCATGAGCGTAGGGGAGGACTAAAAAATGCATTCTCTCGATCCTGTCACCCTCGCTGTTATTCAAGCAGGACTTCAACAAGTCTGTAACGAGATGGACTTAGCTTTCGTAAGATCGGCTTTCAGCCCAGTCATTTCCGAGGCCCTAGATAGATCTGATGGAATATACGATCCCATAAACGGAGACCTGATTTCACAAGGGGAATTGGGGTTGCCCGTTTTTGTGGGCACCATGCAATTTGGCACCAAGTGTGTAATAGAGCGTGCAAAGAGCATTACGCCAGGTGACATCTTCATAGTAAATGACCCCTATTTAGGGGGCACCCATCTTATGGACGTCCGCTTTGTAAAGCCCTTCTTTTATAAAGGTGAGTTATTTGCCTGGCTTGCAAATACCGGACACTGGCCCGATACAGGTGGCTCTGTGCCGGGAGGCTTCTCGGCAAAAGCAACGGAAGTTGAACAGGAAGGCCTGCGTCTTCCACCGGTAAAACTTTACAAAGGCGGCGTAATTGATGAAGAAATTTTATCGATCATACTCTCCAATATTCGCGTAGCAGATCAACGCATCGGTGATATCAAAGCCCAGGCTGCTGCTCTCTCAGTAGGAGAAAAACGCTTCGAAGAATTAATCGATCGCTACGGAAGTGAAATAGTGAAGGGAGCTATTACCGAACTCCGCACTCGGGCTGCGCGCCAGATGAGAGCTTGCATTGATGAAATTCCAGACGGTGAATACCGCGGCGTGTCGATTATTGACTCGGACGGCGTGAAAAATGAGCCCCTAAAAATTGATTTGAAGATAAAATGCGAGGGATCGGAGCTATATTTTGATCTGTCCGACTCTAGTCCGCCCTGTCTCGGACCAATGAACTCCGTGATTGCAACAACAAAATCTTCTATATACTTGGCAATCAAACACATCTTCCCTGACGTCCCCCTGAACGCGGGAACTTTTGAACCACTTCACATCCAAGATCCCAAAGGCACCTTCCTCTACGCTGAATACCCGCGGCCTGTATCAGGATGCGCCGCCGAAGTCAGCCAACGTATCGCTGAGGCGGTGTTTGCCGCGTTGGTTGATGCGATACCTGAGAAGCTATTCGCGGCTCCAGCAGGCACTAGTGGTAATTTCTGCCTTGGCGGATACGACCCAGATAAAGGCAGCTCCTATGTAATGTATGTTATCTCGGGAGGCGGATACGGAGGCAGCGCTCACGGGGATGGAATTTCTAATGGCTGCTCGACCATTGGTATCTCTAAAACGACCCCGATCGAAGTTATGGAGCAATATTATCCTGTTCTCTTTGAAGAATTTTCTTTGCACGAAGGTTCAGGGGGAGCAGGAAAATATCGAGGGGGATTTGGAGTAAACTACAAAGTCAAGCTTCGAAGGGGTGAAGCCAGGGCATCAATGGTTATGGATCACGGCCGAACCGGTCCGCTCGGAGCTCTTGGAGGAGAAGACGGTGCTACAAACAAAGTGAGGGTGGAGAGAGATGGGGAGTTTTACACACCTCCTCATCTATCAAAAGACCAAGATATCACTCTGAAGGCAGGTGATACGGTAAGAGTCTCTACGCCTGGTGGAGGTGGATTTGGAAACCCCCTTGAGAGAGACCCCCATCTTGTAAACCGAGATTTAAAGCGAGGGTATTACTCGAAAGATGAAGCAATCGAAAAATTCGGATACAAATAGAAGCGCATGATTCTATAGATTTTCGAAGGTCAAAACAATCACGTTTAATTAAAGTCTAGCCCAGGACAATAGGAAAGTTTTCAATGAATGATATGCCTCTTAACTTTGGAATTGGTCAGCCTGTTTTAAGAACCGAAGATCCGCGCCTGCTTACTGGGGGAGGAGACTATACCGATGATTACTCGGTTTCCGGGCAGGTTTTCGCGCGCTTTGTTCGAAGCCAGACTGCGAACGCTGCTCTGCTGTCAGTTGAAAAAAAAGATGCACTAGCAATGCCAGGTGTCTTGGCAATTTACACATCTGCAGATTTAAGAAGGGACGGCATTGGAGATATCCCCTCTAATATGCCGATGAAGAACCGTGACGGATCACGATATTATGTACCTCCACGATGTGGAATGGCGGAAGGACGTGTTCGCCATGTAGGAGAGATCATTGCGGTGGTAATAGCAGAAACCGCAAATCAGGCCGAAGAAGCTGCCGAAAATGTTAAGTTTGAATTACAAGCAGAAGCGGCCGCGGTTGAGGCCTGGGACGCAATAAAAGAAGATGCTTCCCAAGTTTGGGATGAAGTAGAGAATAATGTCTGTTTAGACTTCTTTATCGGAGACCAAGACAAATGTGATGAGGCTTTTGACAAAGCCACCCACATTTCAAAGGTGAGTGTTCTATCCACTCGAATGGTCGTAAACGCAATGGAACCTCGTTCGGTTGTGGCTGAATATGACAAATTAAGCCAAAAATTTACGGTGACCTTGCCTACCCAAGGCGTGATGGGGATGAGGGCACAACTCGCAAAAGCAATTTTCAAGACGGATTTGGAAAAGATACGAATTCTATCTAACGATGTCGGTGGTTCATTTGGTATGAAAGGTGCCTGCCTTTCAGAGCCAATTGCCGTTATGTACGCCTCAAAAAAACTCAACCGCCCCGTAAAATGGACAGCGAGTCGAACTGAGAGCTTCCTCTCCGACCAACAAGGAAGAGATAGTCTGATAGAAGCTGAGCTGGCTCTCGATGCCGAAGGACACTTTCTCGGACTTCGGTGCAGTGGGCTAGGTAATATGGGTGCTTACGCCACTGCAATGGGACCAGGTCCGGTAACTGGCGTGATATCACGGAATATCATAAGCGTTTATAGGACCCCAGCATTCGCATATGGAACAAAGGCTGTTTTCTCGAACACGGTG
>CAJXEC010000036.1 GCA_913052165.1 uncultured Rhodospirillaceae bacterium
TCTGATAGCCATCATAAGCAAAACAAATAGTATGCTAGGTAGAGCAGCGGACATAGTTTTGACATTGGGTGAGATAGAAGAAGCGTGCCCGCTCGGGCTCGCCCCAACCACTTCTTCCACGGTTATGCTGGCGCTTGGGGACTCACTTGCCGTTGCCCTTTCAGACCAATCTAATTTTTCTGAAGCAGACTTTAATGCGCTACACCCAGGTGGCCATTTAGGAAGACGATTTATCCGCGTAAGTGATCTGATGCATAAAGGTGACTCAATTCCGTTGGTCCATAAAGCGGAAAGTATGACTCAAGCGTTACTCGAAATAACCACAAAAAGCTTTGGCTGCGTTGGAATACTTGACGACGACGGATCTTTAATAGGCATAATTACAGACGGTGACTTACGGCGTCACATGGATAAAAACTTACTTGCCCACTCAGCCCGTCAAATTATGACTTCTAGACCCCGCACAATTACCAACGAGATGCTTGGTTCCCAGGCATTAGAAATGATGAATGAACTTAAAATTACTTCACTATTTGTCATCGGAGATAACCAAAAACCCTCAGGAATTATCCACATACACGACCTACTCCGAATTGGTTTAGACACGTGAGGGTCCCACAGCTGCCGAAACAATGTTTTCTGTGAAATCCAAACCCTCCCACTTCCAGATTAAGACCGAAAGTTCTTACTCACATTTTGTGAGCTGTATGAGGATCTTGTTACCTATTATTGCGATCACAATTATAGCTGCAATCATCACATGGCCAAAGTTTCAAGACAACCCAAAGAAATTTCGAATGGGCAATTCCAATAATTTGGTGACCGATAACGTAGCGCAAGATATACTGAACCCTCACTATACCGGTTTTGATAAAAACAAAAAACCATTTTCAATTACTGCTAAATCGGCATCGCCAAAAGAAGGAGTCCCCGATCAGGTTAGTCTTTATAATCCAACGGCTGATTTTTTAACAATAGAAGGCGGTTGGGTGGCTATATCTTCTGACGAGGGAATTTACTACGTGGGGGAAAAAAAGCTCGAACTCAAGGGTATTGTCAACGTCTTTCACGACGGGGGCCACCAAATTACAACTTCAGGTGTAAAAATTGACTTCAACAAAAGCACTGCTTTTGGCACTCAAAATTTGGAAGGGCAGGGCCCACTCGGAAACATCGCATCCAAAGGTTTTTTTATCGAGGGGGGAAAGTATTTTTTTACAGGTCCCGCTTCCGTATCTATAACGCCCATTTCAACAAAAAAATAAATGCCTAGATGAAAACTTATCTCTCAATTCTCGTGTCGTTGATAATTTTTCCTTTTTCAACCAAAACGCATGGCGAAGGGATCAAACTACTAACTCAAAATCGACAGACCCCTATAGAAATCAGTGCGAAAGATGGGATTGAGTGGAGTCAAAAAGAGCAGGTCTACATCGCTCGAGGAAATGCGTTTGCACGCCAAGGGACAACCACAATATATGGCGATACATTATCGGCATGGTATACGAGGGGATCTAACGGAAAGACACAAATATTTCGTATCGATGCTATTGGCAATGTCCGCATCCTTTCTCCCCAACAAACTGCTCAAGGAACCCGAGGTGTTTACATAATAAACCAGGGGCTCATGATATTAACCGGCGCTCCAAAATTATTCTCAGGATCTGATGAAATCACAGCTCAAGACAGTTTGGAGTTTTGGGACAAAAAGGACCTCGCAATAGCACGTGGGGCGGCAAAAGTTTCGAGAGGGAAAAACCTACTTAGGGCAGATATTCTTACCGCGCGTTTGGCCAGAAATGAAAAACAAGAAGCCCGCATAAATTCAATCGAGGCGCGGAATAATGTGCTAATCTCTACGGGTAGAGAAATTATCAAAGCTGAACTTGGCACGTACGATTTAAAAACCGAGATAGTGCAAGTTGAGAAAAATGTTCGCATCACCCGAGGAAAGAATCAGTTAAACGGGGACAGAGGAGTAGTTAACTTTAAGACCGGTGTAAGCCAAATTTTTAGCGATTCTGGAAATCAAGTTCGTGGTTTTTTGGGGCCGACAAAAGAAACCTCGGAGCCCAAGCTAAGACGATGAGTTTATGCGCCATAGCAAATGGGATTAAATTAGTTTATTTTGGAGAGATAGTTTTTGTTTTAAGCTGTGGTTAGTTGAAATCTTGTGATCGAAAAACCGAAAATAGTGGTAAGCCCGAGTGGGCTGGTCGCTGAACAGATTGGCAAGGCATTTAAGAAGCGTCCTGTTTTGCGCAATGTATCAATTTCCCTTCAGCGAGGAGAAATTGTAGGCCTGCTTGGCCCAAATGGCGCAGGCAAAACAACCGTTTTTTACACGATGACTGGACTGGTCTCTCCGGACTACGGCGAAATCAAACTTGACGGTGAAACAATAACGGCGTTGCCGATGTACAGGCGAGCACGTAAAGGAGTGGGCTACCTTCCTCAAGAAGCATCGATTTTTAGGGGTCTCGATGTAGAAAACAATATAAGAGCTATGCTGGAAGTTTCTGAACCACTAGCCGATAAACGAGAAGCGCGTTTAGAAGATTTGCTCGCAGAATTCTCCATTACTCATCTAAGGAGGACTCCCGCGTTAGCTCTCTCAGGGGGAGAGCGACGTCGCGTTGAAATAGCACGAGCTCTCGCCTCAAATCCAAGCTTCATTTTATTCGATGAACCTTTGGCAGGAATTGATCCAATAGCTGTTGGGGACATCCGTGAGTTAATAATTCAACTAAAAGACCGGGGTATTGGAATTTTGATTACAGACCACAATGTAAGAGAAACATTGGAAATCGTAGATCGGGCTTATATCCTGCATGATGGATGCGTTCTAATGAGCGGCATTCCCTCCGAAATTGTCTCGCATAACGATGTAAGACGTGTTTATCTAGGGGAAAGATTTAGCCTTTAAAATTTTCATTAAATTAATGGAACCAAAAAAATTGAGGGAAATATAATGGCGCTGGCCCCAAGATTGGATCTCAGACAGATCCAAACCTTGGTAATGACGCCACAACTGCAGCAGGCGATAAAACTGCTGCAACTATCAAACTTGGAACTTGCAGAATACCTCGACCAAGAACTAGAACAAAATCCACTTCTTCAGCAAGAGGACCAAAGCTTGAAGGATGGGAATCAGAGCGAAAATACTGATACATCTGAGGAAAATCAGGCAGAAAGTCCGGATACAGAGATCAATGATGACGATTTCGCGGAGACACTTCCTGAACCGGATAGCGCTGACTTATTTGGCGCAGAAATATTCTCTGAAGGAAAACAAGATAATTTAGATTCTGAATATGATGATGTCTGGGCTCAAGAGGACCCATCTGACACACCCTTTGATGGGAAAGGCGAAGAACTTGATTGGCGCGTAATAGGTGCCACTGCCTCGGAGCACGATGAATTTCGGATCGACATATCAGACGCTTCGAGAAAAACTCTGAAAGATCACTTGGCCGCCCAAGTTACCTTGGATATTCCTGAAACCGCCGATCGCGTTATTGCAAACGCTTTAATTGACCTGCTAGACGACTCAGGTTATTTGCACACTCCCATCTCAGAAATCGCAAATAACTTTGCTTGCAACGCTCAAGAGGTAGAGAGAGTCCTCCAACGAATACAAGGCATGGACCCAGCCGGTATCGGCGCTCGAAACTTATCTGAATGCCTGGCAATTCAGCTCCTGGATCGGGATAGATTTGATCCAGCAATGCAAGCTTTGACCGAAAACCTAGAACTTTTAGCCAACCGTGATTTTAAAAGACTGCTCAAGGTGTGCGGTGTCGACAAAGAAGATCTTGCACAAATGATAGATGAAATCCGTGCGTTGGATCCCAAACCCGGTTTAATTTTCGAAGAAAATTTATCTGAACCCATCGTCCCTGATGTGATCGTTGGGCGCAAAAAAAGTGGAGAATGGTCAGTCGAATTAAATAATGACAATTTACCGAACCTTTTGATCAATAATAAATATTATAATGAAGTCCGAACCTGCGCCGTTACAAAAAAAGACAAAGAGTATATCTCCTCTTGTTACCAGTCAGCGACATGGTTGTTAAAAGCTGTTCATCAGAGAGCTCAGACCATATTAAAAGTAGCTTCTGAAATCGTACGCCATCAAGAGGGGTTTCTCGAGCACGGGGTGAATCACCTTAAACCACTAATTCTACGTGATATCGCTGAAATTATCGGAGTGCACGAGAGCACCGTCAGTCGAGTAACAACAAACAAATACATGGCCACGCCTAGAGGCATTTATGAATTAAAATACTTTTTTACATTTGTCTTAGGTAATTCTGAGAATAATTCTGCTCTCTCCGTTGAAGCAATTCGGGCCAAAATTAAAAAAATGATCGATGAAGAGGAGCCTAGCAAAATCTTGTCTGATGATAAAATTGTTTCCCGTTTAAAGGGAGAAGGTATCGAAATAGCGAGGCGCACGGTTGCGAAATATAGAGAATCAATGAAAATTTCATCATCGGTACAAAGACGACGTGAGAAGAAGGCTCTCCTAACCACCTTATGATGTCAGGCTTGGATAGATCTCAAGAGCTGCGTTGATCTATGAAAATGACACAGGGATCATGGTTCAAAGGTCTTCTAGATAGATTGGAAAAGGTTCAAGATGCAGATCAAAGATTTTATTGAGCCCCACCGGATCCATATTGGTGTTAAGGCAACTAGCAAGAAACAAATTCTTGAGTTTCTTGCCAGAACTGGCTCAGTAGAAACAGGTTTGGCAGAACGGTCTATATTTGAGGTTCTAGTAGAACGCGAACGGCTGGGGTCGACCGGAGTAGGCAAAAGAATCGCTATACCCCATGGCAGGATTCCCCTGCTAAATAGCTTGCTCGGTATCTTTTTTCGGCTTGATAGAGCGGTAGAATTTGACTCAATAGACAATGAGCCCGTGGATTTAATATTCTTACTTTTAGCTCCTGAGGGAACGGGGGCAGAACATTTAAAGGCCTTATCCAGAATTTCTAGGCTGTTAAGAGACAGCAAACGTTGCGAGCGGCTCCGCAAAACAGAAAACAAGACTCAAGTATATGAAATCCTGACAGAAATAGAGAATTGATTAATAACCAATTTATAGCAATCCGAGCCTTCAACCTATGTATATCGTGACAGTCAGGCATTGATGGGAAATCCGGCAAAAAATGGTGGAGCCAGGGGGAGTCGAACCCCCGACCTCTTGAATGCCATTCAAGCGCTCTCCCAACTGAGCTATGGCCCCTTCCTCTGACAATCCTTAAACAAAAAGCCGCTCTAAGACAACTGCCTAGCTGGTTAACTCATCGAAGTCAGTCCTACGGAGACCATTTCCGCAAACCGAAAAAAGCTTTATAAAAATTTTGGATTTCTTATTGGTCCTCATCGTTGGGGCCAATCAGTTCATCCCCCTCTTCCATCTCCTCAACCAACACCTCATCGTCCTCAGTGTTAACATCCAGACCCTCAATGTCCTGCATTCCCTCATCGCCATCTTCTAATTCTGTTTCGTTAGGCGAAGAAACTCTACTTTTTTTCGATTTGTCTGCGTTAAACTTTTTGGACTGAGTTTTGGCGGTTTCCGATTGTCTAGACCGAGATAAACGGGATGAGGCCGTAGGGTCAAATTCTTTTCCACAATGTGGACAGAATGCGGGACTTTTATTCAAGTCATAAAAGCGTGCACCACATCCAAGACAGACCCGCTTTGATCCCAATTCGGCTTTGTCCACTCTCTCTTCTCCTCTTTGCTTAATTCCAACGACATTAGAGATTCTGCCATGCCATGAAGTTCGAAAACTGTCAAAATTTTTCTCAACACAAAATTTAGCTATTTCATCTCAATGTGTTAAAAAATAGGTTGGGTGCCATTGAGGGTGTAATCCGATGTCAAACAGGCACCGTTCTTTTAGGCTACTGATTGTAAGATTTATGAGCAAACTAGTATCTCACCCAGTAAAAAAAATAATGGGATCGATCAGAGTTCCGGGAGATAAATCAATTTCGCACCGCGCGCTCATCATCGGCGCGGTTGCAGTTGGGGAAACTGTAATTACGGGGCTCCTTGAGGGAGAAGACGTCCTTGGCACTGCAAAAGCATTAGCTGAATTGGGCGTAAAATCTTCCCGTGATAATGGAGGTGTGTGGCATGTTCAAGGTGTGGGTATAGGAGGGCTAAGCAATCCGGGAGCCATAATCGATTTTGGAAACTCTGGGACTGGCGCCAGATTAATAACAGGGTTAGTTGCAACTCATGAGATAAAGATGCAAGTCACAGGTGATAACTCCCTTCGCACACGTCCCATGGATCGGGTCTTGGACCCTCTTTCCCAGATGGGTGCCGAAGTAATTGCTAATCCGAGCAACAAAATGCCATTCACCCTAATTGGGGCAAGCGACCCGAATCCAATAGTTTATGAGCTCCCCGTGCCTTCCGCTCAAGTAAAATCAGCAATATTACTGGCCGGTTTAAATACACCCGGAATGACCACCGTCATTGAGAGAGAACCGAGCCGCGACCATACAGAGCTTATGCTAAAAACATTCGGGGCAAACTTGTCCATAGACCAGGAGCCATCGGGAAAAACCAAAATAGTTTTAGTCGGTCAGCCCGAGTTAACGGCGCGAGCGATTCACATACCTGGTGACCCATCCTCCGCAGCATTTGCTGCAGTCGCTTGCCTGATATTGCCTGATTCACAATTAATCATTCACGGTATTGGCATAAACCCCCTGCGTACAGGTCTCTTTAAGACCCTGATTGAGATGGGGGCCTGCATTGAATTAACCAACACTAGATTGGAAACCGGTGAGTTGGTCGCCGATATGAAGATATCGTCAAGTAATCTCAAAGGTGTTAATGTTCCGGCTGATCGGGCTCCCTCCATGATAGACGAGTACCCAATATTGGCAATAGCAGCTGCATATGCCAGAGGGATTACACGTCTTTCTGGTCTATCAGAGCTGAGGGTAAAGGAGAGCGATAGGTTATCATCGATCGAAGCTGGGTTAAAAAGCTGCGGTGTAAGCGCCTTTTTAGAAAAAGATGACCTCATAATTGAAGGAGATGGCAATAAAATTTTAGGCGGAGGAGAAGTGAAAACTAACTTTGATCACAGGATAGCCATGGCGTTTTTAGTCGCAGGCATAGGGGCGAAGAACCCAATTTCGATCGATGATCACAGCTCAATCGTTACAAGCTTTCCAGATTTTTCTGTATTAATGGGCGAAATTGGCGCCGCAATTAACCTGTCTCAATGAACACAAAAAACTATCGATTAATCGCGGTTGATGGACTAGCTGCGAGCGGGAAAGGCACGCTTGCAAGGCGAATTGCTGAGTATTATCATTTTGCATATCTGGATACTGGTCTTTTGTATAGAGCGGTAGGATACGAGGTCCTTAGCGTCAATGGCGATATAAGTAATCCAAAACACGGCTTGATTGCCGCGGAAAAATTAAATCCCAAAAACCTAAACAATCCTGAATTGCGCTCCGAGGCGGCAAGCGAAGCTGCAAGCGTTGTAGCAACTAGCCCCGAAGTTAGGATGGCGCTATTGAATTTCCAAAAATCTTTCGCGTATAATCCTCCAGATGGAAAAATGGGGGCAGTCCTTGATGGCAGAGATATTGGAACAGTCATTTGCCCCGACGCCGACAGAAAGTTATTTGTCCGGGCTGACATTTCGATCAGGGCATCCCGACGTTATAAAGAGTTGCGGTCTCTCGGCTTAAACGCTATATATGCGCGCGTTTTGCAGGACTTAAGAGACAGGGATTGTCGAGATGTCTCTCGTAATATGGCACCCCTGGTCCCAGCGAAGGACGCATTTGTGTTGGATACTACGTTTCTCGACCCTGAGGGAGCATTCAGAGCGGCACTTGGATATGCTCTTTTTTGAACGGTTGCTCTCGGTGATACAGAGGCGGGTTTAAGTATTATATTAGTTTAAATGTTTTATTTAGAACGAATTTGTAATGCTGAATTAGGGAATAAATAGTTGGGAGAACAAATGACAACGGAATCTAGTATCGTTGGGGTTGAGGCCGAGATAGATGAGCAAAGCTTTACCGCGATGCTTGAAGAAACTTTTAAAGAAAATCAACCCCTTGAGGGGTCGGTTGTGAAAGGAACTATAATCGGAATTGAAGGCGATGTAGTCCTTGTGGACGTTGGCCTGAAATCAGAGGGTCGAATTCCTATCAAGGAGTTTGGAAAGGGCGAACAAGGCCAAGATAGCTCCATAAATGTTGGTGAAATCATCGATATTTATTTAGAGAGAATGGAAGATCGTAACGGCGAAGCCATGTTAAGTCGAGAAAAGGCGAGACGGGAAGAGGCTTGGACCATCATGGAAAAAGCTTTTGAAAAGGGTGAACGCGTGGACGGCACGATCTTTGGCCGCGTGAAGGGCGGATTTACGGTTGATTTATCGGGCGCAGTGGCCTTCTTACCCGGAAGCCAAGTTGACGTTAGGCCAATAAGAGACGTGAATCCGCTGATGGGTGATCTGCAACCGTTTCAGATCCTAAAAATGGATCGCCGACGGGGTAACATTGTTGTTTCCAGGCGAGCGGTATTAGAAGAAAGTCGTGCTGAGCAGAGAACTGCGTTGCTATCGGGTATGCAAGAGGGACAGGTAATTGAAGGTGTCGTCAAAAACCTTACCGACTATGGCGCTTTTGTCGATCTTGGCGGCGTCGATGGTTTGCTGCATGTGACTGACATAGCGTGGAAAAGAGTTGTTCATCCAAGCGAGGTTTTAAACGTGGGCCAATCAGTCAAGGTGCAGGTCATTCGATTTAACTCCGACACACAGCGCATCTCACTAGGGATGAAACAACTGGAAGCAGATCCTTGGGACAATGCAGAGTCTAAATATCCCTTAGGAATGAAATTGAGCGGGCGTGTTAGCAATATTACAGACTATGGGGCTTTCGTTGAATTAGAACCAGGCATCGAAGGGTTAGTTCACGTCACTGAAATGAGCTGGACCAAGAAAAATGTCCACCCTGGAAAGATTATTTCAACCAGCCAAGAAGTTGAAGTGATTGTGCTGGATGTGGATATTGAAAAAAGAAGAATATCTCTGGGAATTAAACAAACCCAAGAAAATCCCTGGACTGACTTTTTGGCTGGGCACCCAGCTGGCAGTGTAATTGAAGGAGAAGTCAAGAATATTACAGAATTTGGTCTCTTTGTAGGGCTGCCGGGAGACATTGACGGTATGGTTCACCTATCTGATATATCGTGGGAAAAGTCAGGCGAAGATGCTATGGATGATTTCAAGAAAGGCGATCTGGTCCAAGCGAAGGTCCTTGATATTGATATTGAAAAAGAGCGTGTTAGCCTCGGTATTAAGCAACTTAATTCAGATCCATTCGAGGCTGCCGCAGGGGACTTGAAAAAAGGTGACACGGTCACTTGCACTGTAACTGACGTTACAGACGGGGGACTCGTGGTCAGTTTGGCGGGGGGTGCGCCAGGGTTTATTCGAAGATCTGATCTTTCAAAAGAACGCAGCGAACAGCGGGGCGATCGATTTGCTGAGGGTGATCGCGTTGATGCGCTTATTACAGCCATTGATAGACGCGAAAGAAAGGTTACCCTCTCGATAAAGCAGCATGAAATCGAAGAAGAACGGAAAGCAATGGCAGATTATGGTTCTTCAGATTCAGGTGCCAGCCTCGGCGATATTTTAGGAGCTGCAATTCGCAAGGCAGAGGGTGATACCGGCCCAGACGCCAGCGAAGAGCCCGAGAGTATCGAGAAAAAGTCAGAATAACAGATCCTATTCGTGGCTTTTGAAGGGCTATAGGTTACTGTGGGCTTAGAGGCTGACTACCTTCTTGATAGGCGGGCGTTAAAAAGACGGGTTACATTATGGCGCCTGTTAGCCATCGTGATGGCTATTGGATTAACAACTTTCTTTTTCTTAGGCCACCCTGCGCCCCAATTTAAAAACGTCCATATAGCGTTACTTCAGATAAAAGGTACGATATATCATGACAAAGATAGAGTTCTAGCAATAGAGAAGGCCAGAGATAATCCTTCCATAAAGGCTCTCTTAATAGAAATAGACTCTCCCGGAGGTACGGTAGTTGGCGGCGAAACCCTACATGAAGCGATTCGCTACTTCGCGGGCAAAAAGCCGGTAGTTGCGGTTATGGGCGACCTAGCGACTTCGGCGGGGTATATGACCGCCATAGCCGCTGACCAAATATACGCGCAAAGAGCGACACTAACTGGCTCAATCGGCGTCTTATTCCAGACAGCTGAAATTACTTCACTCCTCGAGAAACTCGGTATAAACGTGGAGGTCCTGAAAAGTAGTCCGCTCAAAGGTACGCCGAGCCTTCTGGAGAGAGTGACACCAGTAGCAAGAAAAACTATAAGATTTCTTATTGACGATATGTCAAATATGTTTGTTCGCATGGTGGCTAATCGGCGCAATATATCTATCGATATTGCGAAGGGTTTATCCGACGGAAGGGTTTACACCGGACAAATGGCGCTCAAGCATGGATTAATAGATGCAATCGGTGGCAGGAGAGAGGCTTTGAAATGGCTCGAGATCAAGAGAAATATTTCAAATGATTTACCGATTATTGACCTCCGAAGCGGGATATCGGGGATGAATTGGTTAGAACGGCTCCAAAGTCTAACTCAAAAAGTCTTCATATCGGAGCGGCTTGTGCTTGACGGCTTGCTGTCAATCTGGCAGCCTTCGGATGGGTAAAAAAAACGCTCCTATAACCCATTGAATTATAAGTCATTTTAGGATTCGGCAACTTGACCAAAGCTGAACTCATAGCTCGATTATCGGCAAAAAATCCTCAACTGTACCTCCGTGATATCGAAAGAATAGTCTCAACTATTTTTGAGGAAATATCTGAGGCACTCGCCGATGGCCAAAGGGTTGAACTTCGCGGCTTTGGAGCTTTCTCGGTTAAAACAAGAGACTCACGCACTGGACGCAACCCCAAAACTGGCGAAATTGTAAATGTTTCTCAAAAACATGTTCCTTTTTTTAAGGCAGGAAAGACACTTAAAGTAAGGCTCAATGAGCCCTTACGTAGCTAGCGCCCCCCTATGCCTCAAAAGTTACAAGCGAATCGTGAAATTTCTTAGAAAATTACTGATAATTCTTCTAATTCTTATTGCGATTTCGTTTACTTTGGTGAACCGAACTGAAATTGCGGTCGAATTGTGGCCTTTGCCACTAACGGTCATTACCGAAGTTGGACTCGTAATCCTATTGGCTGCGTCAGTTGGTTTCATAGTTGGAATTTTCTGCACTTTGATAAGCGAACAAAGCAGATCCAAAAAGAAATACTTTTTCTTTCGGGGAAAAGGGCTTTCAAAAGATTAATAGAGAAATTCAAAAATCAAAAAACTCGAGCCTGGGATAACACACTATTATTGTTGCGCAACGCCTGCCTGCCTGCTATGCGGGTTAGAGTTTATTAAATTTAACGGAGCAGCATTATGGATTCGCATCAGCGTATCTTTTGTGCTTTGGATACTGCCGACCTGACGCGGGCACTCGACGTAGCCTTAGCGCTAAGAAATGCTGTGGGTGGTTTCAAACTTGGTAAAGAATTTTTCACGGCTAACGGCCCTGATGGGGTTAAGGCAATTGAAAACATTGGACTACCAATTTTCCTTGATCTAAAATTTCACGACATACCCAATACAGTTGCGGGCGCAGTGAGATCAGCGGCGCTTACACACTGTCTAATGACTACAATTCACGCTTCAGGCGGATCGGAGATGATAGCGGCTGCAATCAAGGGAACACTTGGGGGAACACCAAAGATCCTTGCAGTGACAGTATTAACAAGCCTAAACGCCAACAATTTAACCGAAATTGGTGTTTTTAATCCGGTTGACGAACAAGTCTTAAAGCTCGCAAAATTGGCGTTGAAACATGGAGCTGACGGTATTGTAGCCTCTCCAAACGAGATAAAGATCCTTCGAGAGGAGCTCGGTAAAGATTTTATCATCATGGTTCCCGGCATTAGACCTGCTTGGGCCGAAAAAAATGATCAAAAACGGACTATGTCACCTGCCGATGCAATAAAGTATGGCGCAGATTACCTCGTGATTGGTCGACCCATTACAAACGCCTCCGACCCCTCGCAAGCGGCAGACCGAATAGCCCAGGAAATAGAAACCTGTGGAATTTAAAACCGGAATAAAGACAAAAATCTGCGGTGTAAACTCGGCGGAATCCCTCGAGGCAGCAATTAGTGGTGGAGCCGCAGCGGTGGGTTTTGTTTTTTTCCTGGCCTCTCCCCGCTATGTGAATATAGAAGCAGCCTCTGCACTAGTCGCGAAAGTTCCAAAAAATGTTTTACGCGTAGGACTAACTGTGAATATGGAGGATCGCGATCTAACAGAAATTGTTGATAACCTGGCTCTCGATATGCTCCAACTTCACGGAGACGAATCACCGAAACGCACGCTAGAGATAAAAGAACTGTCTGGTCTACCGATAATAAAGGCAGTAAAGATAGCGTCACCAGGTGACATAGGAAAAGCGGTGCCTTACATCGGGTTAGTGGAACAAATTCTTTTTGACTCAATGCCCCCAAAAGATATGAAACGAGCGTTACCCGGAGGGAATGCAGTCTCTTTTGATTGGAATTGGCTTGGAGATCAAAATCTAGCCTACCCCTGGATGCTATCGGGCGGGCTAAACGCAAAAAACGTTGCGACAGCAATCAAAAAAACTGGCGCCTCGTTTATTGATGTCTCCTCAGGAGTAGAAGACCGACCGGGTTTTAAGGATCCAGTGATGATCAAAGAATTTCTGGATGTTGTTGGCAAAATTGAGAAATAGAAACGAGCACCTGTAGAAGACAAAAGAGCTGTCTGATAGGGTCTCTGACCGATAAAGAAAGATTAAGCTAATAATGGATGCACTAAACAGTTACAAGAATTTTCCAAACTCAGACGGCCATTTTGGAATTTATGGAGGTCGTTTTGTCGCCGAAACACTTATGCCTGTGATTTTAGAGGTGGAAAAATCATACGGTGAAGCAAAGTCCGACCCAGTCTTTCGTAACCAACTTGATTATTACTTAAATCATTATGTTGGGCGCCCTAGCCCTCTATATTTTGCGGAGAGGCTTACTGAAGACCTAGGGGGAGCAAAAATTTATTTTAAGCGGGACGAACTGAATCACACTGGAGCCCATAAAATTAACAATACAATTGGACAAATTCTTCTAGCCCGTCGTATGGGAAAAAAACGGATTATTGCGGAAACAGGAGCTGGACAGCACGGAGTAGCTACTGCAACTGTCTGCGCGAGGTTTGACCTCCCTTGCGTCATATATATGGGCGAGACCGACATGACACGCCAGGCTCCAAATGTATTTCGAATGAAATTACTTGGTGCCGAAATTGTTCCCGTAAAGTCGGGGTCCGGAACTCTAAAAGATGCGATGAATGAAGCTCTCAGGGATTGGGTCACAAATGTTGAAGATACCTATTATATAATCGGCACAGTCGCAGGACCTCACCCCTTCCCTGCAATGGTTAGAGATTTTCAATCAGTCATCGGCCGGGAAGTCCGTGAACAAATTATCGAGGCAGAGGGAAGACTTCCGGATTCGTTAGTGGCATGCATCGGTGGTGGATCAAACGCAATGGGCTTGTTCTACGAATTTCTCGATGACAAGTCGGTTCAAATAAATGCTGTCGAAGCTGCCGGCAAGGGGTTAAATACGACCAGTCACGCGGCGAGTCTCTCGGCGGGAACACCGGGTATACTTCATGGAAATCGCACTTATCTTCTGCAGACTGATGACGGACAAATAAAAGAAGCACACTCAATCTCTGCTGGTTTAGATTATCCGGGGATCGGGCCGGAACATGCCTGGCTGAGAGATATGGGTCGCGTAAATTACGTGTCCGCGACAGACAATGAAGCACTCGAAGCCTTCCAATGGTGTAGCAAATTAGAGGGCATTATCCCGGCGCTCGAGCCCGCCCATGCCCTCGCTTACGTCAGAGACTATGCGCCTGACTTACCCTCAGATCATATACTCGTGATGAATATGTGCGGACGTGGCGACAAAGATATATTTTCTGTCGCAGAACATCTAGGGAAAATTTTGTGACCGCTACCAAATTAAGAATCAAGAGTACATTTGAAGAACTCGCCACGGGCAATCGGGCAGCGCTTATTACGTTTATAACAGCAGGAGACCCCAATATGGAGACCTCCATGCAAATCATGGATGCGCTCCCTGACGCTGGTGCAGATCTAATAGAACTGGGCATGCCATTTACCGACCCAATGGCGGATGGACCGATAATTCAGCTCTCTTCTCAGAGGGCCCTACGAAGCGGTCATAACACCCATCGGACATTGGAGATGGTAAAAAAATTTCGTCGCAAAAACCAGCATACCCCAATTATCCTGATGGGTTACTTCAATCCGATATACACTTATGGCATTTCTGACTTTTGCCACGATGCTTCCACAGCTGGAGTTGACGGCCTTATTGTCGTTGATTTGCCACCAGAAGAAGATGAACAGCTTCGAAAACCTGCTAAGACCTCAGATATTGACTTCATACGTTTAACAACGCCCACAAGCGATACCAAACGTCTACCGAGGCTTGTCACTAACGCAAGTGGTTTTATATATCATGTGTCTGTCGCTGGTATCACCGGCGCTCAAACCGCCAAGCAAAACAGCCTAAAAAAGTCTCTTAGCCAAATTCGAAAACACACTGATTTGCCCATTGCTGTAGGGTTCGGTATTAAAACACCCAAGGACGTGATGAACATTTCAAAGATGGCTGATGCGGCAGTCGTCGGATCTGCTATCGTTCAGAAAATTGCCGATGGCAGTGATTCCTCGCACATGGTAGAAGATGTTATAGGTTTTGTAAGGTCTTTATCTAATGCCGTTCAAACGGGACGCTTAGACCAATAGAGGTGGACAGTAATGAATTGGTTAACAAATTATGTTAGACCAAAAATTAGGGCTCTAGTTACCAAGGAGGACGTCCCAGATAATCTCTGGAGGAAATGCTCCTCGTGCGAACAAATGATATTCCATCGGGAGCTCGAAGCGTCATTTAACGTCTGCCCTCATTGTGGGCATCACATGAGGTTACCGGCAAGAAAAAGGCTGGAGATGCTCTTCGACAGAGGAGAATATCAGACCCTTAATTTACCCTCTCTCAAAACTGACCTACTGAATTTTCGAGACAAAAAAAAATATGCCGAAAGGCTAAAGGAGTCGCGCAATCGATCCGGTGAGCAGGACGCGCTCATCGTTGCTTACGGAAAAATGGGTGGTAAAGAAATCGTTATTGCAGTCATGAATTTTGAGTTCATGGGTGGCTCAATGGGCATGGCTTTGGGAAAGGGTCTTTTGATAGGGGCAAAACACGCAATCAATAGTGAGGCGCCTCTTGTGGCCGTTACCTCTTCGGGTGGTGCAAGGATGCAGGAGGGGATCTTATCCCTCATGCAGATGCCACGATCAATTATCGCAGTGGATAAAATGAAAAACGCCGGCCTTCCATACATAACAGTTCTAACAGATCCCACAACTGGGGGCGTTTCCGCCTCCTTTGCTATGTTGGGAGATATCGCCATTGCGGAGCCGGGGGCAATCATCGGTTTCGCGGGTGCAAGAGTAATTGAGGAAACCATCCATGAAAAATTGCCCGACGGATTCCAAAGGGCTGAATACCTCCTGGAGCATGGAATGATTGATCTCGTCACTCATAGAGGGGAGCTAAGGGATAAGATTATCCAAATCACCGACCTCTTAACCAGAAAACAATCCGAAAAAATAATTCCCATGCCAACCCTTGATACTGGCACTGGATCAACAAATGAGCGCGAAGCTGCAGAGTGATGTAATTGTTGAAAGGCTCCACAGGCTGCACCCAAGCCTTATAGATTTATCATTAAATCGGATTTTTGGTCTCTTAGACCGACTCGAAAATCCACATAATAAACTGCCGTCTCCAGTTCATGTCGCAGGAACCAACGGTAAAGGTTCTTATCTTGCATTCATGCAATCAATTTGTGAAGCAGCCGGTCTGGTCGTGCACAAGTACACCTCTCCCCATTTGGTAAATTTCGGTGAAAGAATAATTGTTGCTGGTAAACCACTATCAGAGGAAGAGCTTGTAGACCTATTGAAGGAGTGTGAATCCGCGAACGGAGGACGAGAAATTACGTTTTTTGAAGTTTCAACGGCTGCTGCTTTTTTAGCTTTCTCAAGAACAAAAGCTGATGTCACGCTGATCGAGACTGGTTTGGGCGGCCGTTTTGACGCTACGAATGTAATTCAAAAGCCAGCATTGACTGCGATAACGCCAGTATCAATGGATCACATGCGGTTTTTAGGAAACACGCTAGATGCCATTGCATCCGAAAAAGCAGGGATCCTCAAACCATCGGTAGCCTCAATAATTGGCCTACAGGACCCAACCGCAATGGAAATTATCGAGAAGAGGGCAAATGAAATCGGCGCCCCTTTACTAAGGCAAGGCTCTGAGTGGAATATTACAGACGATTTCAGCGGCCTTCATTTGAACCACAGAGAAAAAACGCTCGCCCTACCCTATCCTGGGTTACCTGGATTGCATCAACACTTAAATGCTGGGCAAGCTGTTGTCTCCATACTCGAATTATTCGGCTCGCAGATCGATAGAGACGCGATATCAACTGGCCTCCAAAGAGCTGAATGGCCTGGACGTTTACAAAAGCTCAGCAAAGGAAATTTAATCTCTTTTATTCCCAAAGGTTGGGAACTTTGGATTGATGGCGGGCACAATCAAGCTGCTGCAGAGGCTATTTTGAACTTTGTCGAAGTCTGGAGTGACTCACCTCTCATCATAATTTTTGGCTCACTCAACTCCCGAAATCCTAGAGATTTCCTAGAAATCCTAGCTCCGGTTACAAAATTAGCCGTATGTATCACTATCCCAGGAGAAAAATCGGCACTTCAAGCCCGCGATTGCTGCTTGGCAGCTCAATCAGTGGGGATCGAAGCTATCGAAACGACTTCTATAAAGTCTGCATTAAAGAAAGCAGCACACCATGGGACAAAGGGCAAGATATTGGTCTGCGGCTCCCTTTACCTCGCGGGCGCCGTATTAGCGGAGAATGGCACACCTCCCTAAACCCCTTGCCCACTTAATATGCTCATCTGATAACATCATAAAGAGGATTTAACCCACTCCAGAAGCTTATCTTTTGACAGTGCACCGACCTTAGTCGCAACCACTTCTCCATCTCTGAACAACATTAAAGTCGGGATCCCCCTGACACCTAACTTGGTCGGAGTTTCCGGATTCTCATCGATATTCATTTTTGCAACGGTTAAAGTAGCATTCTGCTCCAGCGCGATCTCTTCAAGCGAGGGCCCTATTTGTTTGCAGGGCCCGCACCATTCAGCCCAAAAATCTAACAATACCGGCTTTTCAGCTTGTAAAACATCTGCCTCAAATGAAGCGTCGGAAATAGCTTTTGTTCCCATCTATTTTACTTTCACAAGATTTCTAGTTTTCTTATTAATTAAAGCTAAAAGTAAGGGACCAACTGTAAGCCCGTCAACCCGGTTCCCAATTATCAAGCAAATCATCGGAGAGCTTCATTAAGGTGGGCCCTATCGTCCACAAAATTCCGCACTCTATCTCACGATTTGGCCAAATTTTTCTGACAAGAAAACGATATGCGCTCATTTGCTTAAGATACGCTGCAGGGACCGATTGGGGATCATCGGGCGGCGGCTGGTTGGACTTATAATCGATTACTAAAACGCGGTTAGATGACACCGCCAGCCTATCTACTTGACCAGAGATAGTGATATCACCCAGTTTACCAATTAGGGGCACTTCGGCACGAGACCCTTCGGCAAATACTTCTGAGAAAGACCGATCATTTAAAACTCGCATTACTTCCGAAACTATCTGGAATTGTGCAGCTATTGTTAAATCCTGACTTGGCCAAGATACAAACTTTCTAGCGACTATCTCTTGCCTTTCCTTGGAAACTCCGGGCAAAACTTGCAAGAGTTTATGGATGATCAAACCCCGCTTAAATCTATCCCTATCACTCGAGGCAATAGGGGAGACAACTGGGGAACCTTCATCAAAGCCAGATGCGGTTAAATCAGCGTCTGTGGCTTTTTCTGCGGGTGGCGGACAAAATGCCCAAGGAGGAGGTCGGACTTCTTCGTTATCGATAACATTCGTTTGCTTTGCAATTTCATCAATTGTCGCCGTCTGAGGGTTTTTCAGCCGATAGCCTGTTCCACGCCAGCCTTCAGAACTCAGTTTTGATAAGTCTATTTCTGTCTCAAAACCCTTTAATGCATTTTCTAATATCTGATACCAGTTTCCTTCGATTGGCTTAGCATTTCCTCTCCATCCGCAGATATATAACCTATCCTCCGCGCGTGTTAAGGCTACGTAGAGTAATCGCCGATATTCCTGATTTTGCTGTTTTATTGCATTCGATCGCGCAACGGCTGCCGGCCCCACGGCATTCTCTGCGAGCGGCGCCCAAAAAGGTAAATTATCATCAGTCCACAATACTCCATTACGGATTTTCGGCTTTGAGAAGGTATCAGGTAGAAACACAATGGGTGCCTGAAGACCTTTTGAACCATGAACCGTCATGATACGAACTTCATCCCTTATACCCTCATCAAAATCCCTTTTAACCTCTGCGGCGTCATTGGAGATCGAATGAATAAAACCTTGTAGCGAGGCGGGACGGCCTCGTTCGTAAGAAAGAGCGCGATTCATGAACTCTTCGATGGGATCAATTGCATCAAAATCCAGACGCCCAATTATCTTTTTCAGCCCCCCACGTTTAGCAAGGATTTCTGAGAATAGTTCAAATGGGGGTACAAAATCAGCGCGTCCTAGTAAATCTGAAAGTTCACTCTCGGCCTCCTCGTATCTTTTGTTTTTTTTTGAGTTCGATTTGAGGGATACCCATAAGGATTTGCACTTCGAATTACGCGTTAGGATAAATAAATCTTTATCAGTCAATCCAAATAATGGACCTTTGAGTACTATGGCAAGATTTAGATCATCCTCAGGTAATAACAAGAACGAACCCAAAGCCAGCAAGTCCCTGACCACGAGCTGATCTCGAAGAATCATTCTATCAACACCCGCAACCGGAATGCGGCGGACTTTAAGTTCCCTTACCAGCTGAATTACAAAGCTGCTTCGACGCCGCACTAATATTAATATGTCTCCAGCTCTGATTGGCCTATTCTTACTCTCCAAGATTTCCTTTTGAGACAACCAAGACTCTATTTGTGCAGCGATGGTCTTAGCTAGCCTGACATATGGCTCTACCACCGAACGGTTCTGAACTGGCGGCACCCATGGGACAGCATCTTCAGGATCGTTTGGGGTCACTACAGGCCACATCTCAACGCAACCCCCATCTCCCTCCCGGCGAGCAATATGCTTAATACTCCCCCCGTCGACTACGCCATCGGCAATTTTAGGATTGGAAAAAACTTTATCTACTAGTGAAAGAACCGACACCGTTGAGCGAAAAGAAATATCAAGTGATACGTCGCCCCAAACTTTTCCTGCCCTACTAACTTGCTCTCGGAAGTAGTGACGCATCCTCTCAAACGCCTCCGGGTCTGCCCTCTGAAAACTATAAATGGACTGTTTAGGGTCTCCAACAGCAAAAATTGTTCTATTAACCGTGCTCGCCCCGATACCAGAAAAAAATTCTTGAGCTAAAGTGCTTACTAACGCCCATTGATCAGGATTCGTGTCCTGAGCTTCATCAATAAGAATATGGTCGATGCCGCCATCCAACTTGAATAAAACCCAGGAGGCACCCCCGTCGCTTTCAAGCAAATGGCGAGCTTTCAAAACAAGGTCATCATAATCCATACGCCCATGGCGAGCTTTCCAGTTCGAATAGTTTTTGTTCATTGCATCGGCTACTTGAAGCAACGCAGCGGTGGCTCGTGCGACAATTAGCGAGTTCAACTTTTGACGCACACCTGCAAGTCTCAAGGCCTCGAGCTCGATGGCTTTTTTACAGTCTGGGTATTTTTGACTGAATTTTTTAGTGGCAATACTGTCCCTAATTTTACCAGTTGTTGTGAAAAATACAGATTGATACCGATCAAATCCTGAAGACTTTGTCTCTGGTTGAGCGGAGAGCCAATCAACAATTAATGCGCCCCTTTCCATGTCCTTTTTTGAGATCCCACCCATCATTAGGTCACCGGCAGCGCGCAAGGACTCATGGTGGGTGGCATCTTCGGTGCAAGCTCTGTTAATTATCATTAGCTCGGTATCAGCAGTGGACACCTCCAATCGCTTGTTGATTTCTACCAGGGTTCCGCGAACGCCTCCAAAGTGACGAAATACCGACTCCAGCCTCCCTCGTTCATTTGTCAGGGTTTCCAGCAGTTCAGAGAATCTGCCCTCATCAAGAAAATTACAAAGATAATTAATAGCCTGAGTGATTGGGCTATTTTCAGCTGAAGTATTCAAAAATACTTGGTTTCGGGCCTCTTTCAGTGCCTCCAAAGTTTCCGCTTCATCAAGGGTTGAAAAATAGGGCGCTAAACCTGCCTCTAACGGAAAGCGGCCGAGCAAAGACTCACAGAAAGAATGTATCGTTTGTATCTTCATACCCCCAGGAGTTTCCAAAACCGAGCGAAAAAGCCTCCTCGCTATTGGCAGTAGTTTCTTATCCGGAGGTATACCTCGCAGCATGGTAAGCGCTCTATTCAAGGCTGCGTCGTCAGATATCGCCCAAGTAGAGAGGGCCTCGTTGATCCGATTAGCCATTTCAGCTGCAGCCGCCCGCGTAAAAGTTAGGCATAAAATTTTCCCAGGCGGAGTGCCGCTCAAAAGCAAAGAAAGCGCTCTATCGGTTAATACTTTTGTTTTTCCCGTTCCCGCAGAAGCGCCAACCCAAACAGACCGATCGGGACTAGCAGCCCTTAGCTGAGCATCATTTGCTTCCTCTAAAGGGGACAATTTGGTCATTTGAAACCTTTGTAACCGTCAGCCCACTCCGCCACGCGCGCAAGATGCTCATATTCTGGGTAACTTAACGCCCACCTTACATCGGGCATTGAAAAATAGGGGGTATTTTGATTATCGAAACTTGAAACAAGATCTTTTATCCCAGCCTCCGCCAAACGCACTAATTCCTCGATATCTTGGTTCACCCCCTCACGCGCTCCGGCAATTCGACCACCTGAAAGTCTCCAAAATTCTATATCTGAGACCCTGTGACGGGGAACCTCTGGAAACCCACCCGCGGAAGCAATAACCGCCTCGAGAGGCAATTGAGGGGCGAAGCCTTGCCAAATAGCCGATGAAGTTGGTCTCGAACCGGTTTTATAATCTATAATAGCTAAGCGTCCTTCCGAAAGTAATTCAATCCTGTCTGCTTGAGCTGTGAGGGTAAAAGGGCCTGCAGGCGCATCAATTTGAATGGACCCCTTTACTTCAGTCCAAACCTCACACCTTCGATTACGGCTCCACAGCTCCTTCTCAACAAACCACTGAGCAATTCTCACAAAACGCGGCCACCAGAATGCCTTTGTCCCAGGACGTTTTAAGTTTTTTCCGAAACACTTCTCTCCAATAGAGAGAAGGAAATCTAACGCATCCTCTGGAAAATTTTGAGCAGTCTCACGCATAAAAATATCCAAGGCGTCATGGATAATGATACCCCGCGATGCAGCACCCGGATCGGCGTCAATTTCCTCCAGTGGACGAAGCCCTAATATGTGCCTCGCAAATATCGAATAGGGATCTCGCCGCCATGTCTCTATCGCAGTCACTGAGAGCCTTCTGGGCCGAGCCTCAACAGGGGGACAAGGGGATGGCGGAGGCACTGGCGTGACCAGTGAAGGCCGATCAAGACCCAGTTGCCAACCAACGAGGTTCGAGAACTTAGAGTGTTCCTGTAAATTCAAGCTGTTTCCCCTCTCTTGACGTCCGGCCTTTAATCTAGCCTCCAACATTAAAAGCCAGCGAGAGGGAACAGTTGGGCTACCATCAGTCTTCTGGGAACGTGTAACCAAGACCTCACGCGCACAGAATGACTGAACGAAATCATGGGCGCTCAGACCGATCCTCTTATTTTGAGACG
>CAJXEC010000037.1 GCA_913052165.1 uncultured Rhodospirillaceae bacterium
CGGGCTTTTTCCTAAAAGCACGCGTCTTAGATTTCGTGCCAACGGTTTACCCTGTCGGACCGCAAATACGCCTGATTTGGGGCGTGGGTGATTAATCATCGTAGCCACGTCGCCTGCCGCGAAAATATCAGGATGATTGACCGATTGCAGTGTATCTTCGACTTTGATGAAACCACCCTTATCTACTTCAAGCCCGGCTTTTCCTGGCCATCCTGGCGCACCCGCAGATGTAACCCATAATATCTCGTTTGCCTGTAGACGATAACCTGAAGAGCTGCAGAGAGATCCCGGCTCAACCTCGGTAACCCTATCACCCAGATGCAGCTGAACTCCCCTCGCTTTTAAAACGCGCTCAAAATTTGAACGAACAGCGGGACCGTGCGTGGGCAGAATTTGTTTTGAGTCACTAAACAAATGAAATTCTATATCATCAGACGACTGATTTACCGATTCCCTCATTTGTTTTAACCGATGCTGTGTTGCCAATAAGATTTCAACACCTCCTGCACCGCCACCCACAACAGCTATGCGAGCCGCACCATTTGCGGCCATTAATCGCTTAGTTAGCTCTTCCCACCGGCTTAAAAAATTATTTATGGGTTTGACAGGGACAACGTTTCCATCGGCACCATTAACTCTCGATACGTCTGGAACCGACCCGGTATTTATTGACAAAAAATCGTACTTCACATCAGGACGATTATCGCATTTTATCGTCTTTGAAACGGGGTCCAGACCAATCACAGCGGAATGATAGAAACGCGCCTGTGCGAAACTCGCCAATGCCCCAAGATCAATATGTACATCATCAAAATTATAATGACCGGCTACAAAACCGGGTAACATCCCAGAATAGGGAGTATGTGCATCCCTACAAATCAGTGTTAACCGAACGCCTGGAACAGGACGCATCGCAAAACGTTTAAGAACCGTAACATGTGAATGTCCTCCCCCGATGAGAACCAGATCTTTCACCACAGGTGTTTTTGATGACTGCATAGTCTAACGATGCTCCAGACTCGTTTGTAAGCGCAAATAGCTGCGCACCTTCCGCGATATTGCGTCCACACAAATATTTAATACGGCTGTTATCGCTATCAATACCATAGCACGATCAAATCTCAGATCCGCAAAAGCGCTGTCTACATAAAAACCGAGGGTTGCTATCCCCAGCATTCCAAGGATCGCTGTTTCACGTAGTATAACCTCCCACCTGTAAAAAAGCAGAGCCAACATCGGGCGGTAAACCCGAGGAGAGATTTCGAAGAAATATCTATTGGCGCCTGCGGGCGTATCTGGCCTAAGGGAAATCTGTTCAGTATATCTGCCCACCAAATGGCCAATGATCGCTCCATTATGCAGAGCCAATGCAACAATAGCGGGCAACATCGAAGGACCCCAAAGCTGTAACAATACAAAGGCTAGAATATATTCTGGTGTCGAGCGCGTTATGACAAGAAAAACATGCCCAATGCCCCTCGCCTTTGGCCCTAAAAGAAGCGGCGAGATCAGTGGAAAAAATATCATCGTTAGCAAACCAGTTGCAATTAGAGCAACCATTGTAAGCTGAAGCGTTGCGATAATGCCTGGCACAGCTTGTTCAATAATGATTAGGTGGAACCACTCGACCATCGATGCCGATGGATCCCTTAAGGGGTGAGGTAAAATATCTTCAGTTAAAAAGCGAACTATATTTGATGCTGAAAATTCTGCCCCCCAAGGGAGAATAATTACCGCTATGATCAGGTAAACAGGAAGCAAGGGGCGTCGCATCCAGAAACGCATCGTCGCAATTACAAAATAAAAAAGTATTAAGAGGGCCGAGACCTCTGAATAATGACCCTCTTTGAAGGCAGACTCCAAATGAAAACCCAGCGTTGGCAAGCCTATAAACCCAAGCACAGCACTGGATCTTAGCCCACATTCCAGCCTATACATTGAGTAGCTCCTGAAATGCGCAAAAGCATCCGGTAATCTGACGAAAACAAAAGCAGATATCCGCGCTGTACCGTAAGGCAGCGCTTGTAAAGGTGTCGGATCCGCCTCCTCCAAAATTTCGGCATAAACTTTTGCAATTATACCCGCATATGGAATGGTAATGGCGAGTATTCCCGTTAACGGAGATAGACCAAAAAGCTGCAAAAAAATAAGGGCCCAAAATAACTCGTGAACAGAACGAATGACTGCACAAAACACTCTGACCGTGCGACTGAAGAAAAGTAAAGCAAGCCCAAATCCTATGATATTACTCAGCGCAACGCCCAGAAGGGCAAAGGCCAATGTGTACCCCAGAGAGAGCATTAAACTATCGGTAGAGAAAAAGTCCGGTGTGAGAATCCCTGCGAGCAACCGGCTAAATTCGGCCCAGGGGTCTACCGTTGTGATTGCCAGGTCGGAGAAGCAAGCACACACAAATGCAACGCCAAAAAAAATTCCAGTTGTTCTCGCCAACGGTGAAGATGACTTTTTAGCCGTCAAGAGCTACCAACCTGGTAAAGACTATCGAGATCTGAAGGTTTCATGCCCGCTGCCGAAACATCTAAAGCAATCTCTCCGGACTTAATTCCAATCAGCCGATCAGAAAATTGTATTGCTAGGGCTCGGTCATGCATAGCAATCACAACCGTGTTTTTTTCCCCATTTATAGTCTCTAAGATTTCCTGAGCTTGATGTTCATCAACCGAAGAAACTGGTTCGTCAGCTACAAGCAAGTCTCCCGGATGATAGAGCGCACGACCTACTGCAGTACGCTGTTGCTGCCCTCCAGACAGCTCCCCTACGCCGGTAAAAATCTTATCCCCCAATCTAAGTTTTTCGACGACTTTCTCTACTTCAGCAACATCATCTCGCCTGGGCCTGAGCAAGTTATGGAGGTTTCTCCATATGGAGCGACAATGCAGTTGACCCATATAAACATTGTGAAAAACAGTCAGAGCCTGCACCAGACCAAACTCTTGGGGCACAAGGGCCGCATTGGCACCAGACCTCTCATAGATAAGTCGAAGCAAAGTGCTCTTACCAGCGCCGCTCTCGCCCACTAAAGCTATGCGTTCGCCAGCCTCTATTGAGAAATCAAGATTGGAGAGAACCGTTTGGCCGCTATAGCCCGCCGATTCTCCCCTAAATTCAATTAAAGGCACTAGTCAATAAGTTTTAGCAATTTTGCTGTGTCTAAAATTGGCTTGTAATCATCATTTTTCGCAGAAATAAAAGCTTCCCGAGGGAAAGATTTTAACAAGTCTGGGTCACTCATGGACAATAAGGCCTTTTGCACTTTTTTAGAGAAGCCATTACCAAAACTTTGATCCACATCACCCCGTATAGTCCAATTGTAATCGGGGTAACCAGGTGTTTTCCATATGACTTTAACCTTCTTTGGATCGATGCTTCCATCCTTCAAGCCTCTTTTCCAGACCTTAAAGTTGGTCGCCCCAACCTGAAACGCACCAGACTGGACCAATGAAACTGTTCTTGAGTGATTACCACTGAATCCAACTCTCTTAAAAACCTGAGATGGTGCTTTCCCGAATGCTTGGCGAATATGATATTCTGGCATCAAACGTCCCGAGGTCGATCCTTTTGACCCGAAAGTAAAAGTCTTTCCTGCTATTCCTTTAGGGAAATTTTTTGAATAAGAGAGTCCCGTGCTCGAGTGAGCGATAAAGTAGGTCTCAAAAAAGGGATCCTTTTTCCCCTGCGCAATAGCGGTCGATCCTTTAACCAATAGCCGAGCTCGAACGCCTGACAATCCTCCAAACCAAGCTAACTGCACTTGGTTATTTCTAAATGCAGTGACCGCGGCCGCGTAGGATTTTACGGGCACATATTCGACCTTCATCCCTAATTCCTTAGAGAGGTAATTTGCCACTTTCCCAAAACGTTTTCTGAGTTTGCTCTCGTCTTGATCAGGTATCGCCGTAAAAACAAATTTCCCGGCTGCTCGGGCCTGATCAGCAGAACCAATTCCTCCGGCAACCGATAAAGCGATCACTGTTGCAATAAAAGAACTTAATAACCTCATAATAACTCCCATTTCATTAAGGGTGGTTTGATTAGTGTTTTATGTCACACTTGGGGCTATGGCAAATTTGGTTCAAATAATTATTTCAGGGAGGCATCTATGATTTACGAAGCGAGAACCTACAGGCTTAAACCGAGGGGCGTACCGGAATTCATAAAGATATTTGGCAAGGCCTATGAAAAGAGGAAAAACCTCTCAAAACTCTCTGCTTTCTTTTTCACAGAAATCGGAATGCTGAATGAAGTCATACATATTTGGCCTTATAAGGATGCTGGTGAACGGGAGCGAAAACGAGCACGTTCGGTAAGTGAGAAAAAATATGCATGGCCTCCGAAAGTTGGTCATCTCCAAGAGCATATGCAGTCGGAAATTTTCCACCCTTCTCCAATGACACCTGAATTTCCAAAGGGGAAGATGGGCCCGATTTTTGAATGGAGAGAATATCAAGTCATTCCAGGAATGATCGGCGAGGTATACAAAAACTGGTCCAAAGCGGTCCCCAAAAGAGAAAAGCTCTCTCCCCTTGTGATGGCAATGCACACAGAGTCCGGTGGACTCAACAAATTTGTGCATATTTGGAGCTATGAAAGCCTCGACCATCGAGCTGAAGTTCGTGCTGAGGCCGCTGCTAAAGGGATTTGGCCCCCTAAAGGTCGGCGAGAAACCCTCCAGATTCAAACCAATAAAATCGTTCTGCCTGCGAGTTTTTCTCCCTTGGCCTGATAACTTAATGGCGGTTCAATGAAAAATTGAGCCGCCCTACCTCAATGATTGTTTTTAGTAGATGTCGAGGAAAAATCGAAGAATTGTTATTATAGGAGCTGGTTTTGGTGGCATCGCCATGGGCATCGAGCTGCAGCGCGGTGGCTATTCTGACTTTAAAATCTTTGAGGGATCAACTGAAATTGGTGGGGTCTGGCGTGACAATAGGTATCCGGGGGTGGCCTGTGATGTTCCATCAGTCCTTTATTCCTATTCATTTGAACAGAATCACACTTGGAGCAAAAGATACGCTCCGGGCATTGAAATCAAATCATATTTAGAAAATTGTGCTCAGAAGTACGGAATTTCAGATAAAATTTTTTTCGGACACAAATTAAAAACAGCGAAATTTGATGATAAAAAAAGATGCTGGGATCTCGATTTTGAGGGCCAAAATACTTTTTCGGCGGACATCTTTATTTCTGCTATGGGTCTCTTTAATCGGCCTCGCCTTCCAAACCTCGCCGGACTTCATCAGTTCCAAGGAGATAGCTTCCACTCTTCAAACTGGGATCATGACATAGACCTTTCCGGAAAAAGGGTAGCTGTAGTGGGGACTGGGGCCAGCGCGATACAGTTTGTCCCAGAAATAGCACCGATCGTCGGCTCTTTGCTGATTTTTCAGAGGTCCGCCCAATACGTTACTCCCAAAATCGCCTCTCGAGGAAAGGATCACTTTGACCCCTCCATGACTGTGGAGAGACGTCAAGAAGAAAGACGAGAAATTTATGAAGAAATGGTCAACAACTCTGATCGACGATATTCGATTGAAAAAACCAGGCAAGTCCAAGACGGCTTTATCGAATACTTAAAAACAGTTGTGCCAAACGACGAGTTGCGAACACATCTAACGCCAGATTATCCCTTCGGTTGCAAACGCGTTCTGCGGTCGGACGATTGGTACCCGGCTTTATCCCGAAATAATGTCGAACTAATTCCTCATGAGGTAACCAAAATTTTACCCGATGGGCTTGCCGCGGGGGGGCGGGAGTACAAAAACATTGATGTTATTATTTATAATACAGGTTTTCGGACTACAGAGTATCTATCACCTGTGAATTTAGTCGGCACAAATGCGATCTCCTTGCGAGAATTATGGAAAGATGGTGCGGAAGCTTTTCTCGGGATGACAGTGTCCGGATTTCCAAATTTTTTTATGATGTACGGCCCGAATACAAATCTATCAGGAAGCATCATCTTTATGTTGGAATGCCAGGCTCGTTATATTGGGGAGGCCATCACAACACTGGACAGGGATAAAAAGACAACCCTAGAGGTTTTTAAAGAAAAACAAGAAAGTTTTAATGCAACCATTCAAAAACGTCTTGATCAAAGTACGATGACAAACGCCAATTGTCTGAGCTATTTTCAAACCGAAACGGGGAAAATTGTTACCCAGTGGCCAGGGTCAACAGAAGACTACGCTCAAGCTACCGCCAATTTCAATATCTCGGACTTCATTTGGAAATAGGATAGAAAATTCTATGTCTGGATCATTTTCTAGGATTAAAGTTCAACAAGGACTCAAGCCTTTTGGTCTTTACAATGTTACCGTGGAGTCTAAAGAGGGCGTGAAGACCTTTTTGGAAAAACGTCCCCCGAACTTTCAAAAATATACGAAGACAAGAGATTGACCCGCGACCAAATTTTAAAATTTGCTACAGCACCCAATCCGCAAGAACTTTTTCTGCAAGCAAAAGCCTTGCGAGATAAAGGACATGGTCACGGCATTTCTTTCTCCCGAAAAGTTTTTATTCCCCTTACAAAACTCTGTCGAAATGTCTGTTCCTATTGTACCTTCGCCCACCCACCGCGACGAGGTGAGTTTCCATTTTTGACACCCGATGAGGTCCTAAAGATTGCAAGCGCTGGGAAGGCTGCAGGCTGCAGAGAAGCTCTTTTCACTCTCGGAGATAAACCTGAGTTACGCTACGAGGCAGCTCGAGAGGCCCTTGCCAAGCTTGGACACGCAACCACGATTTCATATCTAACGGAAATGTGTGATTTGGTTTTCACTGAGACAGGGCTTTTGCCTCACTCAAATCCCGGCGTCATCTCTAGCGAGGAAATGAGAGACCTGCGTGAATTTACAGTTAGTCAGGGCCTGATGCTTGAGAACAAATCAAGCCGCCTCACCAAAAAGGGACAACCCCATTTTGGATCACCGGATAAAGATCCCGATTTGCGTCTGGAAACCATCAGGGAAGCCGGTCGACAGAGCATCCCATTTACAACAGGCATATTAATTGGGATCGGGGAAACATGGGCGGAGAGGATTAATTCACTCCTGGAAATTAAAAAAATAAATGATGAGTTTAATCACATCCAGGAAGTCATAATCCAGAATTTTCGCTCAAAACCCCGAACAAAAATGGAAAATGCCAGAGAGCCTAGCCTTGAAGAGCTGATGCGTTGCATTGCGCTAACAAGAATAATTCTGGGACCGAAAATAAATATCCAGGCTCCCCCAAATCTCAGCCCCAATGCTTTTCAAAAGCTTATTGACGCAGGAATTAACGATTGGGGCGGTATCTCTCCAGTGACACCTGACCATGTCAATCCAGAGGCACCTTGGCCCGAAATATTAAATCTCTCTGCGCGCACAGCTGAAGCAGGAAAGAGGCTGGTGGAAAGACTAGCAATTTACCCCGAATACGCGCTGAAGCCAGAAAAATGGTTGGACCCAAAACTACAGAGAAACGTCTCAGAGTCTGTCGACTCCTCAGGGCTTGTTCGAGAAAACAGCTGGCACCCAGGAACTTCTATAAATATCCCTGTGATACCTCATGACAGCACTCCGGGATCTCCTTACATCAAGACGGTCCTGGAAAAATTGCGCCAGGGTGCTACCGCCGACCGCTCCGATATTATTACCCTATTTAAAGCAAGGGGAGACGATTTCAGAAAAGTCGCATCTGCAGCGGATAAATTAAGAAAAAAGATCTGTGGGGATGAGATTTCCTACGTAGTCAATCGGAATATAAATTATACCAACATTTGCGGCTATAAATGCGCCTTCTGTGCTTTTTCAAAAGGAAAAAGAAAACCAGCGCTTGGCGAAAAGCCGTATCTTCTCGATTTAAAGGAAATAGGATATCGGGCTCAAGAAGCCTGGGAGAGAGGGGCTACGGAGGTCTGCATGCAGGGCGGGATCCACCCTACTTTTACGGGCGAAACTTATTTAAAAATTTGCGACACGGTTAAGACTTTTGCCCCCGATATCCATATCCATGCTTTCTCACCTCTGGAAATCTCTCACGGAGCTAACACATTAGGAATTTCGGTTGAGCAATTCATCTGTCGACTTAAAAATGCTGGATTGGGCTCCCTGCCTGGGACCGCTGCGGAAATTTTAGATAAGAAAATTAGAGAGAAAATTTGCCCCGATAAGATATCGGCAGGGGAGTGGCTGGAAATTATAGAAACCGCGCATCAGGCGGGTGTTCCCTCTACCGCTACGATCATGTTTGGACACATAGAAACACCAGAAAATTGGGCCGATCATCTGATCGCTCTTCGGGATCTCCAGGCTTGTACGGGCGGCTTTACAGAATTTGTTCCGTTGCCATATGTACACATGGAAGCGCCACTTTACCGCCATGGTCGGTCCCGCAAGGGTCCAACATATCGGGAGACTTTGTTAATGCACGCAATTGCGCGCCTCGCTCTGCATCCCTATTTCAAGAATATACAAACAAGCTGGGTAAAAAATGGTCGCGATGCCGCAGCGGCGTTTCTAAATTCTGGCGCAAATGATCTTGGGGGAACTTTAATGAATGAGTCTATAACCAGGGCTGCAGGAACTGAGCATGGGCAGGAATTTGATCCGGACGAGATGGAATCTCTAATCGAAACCATGGGACGCCAACCCCGCATGCGGAATACTTTTTACCAAAATGTTAGGAGAGAAAGACAAAACCTCGCATATTTAGCACCGCCACTATTGAACCAACATATGGATCCTGGTGAGAGCCAGAAAAGCGTTGCTTGAGGGTAAGTCAATGAAAAAAATGGCCGATGAGCTCCCCATAATCGCTATCATGGGAGGAACTGGGAACCAAGGCTATGGACTGGCGTTACGCTGGGCTAAAGCAGGTTACAAAATATTCCTAGGATCGCGCGACCAGAAAAAAGCGATCTTATCAGCAGAAAAGATCAATGAGCTAGTGTCCCCGGTGTTTCCAGTTATTGGATCAGATAACGGGGAAGCAGCAGATTTATCGAATATTGCGATACTGGCAGTACCCGCCAGCGCACAAGTCAGCGTCGCTGATGAAATTCGAGATAAAATTAAAGGTAAAATTCTTATTGATGTAACGGTCCCCCTCGTTCCCCCTAAAATTCTGCGCGTTCAATTACCCCAAAATGGATCAGTAGTTGCCAGGCTACAGGGCCATTTGGGCGATGAAATTCAAGTCGTCTCAGCCTTTCAAAATATTGCTGCCCATCATTTGCAAGATATCGACCATGAGATTGATTGCGACGTTTTGGTTTGTGGGAATAAAAAATACGCACGAGAAGAGGCTATTAAATTGGTAACCGCTGCGGGAATGCGTGGTTGGCATGCAGGTCCCATCGAGAATAGCGCCGCGGCAGAGGCCATGACCTCCTTGCTGCTATATATCAATAGACATTATAGCCTGGACGGGGCTGGAATCCGAATAAGCGGAAAAAAGGCATAACTTTATCAATGGCAACGGATCACGTGGGGTACCAAGCACCTGAAAAGTTAGAAATCATTGGTATTAATCATGTGCCTGAAATTGTCGCTGGCGACGATCTTGGAAAAATCATTGGAGATTCCATTTTAAAGAGCGGCGAGACGCTTAAAGAAAATGACATTCTTGTTATAGCTCAGAAAATCATCTCTAAATCAGAGGGCAGAATGGTCAGCCTCTCATCAGTCCAACCCTCAAATGAAGCACTCGAATTTTCGGGTTTAGTTGAAAAAGATCCACGTTTGGTAGAGCTTATTCTAGAAGAGTCGATCTCTGTAGTTGCGCATAGACCTGGCGTTTTAATTGTTGAGCATAAATCTGGTCTGGTTTTAGCAAATGCGGGCATTGACCGATCAAATGTGCCGGGAAAAGACAATGAAGAGATGGTTCTGTTATTGCCAGAAAACGCCGATCAGTCTGCAGAATGCATTCGCGAAAGTCTCGGGGGCGATGTGGGAATCATCATAAGTGATAGCATCGGACGCGCCTGGCGTAATGGCACCGTCGGAACTGCAATTGGCATATCTGGTCTTCCGGGGATCATAGATTTGAATGGGATCCTAGATATGAACGCACGCTCACTGCAAGCGACCACTATTGGTTTAGCTGATGAAATTGCAGCGGCAGCATCGATCATCATGGGGCAGGCAGCAGAGAGCCGGCCCTTAGTTTTGGTCAGAGGATTCTCAAAGCTGACGCAAATTGGAAACGCAAGGCAGATCATGCGACCCACAGAATTGGATTTGTTCCGTTGATATTGGCATTAGCCGGTGGCGTGGGCGGAGCCAAGCTTATTAAAGGCTTAGCGAGTATTTGTTCCCCTGATGAGCTAATAATAGGGGTAAATGTAGGTGACGATTTTGTGCATATGGGGCTGCACATTTCTCCGGACCTCGACTCCGTTATGTATAAGCTAGCCGGCCTGAACGACCGTGAAAGAGGCTGGGGACTTGCAAATGAAACCTGGCATTTTATGGAAAACCTAAAACGCTTAGGCGGCCCCAGTTGGTTCAATCTTGGAGATCAGGATCTGGCCACTCACATACAGAGAACGAGTTTGTTAAAGGCAGGAAATTCGCTTTCGATGGTCACAAACCAATTATCTCAGGCACTTGGAATTGCCCACCAAATATCGCCAATCTCGAATTTTAGGATCTCAACCTTTGTAGAGTCAGCATTAGGCGAAATTCCATTCCAAGATTACTTTGTAAGATTGCAATGCGAGCCAGAGGTATTAGGTTTCAGATACGAAGGGGCAGAAGACGCGGAATTATTGCCCTACATTGAACAAGGCCTTTTAAGCTCTCAGCTCAGAGCAATAATAATATGTCCCTCGAATCCTTTCGTATCGATTCAGCCGATGTTAGCAATATCTGAGCTTAAGCGGCTTCTACTTAATCGATTAGTGCCCTGCATTGCGGTCAGCCCAATTGTTAGAGGTAAAGCCATAAAAGGACCTGCCGCAAAGATGATGTTAGAACTGGGCTCGAATCCTGGACCCGAAGCCATCGCAGCCCATTACAAGGGTCTTATCGATGGACTTGTTTTTGATAAAGCGGACAAACAGGAATTAGATAAAGTCTCGTCAGGAGGGTTAGTTGGGTTGGCAACTAATACCCTTATGAACAGTGACACCGATGAAAAGGTGCTTGCTGAGAATGTTTTGGACTTCGCAGTCAGGATAGCTTGATGAAGCCCTTTATGCTTATACCTGTAAAACCCCTTGAAGAGGGAAAGTCGCGGCTATCGGGATTATTGTCAAAAAAAAAGCGGGCCGAACTCTCATTCAGATTGTTTAATACTGTACTTAATGCGGCTACTGAAGCAGTGAAACCAGACAACATCATTGTGGTTAGCCGCGATTTAGATGTCTTATCAACGGCAGAGGAGCGCGGCACGAGATACTGGGGCAAAGAAAAAGGAAAGGATCTCAATCAGGCTCTCTCTGATGCTATACCCGAAAGCGCAGAGAGTATCATAGCTCTCCATGCAGATTTGCCCAGAGTCAGCTCCAACGATATCAGAGCGATAATAGAGACCGGCCGCGAGAGCCCCATTGTACTCACAAGCGACCGCATGGGTCTTGGCACTAATGCCATATTTATGAGACCGCCCAAATTAATCAATTTCTATTTTGGCGACATGAGTTTCAGCAGACATGTGAAAGAGGCCAGACGAGTTGGGGTTACCCCAAAAATCTTAAAAAGAGACGGCCTAGAGTTTGATCTCGACACACCTGAGGATTATTTCCACCTATCCCAGCTCTCTAACTCGGTCTAATCAGCAAGTTCTTCCCGAATCCGTTTTAACTCATCCATCTGCTCTCGGTCTCTCGCTCCAGTAAAACGGACACACAAATGGCTCGCACCATGATTTGCAAAGTCCTGCAACCAATCGACAACTTCCTTTCGATCACCACCAAAACAATATTGTTGCTGCCTTATTAATTCAGCTGACTGCATGTAATAGCCTTCAAGATAGTTGTTTAACTCTGCATTGGCTTCATTTCTATCCGGATTGACGGAAATCGTGCAATAGACCGCCCCGGTGATTTGTTTTGGATCTCTCCCTGCCTCCTCAGCGTGCTCTTTTACTCGGCTCCATTTTTCGCCCCACTCACCAGGGGTACCTGCGCCTGATGGAAACCATCCGTCAAAATACCGACCTGCACGGACTAAAGCAGATGCCACGCCCCCACCACCCCATAGCTTTGGCCCACCAGGAGTGAGTGGTTTTGGCGCCAAAGTGCCACCTTTAACCGTCCAAAGACCGTCCCAATCCATCGGCTCGCCTTTCCAAAGAGCTCGGCAAAGATGTACCTGGTCGATCATACGACGAATTCTCTTTTCGAAGGGAACGCCAGCTGCTTGAAATTCGGCTCTGATAGAGGGGATATCCCTGGCCGTGCCCCACCCCATTATCATCCTACCCTCAGATATCTGATCAAGTGTAGCCGCTTGATGGGCAAGTAAGACCGGATTACGCAACATCGGCAGAAGAACTGCAGTCCCCATTGTAATTTTTTTTGTTCTCCCCGCAATTGCTGCCATTAGGGTAATGGGGTCATGCCTTGGCTTCGCCAGAAGTGAGTCGCCAATCCACACAGCATCAAGCCCGATATCATCCGCGTGATCTGCCAACTCTAGAATTTCACGTGTTTCATGAACACCCGCCACGATGCGCTCTCGAGTAGGCAAAAGGTATCCAACTTCTGCGCTCATAAACTCTCAGAACTCTGCAAAAATCGTTAACTCCCGGAGGAATAACAGGGGCTGATTTAACATCTTGATAAACGTTAAACTGATGTCCTCATCTTTCCAGGTGCAGATTTCAACGCGTCCGAACACGACTCCACATATTTTTCATCTGGTGGCAGAACAACCGCGACTGATCGGACTTTCTGATGCTCGGGGTCTCTCCCGATGGGCATTTCCCCTTTATCTCGAAGTGCCACAACAGCCTTTCGGAGAATATTACGCGCCATAATTATTCCATTATCAGTACTGACCAGATTTTCCCGGGTTCGATCACAAATTGGACCCATCGACTCTTGGAGGCTGGCATCTTGCATTGCGATTCCCTTAACACCTGAGAATAGCTCGCCGGTTTTCTGGGCTTTTCGGTCCATTAGATAGTCATTGTCACGATTTTGCTTGGGAATAAAGGTGCCCGGGACATACTCATTATGGATACCATGTCCATCCTCACAGGCTTTTCTCTCTCTATCAGATAATGGTCGCGTCGGATGATAATCGTAGGACCACGCCCAGCAATTTTCGTCGTCAATTGGCACCCAAAAATGTCCATGCTGAGGATGATCGGCTCGCGGGGGGATCATAGTAAAGGTAGGCACGACGAACTGGGTAATGCGCCAATAATACTTGCCTTCCTCCGCATTTCTCCTTGCGCCGATGTACAAACCACCATCCGACGGCTCGACCTCAAATATCGGTTTAAAGTCGTTAAGATTATACTCATTGCCTTTGGAACCCTCGAACAGCGGATCAGTGGTTAATCCCGTTCCGTGAAGGAAGGAGACATGGCTTGAATCAATCCCACCCTCCATTGCCTGCAACCAATTGGAATACTGCAATCTTTTTGATGAAAAGGTTTGCTCGGGCGCGACGCGACAAAATTCCCACTGTGGTTCAGGAGGAGTATTTTCCTGATCCCCCATGTAAGTCCAAAGAATATCTCCGACTTTTATCATCGGGTATGCCGTCAGCTTGATGGTTTCTGCGTAACCACTCTCCTCAGGCTCAGATGGGACATCAACACACTGGCCCGTGTAGTCGTACTTCCAGCCGTGATAAGGGCAACGAATACCGCTCTGTTCATTTCTTCCGAACCAAAGAGACACTCTCCTGTGCGCGCAGAACTCCTCGATTAATCCATAATTGCCGTCGGAGTCTCTGAAGGCTACCATTTCTTCGCCTAAGAGTTTGACCCTGACGGGCGGACAATCATTTTCCGGCAATTCCCAAGCTAACAAAGCTGGTATCCAATATTGGCGGAAAAGTTCCCCCATCGGAGTGCCCTTGTCTGTTTGAGTTAACAGATCATTCACTTCCTTCCGCAGCATCCTCATATCTCCTTAACATTCCGGACTTTATACCAACACCGTTGCTATGCTGGTTTCTTTTACCGTGAAATAACTAGCGCGAACTCCAACTGCGTCCACCCAATTTGCAAACATAAATTAAAAAATACATCGGCCTCAGTCAATGAGTTACGCAATCAATCGAGATCAATATCTAATCTCAGTTATCCGTTATTGACACTTCAAATTTGTTCGCGAATATGTCATCTGAACTTCCGAAATCCAAGAGAGATCCTCATGCCATTTATTGAGTCAGACGGAATACAGACCCATTACAAAATAATCGGCTCAGGACCAGCAGTACTGATGTTTGCACCAGGCGGGTTCGATGCCCGAATGGAGCAATGGACCAACCTTGGTGTGTATAAAAAAATAAAACTTTTAGACCACCTTCCGAAAAAATTTAAATGCATTCTCTTCGACCGACGCGAGAATGGAAGGAGCGGTGGTCGCGTCGAGCGCATACAATGGATCCATTTCGTTCGACAGGGCGTTGGTCTGTTGGATTCATTGGATATTGAAAAGGCGCACATTGTAGGAGGCTGCATGGGCTGCAGCCCGGTACTGGCATTCGGTGTACAACATCCAGAGAGAACTTTATCGATGACCCACTACTGGCCTGTCGGAGGACCCAAATACCGTATTTCGAGCCACCAGAGATTTGCCAGGCACCTCTCTTTTGTCGAAGAGAATGGTTTAGAGTCTGTAGTTTCGCTTGTTAAATCTCACGAGAAAAATTTCTCAGGTGATCCGCGAGGGGGACCCTGGGGACAACCAATTCGAAACTCTGAAGAATTTGCGCGTTATTACTCTCGCTTAAATAATGAAGAATATCGACTGACAGTCACAGCAATGTATCGAGGCCTTTTTGATCGCGACACCGCACCAGGAGCTGATCCAGAAGAGCTCATGCAATTGGCGACCCCCAGCTTGATTGTTCCAGGCGACGATCCATTCCACGCTACCTCGGCCGCACGCTATTTACACGAATGTCTGAATAATTCGAATTATTGGGATCAACCGGTCGCCGCTCAAACTGAAGAAAACGCTCCTCACAGATTGCTGAAGTTTCTTGAAGAAATATGACCATAAATCCTTTCATTCTGTGTTCCACAGGGGCCAAGGTTTAGTCAGCAGCAATCTAATTCGCCGTTGTCTTCCAGCGCGGGCAGCAGCCACCTTAGAGGCAGATCACTGTTTTGAACTTGCGAAATGCGAGCGAAAATTTTTATTTTATAACGGGCCTCGTTTTTAAAAAATACAATGTTGGTTTCAAACATTGGAAATCCGGGTTTAAAAACTTGATCCTGCGATACAAGAATGATCTCATCACACCCGACCTCAAAACGCGAACGAACCAAATCCTCCACGCGAGCGATGTCGAAAAGTATATCCTCGGGTGGTTTCAACCTTTGAAACATGAATGTGCCATTTAAACCTATAACCTTGCCGTAAAATTGTGGCTTTGCTAAATCTTGGTCAACCTCAAGAAGGGAGAAAAGTTTTGGCCGAGAAAGTAACCGCAGCCGTTCGCACGGCCCCACAAATAACCGAGTTTAGAGAATATGACATGCCGGACATACCTGATGAAGCTGCCTTGCTAAAAGTGGAGGTAGCAGGGATCTGCGGCACAGATGTCAAATTTTATTCAAAACCACCATTCGAAGGCCCCGTAGTGATGGGCCACGAAAACATTGGCTACATCGCCAAAGCAGGAAAAGTTTTCCAGGAAAGAAAAGGCCTTAAAGAGGGCGATCTTGTTTTTGTTGAGCATTATGTCGGCTGCATGAGCTGCGAGCACTGTCATCGCGGAGATTATCGCTTGTGCATGTTTACAGACTGGCGAAAATTTCCCGACGGACTGCGCTTTGGGTACACTCTCGCTGAACGTGCACCTCACTTATTCGGAGGTTTTGCAGAATATATGTATTTGCCATGGAATTCTGTAATTCACAAAGTCCCGGAGGGATTAAATCCCGAAATAGCGGGGGTTGTAACACCCATGGCAAACGGTATTCAATGGGCATTATTTGATTGCGAGGTCGGATATGATAGTAAGGTTTTGATACAAGGTCCTGGACAACAGGGACTATGTAACACCGTCGCTGCCCACCAAGCTGGGGCATCTCTAATAATCGTTACAGGAACTTCAAAAGACAAACAGCGCTTGGAAGTCGCAAAAAAAATGGGTGCGGATCATACTATTATAGTCGACGAAGAAGATCCTCTTGAGAGGATAATGGAAATCACAAATGGAGAAGGCATCGATGTTTCTCTCGACTGCACCGCAGGCGCGGGAACGATACCAACACTTCTTGGCATCGAGGCGCTAAAACGCAAGGGCGGCACCCTGCAATTCCAAGGAGAGGATGTTCCTGAATTTCCGAATTTCCCTATGGGTAAGGTCGGAAACAAATATATTACCATAAAAGCGGCAAGAGGCCATAACTATGAGAGCTGCGAATTAGCGTTAAAACAACTAAACTCAGATAGGTACCCATTCGAGTTAATGACTACGCATAAATTTGGCTTGAGAGATGTCCACGAGGCTATTAATTCTGTGGGGGGTAGCGGAGATTGCATACACGTCTCTCTTATGCCTTGGGAGTAAGATAGCGAGAATCCGTGCTCACTGATATCGAAGAGGATGACAAAAGAATTCCCATCACCGTTGTGACTGGTTTTCTGGGATCGGGTAAGTCCACACTCCTAAACAATTTCCTTCCCCAGCTTTCGTCGAAAAATTACGCTTTAATTGTCAATGAGTTTGGAGAAATAGGAGTTGACGGCGATTTAATTGAAACTGGTACTGAGGAACTCATTGAGTTGTCCTCAGGTTGCATCTGCTGTGTTGTGAGGGGAGACCTAATCAAAGGCTTGAGAGGTCTAATTAGAAGAGAGCCTGAATTAGATGGGATTATTATTGAAACCACCGGCCTCGCAAATCCTAGCCCAGTAATGCAAACTTTAGTGGTCGATCAGGTAATATCTGCCCAGTGTCGCCTGGACTCAGTGATTTGTGTCATTGATGCAATTAACATTCTTTCGCAAATTGAAGAGTATAAAGACGTTTCAGATCAAATAGCATTTGCTGATCACTTGATCATAAACAAGTCCAGAGAAACGTCCGGTAGGCTCGGACAAATTGAGGAAAGAGTCCTCAAAATAAATCCTTTTGCCCGCGTGACCAAAACCAACCATGGAGAGCTCCAGGTCTCGAAGGCGCTAAATCAGCATAATTTCGAGCTGCCCCGTGTAGAGGCTGAGTTGCTGGATACTGAGATTGAAGACCACGATCATGAGGAAACTTCCAGACATAATCATATACATGAAGCTGAGATCACGAGCCTTTCATTAGTTAGCGAAAATTCTTTTGATGCACAAAAATTAGAGGACTGGCTTCAAGATACTCTATCGAAATGGGGATCTAATATTCTTCGCACCAAGGGAATTTTATCCATAGATGGGAAAGAAGAAAAACTGGTCATCCAAGCGGTAAACATGATGTTAGAGGGTGACTTCAAAGGAGGTTGGGGATCCCAAAACAGAAAGTCTAAATTAGTATTTATCGGCCGCCATTTGGATTCTGATGCTCTCAAGGCTGGCTTCAGGTCGTGCGAGATTGCAAAATCATCGTCAGATCATTAAGACGGTTGAAAAAGGGGGGAGTCAAATCATCCACCCGAGTGATTTAACGAGTAAAATTGAGGCAAAAATGTCAACGCTCACACTTTGCAGAAAAGATGAAGTGCCCGAAGATGAGGGGCTAAAAATAGAGAAAGACAACCTGTCAGTGGCAGTATTCCAGTTTGAAGGCAATTATTATGTAATGGACGACCTTTGCAGTCATGGGCCCGGGTCTCTATCTGAGGGCTTCCTTGATGGCTACGAGATTGAATGTGACTTCCACGCCGGTGCTTTCGACATCCGAACAGGAGAGGTTTTACGCCCACCGTGTATGGTACCACAAAAAACTTATAGAGTTATCGAACATCCCGAAGATGTAGTGATCGAAATTCCTTAAAAAACATTTAGCTTAACAGGAGCGACCTCATGACCCGTATTCCGGCTTTAGGACGAGATGCAATGGATGACGATCAGAAAGAAATTTTCGATCGAATTTCCGGTGATAACGGGAGAATAGGGTTTGGTCCGGCGATCGGATACGCATACTCGGCTTTCGTATGGGACCTGCACAATATATCGAGTGGGCACCTGCTAGACTGTTCTCTCACAAACTCCCAGGTACGAATTATATCCTTGCTTACAGTGAAACATTGGAATTCCGCATACCCCTGGAGTGCACAATCAAAGACCGCACTTGCTGCTGGGTTGACCGAGGATATAATTCAAGCGATTAACGATGACGATGTGCCACCATTCGTTACGGATGAAGATGCTGCGATTTATGAAATGGTTAAAGAACTTTTAGACACAGGTAACCTCACCAAAGCCTCATTCACAAAAGCAACTCAATTACTGGGACATAAAAAGATGTCAGAAATCATTCACACCATTGGGCATTTCACGGCTACAGGAATGATGGCCAACATGGTAGGTTGCACGCCGCCAGATGATGCAGTTTCTCTCCTAAAACCGCGAAATTAGTGACGGAGAGATATACGCCTGAAAATAGAAGTTTTTGGGCTATGTTTGTACTTGGACAGACATTTTAGCCATCCCTATCATTTACTTTTAAACCTCACCTGTCTCAAGAAGGTTTTCCAAAACTTCAGCACCGTAAAATTTGGGGATGTTTAACTCGCCAGCTTTTTTATCGCCTCACCTGAGATTTTGAAGGAGAGGCACAAATGTAGAGGGGATTACCAGACCGCAAATTTCCTGCGTACCCAATAAACTAAAACGCGACATATAATCCGAGCTTCCAAACGTAATTTGTGGCAATATGTTCGGTGCATGAAAAATGAACCCGAACAGCACAAAGACAATATCATTTAGGGTCTCCAGGAGTTTATCAGATGGAATTGAGTTGCTAAAACCTCGATAAAATCGCGGAGAGGAATACTGAATCTGGTATTGAAAAGATTTGCTATGATCACCCCCGGATTAACGAATAAACGAAAAACAGGGAGGTTTTAATCATGAATGGTTTTCTCGCCAGTATACTCGGTTATATGAATGCTTTTATAGCACTCTTCCTAATATTCGGCGGTGGAGCGGTTGGGTTTCAGTTCGATGATCAGTTTAGTGGTGGTGGGCTTATTGTCGGTTTGATTGTTGGCGTAGTTCTTGCGGTTATCATTTGCGGGGTGCTGGCTATCTTCATCTCAATGCGGAGGGAGTTAATGGTAATTCGTCGTTTGCTTGAAGGGCGGCTCCTTGAACCGTCCAAAAATAGATAGTTATTAAAAAAAAAGAGGCTCCGAAAAAGGAATAAGTATGTAAATTAATTGATGTTTTCGACAGTCAGGAAATGTGGAAACTAGTTTCGTGGAGTATAGAAAAACGAGCTGCTGAAATAACTAATACCAATGCAATCTGTTATTACGATGACGCGGAAAAACTGGCTGAGTCAGACGAGATTGCTCTTTCAATGGTAATTACCATTTCCCTCCTAACACTGATGGGCCCACCCACTCGAAGCGCATAAAATCTGGTTCAGAAATAGAAAAAAGAGAGAAAGACTCTGGATAGAAAAATCAATGTAACCGAGCGAACCAGAGCTACCATGCTAGAATTACGCAAACATGGCTGTGGAATAAGACTGTGCTCAAAATAGTTTAGCACTGACTAAGATTTCCTTTGGTGACGAGCACTGTCAAGTACCCAATTTCCCGCTGCTTCCTTGCCACACATATAGGGGTTAGCTCTATTGGGTTCATTAAAGAACGATTTAGCCAAAATTAATGGCTTAAGTATTTAAGCAGAGGAGAATATGCCTTCGTCGTAGAAAGGGACAAAAAATCTTGGACTGATCGCCGGTCAGACCGCCAAGGGGATTAACTCGAGACCTCTGCTAATACCGGTCTTCCCAGTTTCTAAATTAAACATCGTTTGATCATAACTTCCGGGCTTCGTGGTTCTAACAGTAATTGCGACTGATCTCTCACTGCTCCCCTTTTCTGCATGAATGACATAAGGCGGAACAACGTCCACGCTGCCAGCTGGAGCTTCGGTTCTTGTTTTTAATTCGAGCTTTGCATATCCCTCATTCTCGCCATTATCCAAACGTTCATAAATATGAGTAATCTCATCACCATCAAGAACGCCATAGATTGTCCAGGTTGGACCATGGTCATGTGCCATTGCTACATGTTTAGGCTCTCTAACCAGAGCACCGACGAAAAAGTCGTACTTGGTGTCATGATGAAGTATGTATTCCCGGCCCTTTTTTTTCACCCAGTCTCTAGATTTTCGTTGAAATTCTTGATCCTCTAACAGCGAGCTCAACAGCGGTTTCACTCCCTCCCATTGTTGAACCTCAGGCAACTTCTTAGCAAAGAGTTCATGCATATTTGTGATGAACTGATTAAAAGCCCTATTTTGATATTGAGTCATGTGATGCCGCCCCTATTACCTCTAAAAAATTACGACTGTAGTCTTCCATTCTTTCAAGAAGTTTCCAAAGTTTCTACCACATTATTTCGCAAACTAAAATTTGCCTTCCAAAACCAAGTGTGGATAAAACTCTTATCCTAGAGCTTCTCGAGTCGAGTATGGGTCCGACCGCGATTACAAAAATTTTAGACATTAGTCGAGCCACTGTTTGTCGAGCTTTAAACCAAAACTAACAGGATGTTACTCGGTAAACTCTGTTTCTTACTTGTTGTTTGCTATAAAAATGAAAAGTCATAACAAACTGAGACTTAACTGACGAAACACATTACAGATATTGAAATTCGCAACAGGAAAACCATTGAAATTATTTGCAACGCATGTAAAGACCACGATTTTGATTGCATACTTGAACATTTTGCCGAAAACTCAGTATGGGTTTTGTCACGCGGCACTCCTCCAGACGGTTTAACGTTGCATGGCAAGGCTGCAATCAGTGAGATGATAAGGCAGCGATTTTCATCTATTCCCGACATGGCATGGGAAATTCATAGCCATTGGGCGGCCGGTGACCGGGCATGATCCGAATGGACCGTCACTTGCACAGAACCAAATGGCGATAGGCTTAAATGGCTTGGCTGCGATCTTTGGCATCTGTACTTTGAGGGTAGGTTGCTGCGGAAGGATACATATTGAGAGTATGCTGGCTCCGAGAGCAAAACGAACAAAATTATCGGTCTAGACAGACTGCTATTTTGTCTTCCTGGCTAATGTCCAAGATGGCGAACCCACGACAGTCATTTTATTATTGAGCGCCGCCTAATGAAATATATGCTGATAATCCTCATCACCTTCGGTTCTCCAGTTATTGGCGAAAAACAGAAAGTCTTTGAGATGAAAATCCCTCAAGAAAGCAAAGCTCAATGTGAGAAGTCAGCAAAGGCGTTCAGCTTTGGCTTGCCAATTATAAAGATGGAAACTCGATGTGTTCCTCGTAGAGAAGACGAAGACGCTGAGATGGTGAGAACCTGACGATAAGTTTTCTTAATCGGGTAACTCCACTTTTTTGTTCGCCACTGCCCATCCTTTCTATCCCTACCCAGGATTAAAACGTCATGGCAGGCTTTCTCCATGAGATCGCAACGGGTTGGGTATACCGGACGGAGATGAAGTGGGAATAAAGTCGTCAAAAGCATAGGATAGCGAGGGCAGGGCTGCTGCTCCGAGTGTTGCTCGA
>CAJXEC010000038.1 GCA_913052165.1 uncultured Rhodospirillaceae bacterium
TTCTAGTCCAATTTGGCTATATTTCTTAATCATAGCCGAGATTCCCGCCCCTTTTCGATGAATAGGATCATCTTCCCCAGCTAGTATACTGATTGGCAAGGACCTAGGGATGCGTTTTAGCATAACGGCGCTCTGACTTAACTTCATTCCCTCAAACATCTTTGAAAGTGAATCAATCGTAAGAACGAACCCACATTTGTCATCGGAAACATATTTAGCGACTGCCTCTTCATCACGAGAAAGCCATTCAAACCCTGTTGAACCCATGTTTTTGAAGCTCTCATTAGGCTTTTCAAATAATATTTTTTGCATAAGTTTACTCTTTTTACCTTTACCTACAGAGAAACTTTCAAGCTTCAATAAAAACCTAATTAAAAAAAAACGAAATCTACTCAAGAACCCTGGGGGGCCAGAAAGAACCAACGAGTCTATGGAGTTACCGTACAAACATGCGTAATGAATTGCGATAGAAGAACCCATACTATGGCCGAACATGAAAATCTTGGGGTTTGAATAAAGGTCTCTGATAAAGGAATTTACCCTATAAGCATCTTTCAGAGATTGCATCCAACCATCTACCCCCATGTCTCCTGGTATTTTTCTGATTGCGCCTCCGTGCCCTCTTTGGTCGTTGGCAATGACGCAGTATCCAGCTTTATTTAGTTGTCTGGCGGTCCAATCGTATCGTTTTGAGTGCTCGCCCATTCCGTGGATAATCTGAAAAACCCCTTTAGGCTTCAAAATTCCCCACTCATAACATGGAATTGCCGCGCCATCTTCAGATGCGAGAGTGAAGAATTTCACGATTTTTCGATTCGCCTAGAAATTTTGGAGGTGATATTCTCTCAAAGTTATAAAGTCCGCGAAACTAAAAATATGGCTGGCTAGTTTGAGAAAAATGAGTTGTCCTCGAGTTATATGCTTTTCGATAACAAAAAAATACTAAAGAGCGCAATGTTCACAACGGGTCTGAAGGATTTTGGTGAAGAGGACTTCATTGAACCCATGGAAATATTGACCAGTGATTACCGAACAGGCGCGAACTTAAATCGCTTGGGCAAAATCGCAGCGTGGACCTATCTTCACAGGATGCTCAGCAACCGTTTAAGACTTAACGCTTTCTACAAAAGCCAAGGGACATCTGAGCAAAGAATCGATAGACCCATATTTATAGTAGGGCTTCCTCGCACCGGATCAACGTTGCTTCACGAAATGATGGCTATGCATTCAGATCTTCGGGCGCCTTTGTTTTGGGAAACTAGTTTTGTGCCTGAGAACTCTCCTGCAGATCTTTTTCGGAGATGGTTAGCAAAAGGGCAGATAATTACTTTAAATACGCTATCGCCGGGGTTTAAGGCAGTGCATCGCTTGGGCCCCGAACAGCCTCATGAGTGCATAACAATGCAAGCAGCATCTCTGCGTTCAATGCAGTTTCATGCTGCGAATAATGTTAAAAATTATAATGATTGGTTAAAGCAGTGCGATTGGCAACCCGCATACCATTATCACGAAATCTTTTTAAAGTGTCTGCAGGCTCATAAAACAGAGGCGCCGAAAAGGTGGATTTTAAAAGCACCCGGACACCTTTTATCTATGCCGGCATTATTCGAAAAATACCCAGACTCGAAAATTATACATCTTCATCGGGATCCCTCGGAAGTTATTCCAAGCATGGCCAGTCTGTTTTTTCATATCAGGAAACCATTCACCAGCTGCGCGGTAAAGGAAGAGATCGGGGCCGATGTCAAGAACCAGTGGTTTAGTGGGATATCTGCGACCATGAAATATAGAGCCGAAAATCCGGAAAAAAATGCTCGCTTCATAGATATAAACTATAAAACGTTAATTCTTGATCCGCTGCGTTCTCTGAGAGAAATCGGCATACATTGCGATTTGACGATCGGAGACAATTACACTCACTTAATCAAGAATTATTTAGATCAACATCCGAAAGGAAAACATGGAACACACCACTACAACCTGAAGCAATTCGGTCTATGTGAAAATGACCTCAACTCAAGCTTTAAGGAATATAAAGAAAAACACGTTACCTAAGAAGCTCTATAACTAATCTTCATATGTGTTTAACTCTCTGAAAAACCATCATTAAAGCCCTTGAATCCAGCTGGGCTATATGGACCAAAGATAATCTGTTCGAGAACTCCAACACCCTGATTCTGTCCATCATTAGCGCCAACTACTTGCTGTATATGAAGGTTCTCTGGCAACAGCGGATCTAGTTTTTCTGACTCGAAACAGTCCTGCCCGATCTCAAGATTGCCTTTCCAAACGCCTTGCTTCCACTCGGGGTGACCGTATCCCAATCCCTTCATCATGAATCGCAGTCGCGGTTTTAAAGAGATGATCTTTTTATCGCCATCAAGATTAGTAAAAGCAATTTCAGCCTTTTGAGCCCAACGAGTATTTTTCTCGTAGTCTAGGCTGTGTGAGGCGGCGAATTTGGTAATGATATCTTCGTCAATCTTCTCACTGATTGTTTTAACCTCATAAAGTGGCGCCTCTAAACCCTCGCGAACTATCGGGAAACCATCTTTATCGTCAAAAAAGATTGCGTGACTGACATAATCGTTCCAAACCAAGGGAGCCCAGATAAAACAGATTCCACTGGGAAGTTTAGGTGCTCCGCCTAATTCTGGCTCCCCAACGTTCCTAACTCCCCAACTTCTATCTTTAGTGCCAATTGTATCACTTGGAATTACTTCAATTTTTCCACTCGGTGTTTTTATCTCTCCAGTCCATTGACCAAATTGAGCGAAACGTGTTGCATCCATTATTCGCCTAGATCCCGACCATAGAACTTGTCTTGCTTCTTGAATGGGCTGAGTTTTTGCTTCAAAGACCAATTCGCAGGACAAACCGCTTATGTTGCTCCTTAACGATACTTTCGCACTGCGCATTGGTGAGGTTATTTTTAATTCAAAGGGGCCAACGATAGTCTCGGAGTGATCTTTGGGGGTTTTTCTAGAACCAAAGAAACAGTACTGAGGCTCGTTCGGTCTAACAACACTAAAAGCGCAATCCATTATTCCCCTATGAGGGTAAATGGCTATTCCAATCCCAAAATAGAAGGACCCATCAGGAGCATAACCATTGAACCAAGTCCGATTATAAAAATTCCTATCGCTCGTATTTGGCACCATCAACGGCTCGGAGGTTTGATGGATTGGAAAGTCATCGAACTTACTTAACATTTTCTATCCCCAAATTTTTTAATTTGTCCTACTATATCACCACGTTAAAGCAATAATATTAATCATGGATTTAATGGAATGGTCTTGGGTCTTCCTCGCTTTTTACGTGGCGCTTATGCTAGGGATTGGTATCTATACCCAAAAAAAAATCAAGCACGCGGATGACTTTGCCACGGCACGAGGATCTTACGGTCCTTTTTTCTTAGCACTTGCCTTTGCTGCCTCTACAGCAAGTGGCGCTACTTTCCTAGGACAACCGGCCCTATCTTATGAATGGGGTCTTGCTGCCCAATGGAGCAACTTCCTGTATCCAATCGGGGTATATTTCGGGGTGCTAATATCAATGCGACTCGTTGCGACTGCAGGAGATCGTTTTGGTAATCGCTCTATTCCAGAGTACCTTGGGGACCGTTATCAATCAGATGGAATACGTATTTTAGTTGCGTTGCTCTCTTTGATTCTGTTTTTTTATTTAGCAGGACAGCTTGTTTCTGGCGTAGTCATATTCCAACTCATGTTAGGTCTGGACGAACGCTGGGCTTTGGGAATAACGACGGCAGTTTTGCTCTTCTATGTCGTGGCCGGCGGCGCTCACGCCGATATTCTTACCGACGGCCTGCAAGGAGCTATGATGATAGTTCTTGCAACGGTTGTGATTTTATTAACTCTATTAGGTTTTGGTATTGGTGGCGGCTTTGCTGGTATTATCCAGAATTTACAAAATCAAGATCCGGTTTTAACATCTCCTCTGAATCGAGGCACACCTTTATATCATTCGTGGTGGTCAATTTTCGTGATCGCCTTTGCGCATCTTCCATTAGGACTTTTGCCTCACTTGGGAAACAAGCTGTGGGCCCTCAAATCTGATGGGAGCCAAATGCAATTTATAAAACTTGCCTTCTTTTTTGGTCTTCTTTTGGGGATGATGGGTTTTGGGGGGCTACTTGCAAGGGCTCATTTCGGTTCAGATTTATACCTTCCAGGGGCAAACCCTAACCAAGCACTTCCTTTACTATTTATCGAATTATTTCCTGATTGGCTAGCAGCGCTGATTGGCATAGGGGTTCTATCAGCAGTAATGAGTACTGCAGACGGACTAGTTGTTTCTTCGTCTCAAATTATAGCTAATGATATTTACAGGCGGACTCTAGTTCCCATAGTGTCACCTGATTTAAATAAAGAAGAACTTGATAGAAGAGTGCTCAGGATATCTAGAGTATCAACAATGGGTATCTTGGTTTTTTGCATGGCCCTAGCTTGGGGATTAATGGATAAAAATGTTGCGTTGATTGTCTGGATAGGAACCGGAGGTATGATGGCAGCATTCGCTGGACCACTAGTGGTTGGCGCCTTGTGGCGAGGGGTCACGAAAGCAGGCGCATATTCCGGCTTGGTTCTTGGGTTTTTAACATTCGTGCTTTTACATGCGCAGTGGGTTGATCCGAATTGGTTTTCGCCAGAATCTTCTGCGTTTTATGTAGCCAGGTGGCTGTACAATGAAGGCCCTAATCCTTATTCTTGCGCGTTTATGGGGGAACTGATTTCTGTTATCTCGACACTTTCGGTTTCTCACTTTTCTAAAAAGCTGCCTGAAAGCCATTTGCGGGGCCTATTTCTCGTGAAACAGAACCCCGGAAGTGTCTGAGCTAGACTTCGTGCCTTTCCTCTAAGCCTTTCTCTAAACGAAGCTTATTCATTCGCTCTTTATCGACGGACAAAGGAGCGCCTAACTCACTTTCGTCAGCGACACCCGCCATATGCTTACCCGCTGTTTTTGCGTTATACATTATTTTTTTTGTTGGCGTTACGGCGAGAATTATCCGTAAGGGAGAATCCAACAGACTGTAGAAGAAATCTTCCCCCTCTTTGTTGTCCGGATTTCCTTTTTTTGAGAGCGCTGTATAGAACCACTTTTTAGTCTCATCGTCTTGAAAAAATTCCCCCGTACCCTTGAACGTGATAGCACCGCCAGGCAGGTCCTGAGATGCTCCCTCGGGGTAGCTTTGTGAACTAACATTTACAGACACTCGATTGTCACGACGGATCGCCGCGGTACGATGACGATGTTCCGAAAAGGTTATCCAGATTTTTCCCTCGTGCCATACAAACGCATGCGTGACCCCAACCGGCCATCCGTCTTTTGTCCCCCACATTAATACTGCTTCAGAAGCCGTTGTCATCATCTGATCAACTTCATCATCATTAAAAGGGTAGATCGAAACCATTTCATGATCATGAGTTTTTGCCATTTTCCTCTCCACTACTTATTTTGTTTACAGCATATCATAAATCTTAGCCTCGTTGAGACAAGGAAAGATCATTTGCCAATGAATTTTGGTTCAGCCCTGGTCGCGAAAGATTTAACCCCTATCTTAAAATCCTCGGATTTAAAAAGGTTCATCACCGACATAAGGACGTGGTGTGAATGACTCTCAAAATCCTGAGTAAGGCCGTGCCTAAATAATCTCTTCATTTCTTGAATAGCAAGTGGGGCATTTGCCGCAATTTTTTCTGCCCATTGGTTTACTGTATCCTCGAAATCTTGCTCAGCAACGGCTTTGTTAACTAGGCCACAAGATTCGGCCTCGCTAGCCGAAAGAGTCTCTCCCAACATTGCAATTTCGCAGGCTTTTGCCCAGCCTAAAAGCCTTGGCAAGTACCAGGTACCTCCACTTTCCGGTATTACTCCCATCCTCGCAAACCCTGGCATTAATTTTGCCCGCTCCGACATAATTCTAATGTCGCAACCAAGCGCTAGATCTAACCCGTAACCTGCCGCAGGTCCGTTCAACGCGGCAATTACTGGCGTATCGATTCGTTGGAGTGTTACTGTACAAATCTCTCGTGTCGAGTAGTGCCTTGCGCCAGCGTTAGCAAGCTCGGCACCACCAATGCCCTCTCCCGAAGCCGCTTGCTTTAGGTCTAGACCAGAGCAAAACCCTTTCCCTTCGCCAGTTAGAACGATAACTCGTGTGTCTTTATCCTCATCAGCCTTTTTTAACTCCTCATTTAAGCTTGCCAACATTTCGGAGGTAATCGCATTCATTACGTGGGGTCTGTTTAGCTTTATCCATCTCACGTTTGTTCTCTGTTCAATCACTACTTCATTCATTTTTTTTCTCATGTTGGGTAACCGTATGAGCAATAACAACATATAATTTATTAAAAAGTCACCACAAGTTACCCTACTTTTTTTCAACCTGAGTTTTATTACCGAACTCGGTTTACTCAGAGTGGTATACTTTTAGAAAAAAGGCGACAGTATGACTTTGAAAATTGTTGGAGCCGGTTTTGGAAGGACCGGAACTTTGTCAATGAAATTTGCGCTCGAGGAACTTGGTTTCTCAGCCTGCTACCACATGATCGAAGTAAGAAAAAACCCCAGCCATCCGAAACTATGGTCTGAAGCAAAAAATAAAGGCAATACAGACTGGTCTGCCCTTTTCGAGGGCTATCAAGCTTCGGTAGACTGGCCGTCTTGCAACTTTTGGCGTGAACAAGCAAAAGCGTTTCCGGACAGCAAAATACTCTTGACCCTGAGAGACCCCTCAGCGTGGTACGAAAGTATCATGAATACTATTTATCCTAGCTCAAAGAAATTTACCGAATCTAAGGAAAAGAAAGAGAGGGAGTTTGGACAGTGGGCGATGGAAATGATTTGGGAGTGGGTTTTCCAAGACAAAATGGATGACCGGTCATATGTTATCGGGAAGTTCGAAAAGCACAATGAACAGGTAATTAAAGAGGTCCCGGCGGAACGGTTGCTCGTCTTCGAAACCGGAGAAGGTTGGGAAAAACTTTGTGATTTTCTTGAGGTGCCGGTGCCAGCCAATATTTTCCCAAAGGTGAACACAACCGAACAGTTCTTATCGGGACCGCCAGAAGTCTCGGCGAAGACAAGAACTTAATGGACCTAATAAAATCTTTAGCAGAATAATCCTCAACCATGTTGAGGCGGCTTAATTAGCTGGCAGTCATGCTCGAAAAAACTAGAGACTGATCATCGATAGGGGATCGGCGAATCATTTTCTTATCTTTTGAAAAATCTTGTGTATTTTGCCAAGGACCGTTGCCCTGCTTTGGGAAAAGATGCATCGCCCTTTTCATGTATCCAGACGGAAAATCTTCGATCCAGTCTCTAGGTACCTCTGACAAGTCTTCTTGTGACAATGTTGGAATCACAAAGTCTGCACCGACAGACTCCATATGATTAATAAGTCGACAAGCATACTCTGAGGTGAGATCCGCTCGTAGCGTCCAACTAGCGTTAATATATCCGAAGGTCTGGATGAGGTTTGGGATTTTTGAAAACATCATACCCTTATACGTGTAGCTTTCCGACAGATCAATTTTCTTTTTATCAACTGTTACCTCAACGCCACAGAGCACCTTCATCCTGAGACCAGTAGCTGTAACAATTGCATCTGCTGGAAGCACTTCACCAGATGACAATTTCAGTCCATTCTCAACAAAAGAGTCTATCTCCTCCGTTTTAATATCTAGATCGCCGCGTTTTATCGCTCGAAATAAGTCTCCATTAGGTATTAGGCAAAGTCTCTGATCCCATGGATTATAACTTGGTGTGAAATGCTTCTCTGTCATCTCAACCCCCAGGTGCTTTCTAACCGAATCCAATAAAATCTGCTTAAGTACTTTAGGGGCTTTCCTGCTTTGCTTGTACAGATACTCTTGATACTTAGTATTTTTTAGACGGGTGATCGAGTAAGCAATTGGAGCGGGCAAGATTTTTCTTAAAAAGTTGGCTACCTTGTCTCTATCAGGTCTGGAAGCAACATATGTCGGAGACCTTTGAACCATTGTGACCTTCGCTCCGCTATCAGCCATCGCGGGCGCGAGCGTCATGGCTGTCGCCCCACTTCCTATGACCACGATTTCTTTTCCTTCATGCTTAAAATCACTGGGCCAAAATTGAGGATGTATGAGCTGGCCTTTGAAGATGTCAGTGTTCTTAAAACCGGGATCGTGAGGTTTCTCATAATCGTAATAACCGCCACACATCATTAAGAACTTACATTTGGCAGTTTTTAACTCGCTGGCTGGTCCATCGACTTCGATGGTCCATTGGGCGGTGGCTGAATCCCATTCCGCTTTCGTGAGACGACTGTTGAACTGAATCTGATCAAACAGCCCATACTCTTCGACCGTTTCGTTGACATATTTTAGGATAGAGGGACCGTCTGCTATCGACTTCGCATCTCGCCATGGTTTAAAACTAAAACCGAGAGTGTGCATATCGCTATCAGAGCGAATTCCAGGATAACGAAATAAATCCCATGTTCCGCCAATAGAAGCTCTTGCTTCAATGATCCTCACATTTTTTTGAGGACACATTTTTTTTAGATGCACCGCCGCACTTATCCCAGAAATCCCAGCGCCAACAATTAAAATATCAATGTTATCCATTTATCAATCCAGCTTGTTCGATTAGTTATCTTTAATTAGTGATACTCTTCTTCCTAAAAGTACGCGCTTCTCTGAAACTCAAAAAGGTCGTCCTTGGACGAGATGTTAACTCCAAGATCTTTTAACAACCCATTTCCAACGTCATAAACAAGTGCGTGGATATTTAAATTATTTTTATTAGTCCAACGGTCTAGCACTGAACCCGATCTGCACAATGAATTGATTTGAGCCAAAACGTTCAATTCAACTAATCGTTTGTACGCTAATTCAGCAGAAAGATCCGAAAGTCCTGCTTTATTTTTCTGGTACAAATGCGCAATCGGCTCTAGCCACTTTTTTAATATGCCTTCTGCCGTGTTTTCTATGATAGCTTTAATTGCACCGCAGCCATAGTGGCCGCAAAGAACAATATCAGTGACCTCTAGTTGCTCCAAAGCAAATTTAATCGCGCTCATACAATTCACATCATTAAGTTGAACTAAATTACCGACGTTCTGATGCGTAAATATTTCTCCAGGGAGAGCCCCGGCAATCTGATTTGGAGGCACTCTGCTATCTGAACAACCTATCCAAAGAAATTGGGGACTTTGATGTGAAGACAAATGATCAAAAAAATTCGGATCTCTTGAAGTAATCCCTTCTGCCCATGCTTTGTTGTTTTCTATTAGTTGACTTATGTCGCCTTGCATCTAACTTCCCTAGCAGTAAATTTCAATTCTTTTGTTTAAAGACTAAGTTTTTGTGGCAAGATTAGAGGATTATAACGGATACCGAAAGAGGAAAGGTTGATGAGTATTGATATAAACCTGTCAGGGAAAGTCGCTGCCATTACTGGTGGAAGCAGAGGTATCGGACGAGGTATTGCAGAAGCTCTGCTTAAAACAGGAGCATCAGTCGCCATAAATGGCCGAAATGAAGACAAAGGTCAGCAGGCTATAAAGGAGATTGGGGTAAACCAACCGGTGACGTTTATAAAAGGAGACGTGCGGAAGCAATCAGAGGTAGAGAATTTCATTTCGCAGACGATAGAAAAGTTCGGGCAGATAGATATTTTGGTTAATAATGCTGGAGGTTCTGGGGGATTCGCACCTGTCTCAGATTTATCCGATGAAGCTTGGGAAAATGCAGCAGCATGGATACTTCACTCAACCTTTTGGGCTACAAGAGCATCTCTTAAGAACATGCTCCAAAGAGGTTGGGGGCGAATAATCAACATTTCGAGCGTTGAAGGTAGACAAGCTAATAAAGAAAACGTCTCTCACTATATAACTTTTAAACACGCGATGAACGGGTTTACAAAAGCGGTGGCTTTTGAAAATGGAGCTAAAGGCATCACATGTAATGCTATCAGTCCGGGTGCAGTCGAGACTGACTTAATGATGGAGCAAGGATCAGATGCTGCAAAGTCGATGGGAATAAGTTACCAAGAGTTCAAGCAAAACTACGCTCAAGAAGCTTCGATTAAAAGGCTTAACACAACCGATGAAGTCTCAGGGTTGGCTGTCTTCCTTTGCTCGGAATTAGGTTCAGGAATTACAGGAGCCATCTTACCCGTTGATGGTGGAACCTCGCTGTAAGAGTCATAAAAATCTTAACTAAATCGACTTCAACCTTGTGGAATAAAACTGAACTAATTTGTCTGGAAAAGTTTCAGGGAAGATAGCGAGCATGTCACACCCAGAAAGTCTCAAAGCCTCCGAAGTTGCCTCAATAGCCTTTGTTTTAATTTGCTGCTTCGCAGCTTCGTTAGGGATGGCATTCAATATCGATGGAATCAAAGAATCATTCAATTTAACCAATGCAGATGCAGGAAAATTGATCTCGTTGGAAATGTTCTCCATCGCCTTGGGAAATTTTTTTTTCGCAAGACTCACCCATATAGCAAACTCCAAAAAAGTTTTTTTTATTGGTGCAAGCGTAATATTCCTATTCAATCTTTTAAGTGTTCTTGCCACCGACCCGGTGCATCTTGCGTTTTTCAGAATTCCAACAGGATTAGCACTAGGGGCGGTAGCAGCGACTTGTGCTGGGAGAATTGCCAGAAGCGATAAGCCAGATATAAATTTTGGAGTAATCAACTCAGCAGTCGGTCTTATGGGCGTCGTCATGGCATTTACTTTGCCCCGGGCGATGGGCCTGGATTTTGCTTTTTCCAGTTATTTTAATTTAACGGGGATAGATGGGCTTTACTTAGTTTATGGAGTTTGTGCTCTTTTTGCCGTGCTTATCGCATTCAGAACCCCTCATAACAATGAGCAAAAATCTCAAGCTATGGATCAATCTGCAGAAAACCTGCGAGTCGGTTGGTTCGCCCTTCTTGGGATAGGAATAATGTTTTTCGGCCACGGCTCAGTAGGCCTTTTCATAGTCAGAATAGGTCGAGAGATTGGAATAAGTGCTGAGAATATAGGTTATATCTTTATGGTTGGAAGCTCTCTTGGAATCGTTCTACCTTTGATTGCGGGTTGGATAGGCACCAGAGTACGAGCGTTTTTTCCTATCTTGATTTTGGTGATTTTGCTCGCAATGGCTACGACAGCATTGTCGATCAGCGACTCGGCTTGGCAATATTTTTTGGTGGTTCCGATTTTTGCGACACTTCCTACCGCCATCATGCCCATCTTCTTGGGGTGCCTAGCCAGAACAGATAGCTCAGGAAAATTGGCAGCTTCTCATGTAGCGTTCGTTTTATCTGGCACAAGCGCCGCGCCCTTTATCGGGGGAGTACTCATCGATACGGGAGGATTTGGCCTTGCAGGAGGATTTTCGGTATTCATGATTATGCTGGGTGCCTTTCTGATTTCTCCTATGGTGTTAAAGGCAGACCGACAAGAGATGTTGTCGTAATGTACCTCTCTAAATTATATGAAAAAAATCAACCCTAAAAAAATATCTGTTCAAATTATTGAGGATCGCCAAAATGAAGAGATTTTGACTTTCCTAATAATCGAAAATAGAGATGACAATCCGCTTGGGTCGAACTGGAGACTCTACTCGTCAATGGGATTGACGCCTTCTTCGAATGAGAAATCGATATCTAAGATCCATTTAGAGGGGAGGTATGGATATATATCACCAAATGAGAATTGGAGAAGCCTAGCCCACGGGGAGGAAATCAGAATTAGAATTGAAAATTGGCTTCTGTCCGGGATGCAACTCCTCAAACGTCAAGGGTTTTATCTGACTCAATTTAAAGATGGGAAAGAGTTATTGTTAGGCGAGCCTCATCTCGAGGAGCCTGACCTAGTGCCTCTTACTGAACCGAGAATGGGAGCTAAACTCTTTAAAAAGACAACGTTGAAATCGAAAGAAACAAATCTTAAAAGAGCTTACCCGGTGATAATTCCTACACCAAGGAAAATCGAGCACTTAGGGAAAGAAACTCAAATTGATGGAATCAAGGTCGAAACAAATCTTAAAAATGATGAGAAAGAGGCTGTAAATGAATTGATACGAACTTTTGGGGCGGGCGAGGGGTCCTACCGTTTAAAGGTCAGAAAAGATCCAAGTATCGATTGCGACTATCAATTAGAAACGAAACCCAGAGAGGCCTCCCTCAAAGCAAAAAGTTTTCGTGGAATTGTTTGGGGACTTCATAGTTTTCGGCAAATCCTTTCGGACAAAGAGGACTTAACACTGCCGCTTTTAAAAATCATTGATTCCAGCTCTATGGAATACAGAGGTCTAATGATTGATCTTGCTCGCCATTTTCAAAAGCCTAGGCAAGTCAAAAAAATCATTGAGTCGATGGCATCTTATAAAATGAATAAGCTACAGCTCGGAATGAGTAACGACGAGGGGTGGAGACTTGAAATTTTGGCAATCTCCGAGCTCGCAAATATCGGAGGCACACGATCGCATGAACAATTCAATCATTTTGGGGAGCGAAGAGCTTTAGCACCCGCCTGGGGAGACGGCCATTGCGACACCGGAGGATTCTTTAGCCAGAAAGAGTTCATTGATTTACTAAAATTTTCGAAATTAAGAGGCGTAGAAATAATTTTAGAAATCAACTTGCCCGGACATTCAAATGCAATACTAAGATCATTAGAGAACAGCGATTGGCAATTAGCAGATCCAGAAGACAGATCACTGCACACATCAGCGCAAGGCTTCAAGCAAAATATCATTAATGTTGGATGTGAGGATACTTACAGGTTCCTCAGAACTGTCGTGAAAGAAATCAAAAATCTTTACGATCAAGCCAATGTAGAATTCAAGGCAATTCATCTCGGGGGCGACGAAATTCCGGCGGGAGCTTGGTTAGAATCGCCGATTTGTCATGCATTGGATATCTGGGATGAAGAATGGGATACGGCTAATTCAAGAGATCGAACCAAGGCCAGAGAAGCTTTGCTCAAATATTACTGTCAGAGAGCAGCGTTGACGGTTTCCGAGATTGCTCCAAATACTAGTGTAGGTTTTTGGCACGAAATGGTGAATCATGTCAAAGCGGATAGGGGGAAATCTTACACGAGCGTATGGCTATTAAACGATGATAGATCAGAACAATTAAAAAATATTGAAACAAGTGAGCGTCCCTTCATCATCTGTAACTCCAGCTATTATTACTTTGACATGCCCTACTGTATGAAACCTGATGAGCCCGGGCTTCCATGGGCTTCATATGTCGATACGGAAGATATTTATAAATTTGATCCGTTGACGAGTTGGGAAATGTCTCAGAAAATGAGGACCCGCGTAATCGGACTGCAAGCTCAGCTATGGTCAGAGACGGTCATAGATTCTAAGCAGATGGATTATTATCTATTCCCCCGATTAATCTCATTTGCAGAGAGAGCGTGGAACCCCGACACCAGCGAGCAAAATTGGAAGTCATTCCTAGAAACTATCAAGAAAAGGGAATTAGGCTGGCTAAAAGAGTTGAACATCTCCTATCGCCCAATGAGCAAATAAGCCTCGCGAAAATCTGATAAATATTAAAAACAATAAGCTCAACTTCCTTTTTTAGCAGCCTCTATTAGAAGGTTGAGTTTAAGAGTGCCGAGCATAATACCTGGTTGATGCAGCAATTTATTTTCAGGTGCGTATTGAATATCGCTTAGCCTCTCAGTGAGACGCTCCCACGCTACCTGCTGCTCTATTCGAGAGATACCAGCACCCGGGCAGACTCTCGGACCTGCAGAAAAAGTCAGATGTCTCGTGACCGCTTTTCTATCTAAACGAAGCTCGAAAGGACATTCAAACTCATCTGGATCTATATTGGCGGCAGCCCAACGCAAATGCAAAACCGTCCCCGCAGGAATGGTCACTCCTTGGAAAGTTTCAGGCTGACTAGTTCGCCTCGTTGAAAGCCCCTGGGTCGGAGATCGCATGCGCATGCCCTCCTCAGTAAACTGCCGAATTAATTTGGGACCACCAGATTTTAACCGCCCAAATAAGCCTGGATGTTCACAAATTAATTGGGCCTGTTCCTCAATAGCATATTGAGTCGTTTCAAGGCCACCAATTATCATTGCGTAAACAACTCCATTTACCTCAAGATCGGTGAGCTTTCGTCCCAGCGGTGAATAGGTTACTTCCGTTAGAAAAGTGATCATATCATCCTTGGGATTTCTTCTTTTATCCTCAACTTGCTGCTGGACGTACTCCTTAAAACCATCTAACAATACGAACTGCTCTTTTATCTCATCGTCGGTCAACTTGTTCAGGTGACCTTTCCCGTAAACGAAAGACTTAACCTGTGCCTCTCCCCATTCAGCTAGACGAGGGATATCCTCATGAGGGAACCCCAAGACGCTAGCCATCACTCGCTGGGGAAGGGGTCTTGCGAACTCGCTTATGAACTCAACCTCCTCCTTATCTATCCAATTATCAATCAGTTCGTCAACATGGCGAGTAATCATCTCCGTGTGTCTTTTTGCACCTGGCCCCACCCAAGGATCAGTAAGCTCTTGCTTATGTAACCTCCACATTTCCATATCGGGGCGCAACGTCACCATTGACGCAGACATTGCGTTAAGATTAGGGACCTTTTCGACATCCACTCCCGTATCAGCCATCTCCTGAATAGCTTCCATCATCAGCGGGGGAAACCTCTCGGGATCTCTCACCACCGTGTTAATGTCTTCATGCTTCGTAAGGACATAAGCATCTGTACCGGGCAACAAACCTTCACCCTCCAGTTTATAAACTGGGGCGTCTTGGTGAAGAATAGGGTATGCATCATACCAATGCTCTTGGGCCCCCGGTCCAAAAAGATCGACATCTTGTAAAGACATAGGACATTTGACGCGGTTCATAGAATCATCAGAGGATTTTTCGTTCATTGCTTTTCCAAGTGCTTTAGAGTTTTTGTAGTCAACTCCAATAAGTAACTCATAGTACTTAAGATATTACAAGGGAGTGAATGCCGCTTTTCGCTTTCCATCGTCGACTAATTATTAGTCTTGTCGCCAGAGAGAAGCCGCAAGTTGTCAGAATGACTCTCTCGGTTGATCTTGTATAGTGACAGAACCGACAGAGCTGCTAAATAAAAAATCATTAAGACCGGAACGTAAAAGAACGCCAAGTCAAAAATAACCTCAGCAGGGACATCGCCTGGTTTCGCCTGAGTTGGAAATTGAATGAAAGCCAATATTTGACCAGCGACAACGACTCCTAAACCATTAACTGCTTTTTGAGCAAAACTATTCGCTGCGAAGAAAATGCCCTCTGATCGTCGCCCTGTCTTCAATTCACTGTCTTCCACGACATCGGCTATCATTGCCGCTACCAAAGAAGACGCCATAATCATCAGCATGACCTCAAAACTATTAAACACCATTAAAAGCCAAAAGAGTTCTGATGTATTGTTCTGAGGGAACAACTCAATCATTCTCAAGATATAAGGTAAAGGAGCAAGCGCTATTGCAAGTCCGAACACTAGCATCGCTCCTGTTTTTTTCCCCAGAGACCGAGAGACCGCAGGCGCAAAAAATAAAGCAAGAAGCGCTGATAAAAAGTAAGGTAAGTTCATGTATCCAATTTGCGTGCTAGTAAATTCCCAAAAATGACGCGAGAAGTAAATCGACAAAGCGGCGGACACACCCCCGGCGACAGCAACGAAAAGGGCAGACAAGAACAAAGAAAAAAAAGATCTGTTTGAGAGCGTTTCCTTCAATTCAGACGCGGTCCGAGTTAGATTAAAAGGAGCTCTGGGGGGAGGTTTTTTTAAATTGGGTATATGGCGATGAGTCCCCAATGAGGAAATAAAGACTGAGAAGAAAATGAGAATGGAGGCGGCTAGACCGTAATTAGACCATCCTTCAACGTATTCTAGGCCGCCTTTACTCTCGGGAAGAAAGACTAAGTAATTTAAAACAGCCATAGTTAGCCCCCCCCACCAGCCGAAGAAATATCTAAAACTCATCATTTCAGTTCTTTCATCGTAATCTTCAGTCAATTCAGCGACGAGCGCTGTTGCAGGTATCTCGTAAAAGGTGATGAGCGTTCGAATAAGTACCGCCATACAAACGAAATATAAAAACAATGATGCCTGATCCCATTCAGGAGGCGCCCAAAGAAAATAATAGGCGACGGCAACTGGCAATCCAGCCGCGTACATAAAAGGGTGTCTACGTCCCAATCGTGAGTGATAATTGTCTGAGATGTAACCCACAAGAGGATCTGAAAACGCGTCGAATATCAGCGCTATCATGATTCCGAGAGAGACTAGGTCAGCGCGAAGGCCAATTACTTGGCTGTAATAAAAAAGTAGCAGGTAATTAAACCCATTTGATTTAGCACCATTAGCGACAGCACCAAAACCGTAAGCAAGCTTCGTAGGCAGATCTACTTTTTTTTGATTATGTTCTTGGGATAAAATGGGCGCTCTCCGCAGTGGATGCTTAGTATAAGCAGGAATTCCTTGATAACCAATCCATTAGGCTCTTTGGGATAAACACAGAACTCCTCTATAAGCCGGCTCTTCCCTATTTAAAAGCGCCGCTTAGACTGCTAGCATTCTAAGCTCAAGTTTACGAGGGACCCCTTTGATGGCTTTGACTGGGCAGTCATTAAAAAGAAAAGAAGATCCACGATTTATTACTGGAAAAGGCAGGTACACAGACGACCTTGTGCTGCCTAACCAGAGTTACGCTTATTTTGTCAGATCTACAGTGGCTCACGCTAAGATCAAAGAAATAAAACTCGGAGATCTGGAATCCCAACCCGGTGTTAGAAAAATTTTAACAGGAAAAGATTACTCAGCGTCAGGTTTGGGGACGCTTATGTGCGGTTGGATGATCCACTCAAAAGACGGCTCAGAAATGAAATCGGGGCTTCATCCTCCACTGGTTGTGGAGAAAGCCCGATACGTTGGAGATCCGATAGCTGTAGTCATAGCCGACACTAAAGAAATTGCCAGAACAACAGCAGAAAGAGTTGAGATTGAATATGAAGAATTAGAAGTGATTACACTGAGAAATTTCGACCAGAGCGAGACCAACCTTCACGATAACGCCGAAAACAATATTGCTTTTGACTGGGAACTTGGGGACTCCAATGCCGTAACGGAAGCGGCAGCCCGATCAGCATACCAAATACCTCTGAGCTTATATAACAATCGTTTAGCTCCCAACGCGATGGAGACTCGCTGTTTAAATGCCGCTTATGATGACAGGGATGATCGTTTCACTCTTTACATCGCGTCACAAAACCCTCACGGGCTTCGCATGACACTGTCAGCGGTTATTGGGCTGGCGCCCGAACATAAGCTTAGGGTTATCTCCGAGGATGTAGGCGGCGGGTTCGGGTCCAAAGCATTTAATTATTCGGAAGAAGTAGTTTGCGCATGGGCCAGCAAAGTCGTGGGGCGTCCTATCAAATGGACTGCAGACAGAAGTGAAGCTTTTCTCACTGACGCGCATGGTAGAGACCAGCTAGCTCAAGCGGAGCTCTATCTTGATGAAGACAAAAAAATTACCGGACTTAAAGTATCGATAACGGCGAACATGGGTGCTTATTTGTCTACCTTTGGCTCGCTAATACCTACTTACATGTGCGTTCCATTACTCTCAGGACAATACGTCATACCTGCAATATACGCTGAGGTAAAAGGCGTTTATACCAATACCTCTCCGGTGGATGCTTATCGCGGCGCAGGCAGGCCGGAAGCAGCGTTTATTATAGAACGTCTTATAGATCTAGCAGCACGGAAGACAGGCACTAGTCCAGTCGATCTTAGACGAAAAAATTTCATTGAAAAATTCCCCTATCAAACACCGGTACTTTCAACCTATGACTGTGGCGATTACGAAAAAGCTTTATCGACAGCTTTAGAATTAATTTCTTTCGAGAGTTTTGAACTGAGGAGAAAAGAATCAGAGCGGAGAGGAATGCTTAGAGGGATTGGCCTATCAACATGGATCGAGGCAGCTGGAATTGGCCCTTCAAAAAAGCTGGGAGAACTCGGATCGGGAGCTGGTCTCTGGGAATCAGCTCAAATCCGAGTAAACCCTACAGGATCAGTAGAAGTGCTCACGGGCTCTCATAGTCATGGCCAAGGGCATGAAACAACTTTTGCACAATTAGTCGCAGATAAGTTTGGTATTAGCATTGACGATATAGATATTATCCATGGTGATACAGACAAAGTGCAATTTGGTATGGGCACGTTTGGATCGAGAAGCGGTCCAGTCGGAATGTCAGCGCTTTCCCAAGGTTGCGATAAGATAATCGCCAAGGGCAAACTCATCGCCGCCGCAAACATGGAAGTGGATGAAGAGCTTGTAGAATTTGAGAACGGAGATTTTTTCAGTGAAGGAAGCAACAAACGCATGGCTTTTGCTGAAGTCGCGCTGGCGTCATACGTCGCACAGAGTTTCCCAACAGATGAAATTGAACCAGGGTTGAAAGCGGACGCTTTTTTTGATCCTCCAGACTTTACTTATCCTGGAGGGTGTCACGCTTGCGAAGTCGAGATTGATCCGGAGTCAGGGGAACTAGAGATAAAAGACTTCGTGGCGGTTGACGATTTCGGTACTGTGATCAATCCAATGATAGTTCATGGACAAATGCATGGCGGAATCGCCCAGGGAATCGGCCAAGCTTTGCTTGAAAACGTTAATTATGACGACGACGGCCAACTGACGAACGCCTCTTTCATGGACTATTGTATGCCTCGGGCAGACGATATGCCCTCCTTTCAGACCGCTTTTATCAACACGCCAACTCCCAATAATCCTCTTGGAATGAAGGGCTGTGGAGAGGCTGGCGCAATAGGCGCGCCGCCCGCAATAATTAATGCAATAGTTAATGCTATGGATATTGACCATATGGATATGCCTGCGACACCCCTAAAAATATGGGAATCCATGCAAAACAAATGACAAAAACCGTTATCGAGAACTGTAAAATTATTGATGGCTTAGGTAACGCGAGTTACCCAGGAACAGTCTCGATAGCACAAAATAAAATTGTGAAAAACGAAAGTTTCGACAGGGCGGCCGCTGATGAAATAATCGATGCAAGCGGACTCACGCTCATGCCGGGGCTTATTGACGTGCACTGTCATTCAACCTTTGACGAGCCATCCTCAAACGACGAGCTCTTTTTTCATCGAAGAGAGGGACTAGCAGCGATCGTTGCCGGCCAAAACGTCAAGAAACTACTTCAGGCTGGGGTAACCGGATTCGTAGATCCCGATGGAATTTTTGATGTCACGATTGACTTGCGGGATGCAATCGACGCAAAGATTATTGAGGGTCCCAGGATGCTCTGTGGCGGCAATGCGCTGCTGACCTCAGTAGGAGGAACTGCTGGACGCCTGATTCCTGATAAGGGCCTACGGGGTTACGCAAAAATCGTTTCTACTCCAGAAGAAATAAAAACAGAGGTGAGAAGGCAGATAAAAAATGGAGTAGATTGGATAAAAGTTCATGTCACGGGCTTAGTGCCTCGTCAAAAAGGAAAAGGAGAGATTCAGGCCTGGTCGCTCGAGGAATTAAAACTCGTGTGCGACACAGCTCACGAACTTGGCGTCCCGGTTATGGGGCACTGCAGAAACTCACAAAGCATAAAAGATTCAGTAGAAGCAGGTATGGATATGCTTTTGCATGCGACTTTTATGGATGAGCACGCATTAGAAAAAGTTGTCGAGAAAAATATTCCCCTTGTTCCTTCTTTCACTTTCCAGGCAAATCTTGCCGACTACGGTCATCGAGTTGGTGCCAATGAAGACCTAAAAGAAATTTTTCGAAAAGAGATAGAAGAAAGTGCATCCATGCTTAAAAAGGCGAAAACAGCTGGGGTACCAATACTATGCGGCAGTGAGAGCGGATTTTCCCTCACTCCTTACGGGGAATGGCATTATCGAGAGCTAGAGATCTTTGTTTCTGACTTAGGCTTCTCTAACTTAGATGCAATCGCCGCTGCAACAGGAATGTGTGGAATACACGCAGGATTTAATGGAGACACTGGGGTAATAGCTGATGGAAAATTTGCAGACCTTATTCTGGTAGATGGAGATCCTAGTCAAGATGTGCGTATTCTTAAAAATAAATCAAACATTAAAATGGTATTCGTTGGAGGTGAGAGGGTAGACCTTACTCCTAATCGAGAAAGAAACCCAATCTCTGGATGGAGAGTCTCAGAGTACTCCTCCAAAACACTTACTCAGGAAACGAGCGGTGACTGAATCAACCAATATCGATAATTACAAAGCTGCTTCTTTAGCGCTTAGGGATAAGAACCTTCAACAAGCGCTCTATGACGAGGGCTCGATAATAATGAAAGATGTGCTGGTAAATCTGCACGGGGAGCAACACAAATCGCGAAGGATGCTAGAGACTAAGGTTTTTCGTAGAGATTTCTTCAAATACTACGAGTCTGAAGTCTTTCCTCAAACTTTACGGGAAACATTAAACCCGTTTGTAGAGGACGGAAAGATGGACTTAGTCGATTTCGGTTATAGGGTCATGGTTAATTTAACTGCCGACTTCACTGGAATAGATCGACAAGAAAAGAGTCCAGAGGAAACGGCTGAACTAATGAGGCTTCTTAGAATCTTTGGCAAAACCGCTACCCTAGCGCACGCAACGGGAGATAAGGATGCGGTCAAAGAAGAGGCCTTTGAGGCGCTCGAAAGATTTGACCAACGTTTCGTTCAACCATCAATAACTCGAAGATTCGATCTTTTGGGTAAATGGGAGCGAGGGGAAATTAGCGAGGATGCCGTTCCAAGAGATATTCTAGCCGTACTGCTTAGAAACGAAGACGGCATTGATATGCCTAGAGATGTGCTTACAAGAGAAATGGCATTTTTTGCTCTGGCAGGAGCGCACACTTCTATTCATACGCTTACGCACGCAGTCCATGAATTATTTGGATGGCTTGAATCGAGACCTGAAGATAAACAATTTGTGCTTGAAGAACCACGATTTATTCAAAAATGCGTACTGGAATCAATCCGTTTGCATCCGTCAAGCCCAATAGCTGCGAGAAGAACCCTATGTCCCATGGACATAGATTCAAAACATATAGAGAAGGACTCGAAAGTAATTATTGACCTTCAGTCAGCTAATAGAAGCAAGACAATATTCGGGGAGGACGCGGACACCTTCAATCCTAATCGAAGCCTTCCAAAGGGACAGTCAAGATACGGATTGTCTTTTGGACAAGGAATGCACGCCTGCCTTGGATTGAATTTAGCAGCAGGCGTGTTGCCCCCTG
>CAJXEC010000039.1 GCA_913052165.1 uncultured Rhodospirillaceae bacterium
CATGTTTCAAGGGAACTGTGGTTTTTAACTCTCGCAGTTTTGTGCCAGCGATGACTACGGGTAAAACAAGAGCAACCCCTAAAACTTGTCGAAAAAGAACCGCTTGAAAGGCGTTTAAACCTTGATCCTGTATGTATTTCACAAGTGTCAGGGAGAGCGAAAAGAAAATCGTGGCTCCGCACATCCAAAGAATACCAGGAATTGGGATATGCTTATCTGTAAAGGAATTTTTTGGTGCCATGATTTGCCGCTGTCCGCGTTGACCCGTGATTTTCTCGAACTTTACTTTTTAGTCTTATTTGTGATTTTCTAAATTAGAGATTTTTAGTTTGGATAAAGCAAGATCAAGTTCGCTCCGCATTTGGAACAAAATAACCATTATTGTCGTAATATCTTGGTAAAAATTTTCCTGGAAACGGAATTTGCATTTAGCGTTGGCCGAGAAAGTTGGTCGCTATTCACGACAAAGCCAGTAAGGCAAAAGATAGGTTCTAGTCTTTTATGAAATATATAAAAGCTATTGTTAGCTCTGTATTAATTTTTGTGGCAGGTTGGCTTTTTAATTTCTTGGTTGATATTCAATTTGCGCTGGGGCTGGTTGCCGGATGGTTTTTGCGAAAGGGATACGACAATTTGGCCGGATTAATTTTCGATCTCATAAGTTAAAGAGATGAGCAAACACCCCAAATCGCCTCGGTTTGCGTTTTGGCCCAATGTTCTACCTCCTGCGGTAGCTTTTGTCCTTTGGGAATAACCGCCTCTATAGGATCGCCTCTCGAAGTCTCTAATTCCATCAGATAGAACCTGCTTCTATCAATTTTGTAGCTCCTCTTCATCGGTATCCATCTTGAGAAGGTGTGTATCACTCTGCACCGCTCTTTCTGAGAAAGATCTCTATTTTGGTATAAAGTCTTCTCCTGATTTGTCATAAGGCCTCGACATTTCTCGCTGATGCTGACAGCGTCGCTTTGTGATTTTGCAGCGGGCATCTTCTCAAGAATGCACTCACTATAGGTTTTGCTCCCTAACAGCCTGTCGAAGAAATTTGCTGTTGTGTGTTTATGAGCTCCCAAAAACAATATGAACGATACGATACCGATATTTAATATGTTAGATAAGACTGGTGGGAGTTTTAAGGTTGCCGGTCTTCTTGGTAGAGAATTTTTTCTTGAACCAAAAGCTTCCAAATATCTTCTAAACTTTTCTTTTTGCATCTCGGTAAAACTAGTTCAAATAATCAATTCTAGATTTGGTTTTTTGTGAGGCTTTGAAATTCTAATAATAAATTAGATCTATGTCCTCTCGGTTTCTTGCTTGTATTTTTCATCAACATAACGCCTGCCGGCATTCTTAATATGGGCGATCATATCTATATCAATCCGGCTCTTTGGCGTGGGATCTTTGTCCCAATGACCAAAATCGTCGACACCCCTGACTAAACAGGCAGGTCGCCGACCAATATTAGATTTTACATGCGTTGGAATAAAGAACAGTCCGAGGCCTACACGCTGGCGATCTGTCTTATTGGGATCAGAGGCGTGAAGGAGGCGCTCATGGTGACAAGAAAATTGTCCCTGCTTCAAAGGCATGTAAACGGCATCGTTTTCATCAACCCCTCTGATAGCCTGGCCCCTCGCTAAAAGATTTTTGTCATGAAACGTCTCCTCATGTGCTTTAGAAGGTCCAAGATGGGACTTTGGGATGATTTTCATGCAACCCATTTCTTCTGATGCTTCTGAGATCGCCAACCAAACTGTCACCAACTGATGAGGTTCAAGCCCGAAATACGCAGAGTCTTGATGCCATGATACATAAGCACCATCTCTCGCTTTCTTTATCCAGAAGCGTGATGCAAAGGCGAGTATATTAGGCCCGATTAGATCTTCTACCACATCAAGAATTATTTGATTGAACGTTAACTCAAACGACCGCATAAAGCAGAGATGGCCCTTTATTTGAAGACGGCCTGCAGACATTCCATGTGAACCCTCAAAATCGTCTAGGTCTTTGAGCATCGCTTGGGCTTCTTCCCTGCTAATCCCATCGATTGGCGAGAGATAACCTTGGGAATGGTAAAATTCTATTTGCTCTTTTGTAAGGATTTTTGGCATCGGTTATGGTCCAAATCGTTCAAAAAAAGGGTAGTTCAAGACCGGGCTGATGGAAAGAATTGAAATTAACGTTGTCTTAATGTCCTTTTTTGAGACAGGGCCCTTAGAAAGTTTTATGCAGTGGAAACCCGCTAAGAGGTGGTTGGGTTTTTGATCTAAACCAAAAAAACAGGCAAACTCGGGGTAAATCTATTCTTAAAAAGGTCAAAATACTTGCCCCGCCATCGCTCAAAATTCCAGCCGAACAATCCCGAGCCCTATGAGCTTAGTCGTAGTAGGATTGAAAACTTTATTCAGTGCGAGGCCTGTTTCTATATGCAGCAGGTGGAGGGGATAAAGTTCCCTAGTTTTCCAGGTTTTAATTTAAATGAAGCTACTGATGTCCTTTTGAAAAGAGATTTTGATCAGCATCGTTTGATGGGCACCTCGCATCCTTTCTTAGAGAAGAATGGGCTAGGACATCTCGTTCCATTTGACGATGAACGATTTGAATTATGGACGCAAAGTTTACATTTTGGTGCTGAAGGGAGGTTCAATACCGTTCACGCTGCGAGCAATCTTAAAGTCGGGGGAGGGCTCGATGATGTGTGGCTCAACACTAAAACCAATCAAATTCATATTGTTGATTACAAAAGCACGTCCCAAAAAACAGATGGAAGACCAATAACACTCGAGGGGGAGTGGAAGGCGGCGTATAAGCGTCAGATGGATTTTTATGTCTGGGTAATGTCACGTCTTGGTTTGGATGTCTCATCAATCGGGTATTTCTTATATGTTGATGGAGATCGTTTTAAAGATAAAATTTTCCTCGGCGAAAATGAGGCAAATATGAGTTTTAAAGTCACATTGATTGCTTATGAAACCGATATATCTTGGGTGGAGCGCACACTAGTTTCAATACGAAACACGTTGCATAAAAAACGGAGGCCCCCTCATCATCCGGCGTGTGAACACGGTAGTTTTATTGAGGCCGCCCGGCCTAATCCTTAACCCCTAATCCTCTAGGTAACCTATATTTTCAGTTATTCGAAAAACGGTGTCCCGCAATCCTATTTCAGACTGAATGCTGCCGGTGTTATAAAAATCTGTAATCACAGCCGCGACGGACAAACGGGTTTTGCGCTGTTAGCTCAATGGCCCCAAGGTTCTGTATAAAATGTTTTGAAGAAAAATCTGGATGGTCAGAAAACTGGTGGTGCTAGAGGCTAAATGAAAAAGTGGCACTTTGATGAAATTGAGGTTTGGAGAGTGGAAGAATTTCAGGAACCCCTTCTTCTGCCTGCTACGTTATTACCAACTATTTCTGAGGAGATTTTGGAAAAGCACCGGCACTGGTTGAAACCGAGGTTCCAAGATCCTCATAGTGATTTGTTGATTTTGTCTTTCCACAGCTTTTTGGTTTGCACGCCTCAGAGCGTAATTTTAGTAGATACATGTGGCGGAAATGACAAAGAGCGACCGCAGAAGCGCCGCTATCACAAAAACAACTATCCCTATCTGGAAAACCTAAAAAAGGCAGGTTTTGCCCCTGAGGATGTAGACTTTGTTTTATGCACCCATCTCCACGTTGATCACGTGGGCTGGAATACTCGATTGCTAAACGGTAAGTGGGTGCCGACATTTCCTAGGGCTCAATATCTTTTCTGCAGAGATGAATGGGACTTCTGGAACCAGGAGTATTTACGCGAGGGATTTGCTGATGATCCCTATTATGAAGATAGTCTATTGCCAATCATGGATGCAGGAGCGGCAAAAATAATCAGCTGCAATTATGTCATTGATGATTGGGTCAAGTTATCTCCGTCCCCGGGGCACACCCCAGGGCATATATGCGTGGAGCTGGGAAGGGGAACTTTAAAGGCAATAATGACGGGGGATATTATGCATCATCCCATTCAGTGTTCTGAGCCACAATTGAACAGCTGTTTTTGTGTAGACCCGAAATTATCAGAAAAGACCAGAAGGGCTCTCATCAAGCGGTTTAGAGGGGAGCCCACCTTGATCATGCCGGCTCATTTTCCATACCCGAGCGCTGGAAGGTTTGTCGCACTCGGTACTGAAACATATTTTGAGTTCGATAATTAAATTTTGATTGATATGCGGTTGCCCAGGGTTGAGCTGAGCAACGCAGTGCGCTTGTTGAGGTCTTTTGTTAGCATAGCGTCCCTTAGATACACCGAGCATAACCCCAGGCGCTATGTCGCAAGCTCAAAATCAAGAATTAATTTGCAGCCACCGATACGCCAGGTACCCTCGGGTTGTTGCTCCATCACATAAAGTGCCTTTACTACCCGGCCATCTTTTTCGTAAAAATTGACCGTCTGGATATATTGTTCATTTCTTATTTTAGTGAGGTTTCCAAAGGTCCAAGTCTTATGCGTGAGAATGACAGCATAGTTTTTTATGACCATCTGAAAAAATATATCACTGGTCCGGAATTGATCTTGGATTTCAGGCGTCGCCAAGTCGAAGGCAGCCGAGATTTGCTTCCTTTTGAAGGCTTCAATTTGCTTTCTGATGACATCTCGAATCGAAATGCTCTTTCTGTATTCTAGTTGCTCTAGGTTGTCCTCTCTGTCTGGCAGAATGTTTGATAATGTAGCAGTGGAAAAAAAGGTGAAAACTGCCACCATCATTAATATGGCTATTGCCGTTTCTTTAATGGGAAATCCCCGCTGATTGTTATTCATGAAAAAGTCTGGCTCATTCGTTCCCGTCGCTGACTTGCAGCGTTAATACGTCTCCACCGAAAACTTCGTAAACAATCTTGTTTGGATTGCAACACACAACACAGTCATAGATTTCGGTCACTTGACCAGAAAAATCGGGACTGACAGCAAGGTCTAATTCGAATTCGCTAAAGCAAAAATGGCAGGTAATAGATTTTTCGTTGTTCTCCATATTCGTTGGCAACCTTAGATTATTTACTTGCTTAATGGGCGGTCTGTTTGACGTGAATTCGGACCCATCTCGCCAAGTAATTTTTTTAGCTGTTTTTTCAGTAGATTGGTAAAAAAAGCTTTGGCATTGAGAGTTTCAATTATCCGGGCCGCAAGTAGACCCCAGGCCTTCCGTCAGAAACGACTTTTTATTCCTGGACACTTTCTAAAAGCTAAACCCCAGGCCTTTTGAAGACGATCCACCGGAATGTCAGCGCTTGTCGATAACGTGGTTTTACCATCAGAGGAGTATATATACCAAGTTGAACCAAATAATTTTTTATAAATTCTGAACGCAGTCATGTTTAGCTTGCGATTATCGATTTTACTGCTACCGCTCGTTAAAACACAACGGGGATTCTCTATCCAATACTGATATTTTCGACCTGGATGATAACCTGTCGACGCAAAATTGTACACTTCTTCCAAGAGGGTTTTTTCTCTCCCGCTATAGGCGAGCCACGCGGAGTTAACTCTCCGTTGGTGCTCTTGACGCTCAGCTTCTCTTTTCCTTCGGGCTTCTGATTTAGCCTGTCGTCTTGCCCTATACTTTGCAATCTTGAGGGTTAGAGTTTCTTCCCCTTTGTCCAAAATTTTTCTGAGAACTGGGTGGGCATCTTTCCAGATTACTAGGAGTAAAAATGTTGAAGAACTCCAATACGAGATATTGCCGCTATTATAGCCAAAATAAACACAACGCTCGCGTCCACTCTTTTTGATGGGAACTCTCCTGGTAATTACATTCCCTCTGTCATCAACTGTCTTTTTTACCCGAAACGTGTCCAGAAAACACTTTTCTCTCGATAGATAGCCAAGGAAGTAACGGCGCAAGGTCGGATAGAAGTTCGGTTTTTTTTTGACTTCTTTTCTAGGCATTCCGAGAGGTTTTGTTCGGCTTGGGTTTGCATATTTTTGATTAGTCCAAATCCTCTAGTTACTTCTTGCACCCCTTTTCTTGTGAGGGTTTGTTTAAGCCACAAGGTACCTGCTTCAATCCCATCCCACCTTAGGTCCATGTTGGTACTATCCAGCAGATTGCCATAGCGCGGCAAGCGACTAAAAAGTTTATGCTCAAATAAAAGACAAATCTCATTGGCGTTGGCGAGAGTGCCAATCTTGACAAATTTTGCATCTGACCATTTTGATGACCTGGTCCAAAACTCGCGAGCAGAGTTTTGAGCGCGATCCCGCCCCTCGTTAACAAGATCGTATGTCAATTTTTTACATTTCGACCCTGTTTTCTCCCCGTTCCGCGTAACAACGCCGGTTGATAGGTCGATAGAAAATATCCCGCTTGATTTTTGATATGTAAATTTTTTCTTAGTCGTTCGAAATATTTTAAGAGGATATGTGTTTGGACCACGCAACGGGCTGTCGAAGTTCCAAATTTCCTGTGCGAAGGTCTTCTTTTTTTTGTCCGCTACAAACGTGAGCTGGGTCTCGGTATTTCCGAGACATTTAAAGAAGTGTTTTTCTTTTGCGTTGGCACTCTTGTTATTGGCCTGACTGAACCCTGGATTTGTAATCATCGTAGATATAATGAGGGCTAGGAGACGGGTTGTGTTCATAATTTTATTTTTTGAGCTAAAAATTACTATCCTTTTTAAAATATAGTTTTCCTAATATCTATTTTTCATAATAGTCTCGATACCATTCTACAAATTTTCGAACACCATCTTTGAAGTTCGTTTGCGGGCGATAGCCTGTAAGAAGATTTAGTAAGTCAGAATTAGCCCAGGTTGCGGGGACATCGCCAATCTGCATGGGCATATAATTACGAATTGCTTTCTTGTTGAGAGCCTCCTCAATTGCATCGATAAAGTCAAGTAATCCTATTTTTTCAGAGTTGCCGATATTCACAACTCGGTATGGCGCGACAGGACTGAGACTATCACCCTTTTGGATGTCATCTAGATGTGCAGGTCGTTCAGGAATAACATCGATAAGAAGCGAAATCGCACGAACAAGATCATCAACGTAAGTAAAGTCTCGGTACATACTCCCATTGTTGAATATATCTATGGGGCGATCATTAAGAATAGCATCTACGAATTTACAATATGCCATGTCAGGGCGTCCCCAAGTGCCGTAGACAGTGAAAAAACGAAACATTGTCGTTGGCAAATTCCAGAGATGAGCATAGGAATGCCCCATATTTTCTGTAGCTTTCTTGGTAGCTGCATAGAGAGTGAGTTGGGTATCCACCTTTTCACATTCATCAAAGGGCATTTCAGTATTTGCGCCGTAGACGGAAGAGGTAGAAGCCATCAGTAAATGATGGACCTTGTGGCGCCGCGCAGCTTCCATAACATTAAACGTACCAACAATGTTACTATCAATGTAAACACGGGGATTTTCTAGGCTGTGACGAACGCCAGCCTGCCCAGCCAGATGCACAATTACCTGCGGTTCGAAATCGTCCACCATGTTATCAAAAGTGGCTGTATCTTCCAGCATTCCCTCTCCGCAAGAGAAGTTATTGTTTTGTAGCAGATGTGCATGACGACGTTGTTTCAAACGAACGTCATAATAATCTGTTATGCCGTCAAAACCTTTTACTCGGTCGCCATTCTTCAATAGCAACTTTGCCAAATGGAATCCGATAAAGCCTGCTGTGCCTGTGATCAGAACTTTTCGCATATATATTTTGCTTTCCTCGGATTAAAAAATGTTTTGTCAAAATATGACTTCCGGCTCACCGGCATGTGCACTTAGTCATGTTTGACATCAACTAAATATATCGTCTTGGTAGACCAACCGAAAGTAGCGCTTAGATCCAGAAAATCAGGGGGGTAAATGGTGCCACAACCAGGGTTCGAACCCGGGACCCCAGCATTACAAATGCTGTGCTCTACCAGCTGAGCTATTGTGGCACTGGATAACCACTACTCCACTTATGTTATCTGCTCAATAGTATTACGCGTTTATGAAAGCAAGTCCTAGAGCGGAGCTTGAATTATACCAAAATTATTGATTGATCTAGTCAAAAATTCCTTGTGATGAAAGTCTACTTTTGGTCTTCATCCAGGCGCTCGCTTGGCCGAGGTTGGTTTTGTAACTTTGAGGCTATTTCATCATTCATACGTTGGTTCCCATGTTTGGAGCCAAAGAATAATGATTGACGCCTTCAGATAGTTAGAGTGCCGCGAAGGTATGTCGAAGTGGGAAGAGGGTGTCTCTTTTTCCGTCCAAGCAAACTCCGCGCCACAATGGCGAAATAACGGCACAAAGGAGTGTTCAAAACTGTCAATTTCCAAGCGGATTAGGTGATCGAATATAAAGCTTTTTTTGGTGAGGAAACGACCTTTGTTTACCTAGCCTCGCGCATTCTGCGAGAGTTTCTGTTCATCTGTTGAACTAAAGGCGGGGCGAGTATTTTTTATGTCTGGGCTTTTGTATTTCTCGGATTTTTTTGATGTATCCACTGCGCTTCGCCTAACACAAAAACATTCCTCCCTTGGCGAACTCCCATCCCTAGTTTTTCTCTCAGTTACTTCTCGAGAGCATAAGCATTATCACGATTGCTCTTTTTAGTTGATTTGATGAAGTAACCGGTTTTCCAGGAGTTAGTATGCGTGCTTGATACAGGGGTTTCTATCGGCGACCGAGACGGTGAATGGTAATTTTGCGTGATCAAATCTCTATAAATCAAAAAAAGTTTTTGTGCCTGTCGCCACAGTTTTAAAATTTAAACACCACATTTTGAAATGTCATCAAAAAGGTATAAAGAGATAAACCAAGAAAATCGCAAAAGCCCAGAAAACAGGGATTAAAATTTGAAGATAAGCCGTTTTTTCGCAATAAATATTGTAGTTACAAATCAGATGCCCCATCAAATAAGTTACGGCGGCTATCTAGTTTTTCTCTCTCTTGAGCACGGCTCACGGCTTGCATAAAAACACAACCGACGCAAAAATGTGAAGTCAGATTTTTTTTAGGGGAAGGTAATGGGGAAACATTTATCGGAGACTCAAATTGCAGAGTTTAAGGAGAAGGGCTTTATATATCCGATGAATGGAATATCTGCTGATGAGGCCGCAGCTTGCAGAGCAGATATAGAACATTACGAGAGAGATACTGGCTCCCATGCCCAATTTAGCCTGACGCTGAAGGCGCACATGCCATTTGGAAGGCTCTGTAGGCTCATAGCAAATGATAAAATTTTAGACGCCGTCGAGGATTTAATTGGTCCAAATATCATATGCTGGGGGTCTTCAATCTTCGCTAAAGATGCGGGGGATGGAAAATGGATTTCGTGGCACGCTGACACATACTATTACGGTTTAGTCCCGCAAGAGTCCCTAACACTATGGGTTGCGTTTACTCCAGCCAACCCAAATACAGGGTGTCTAAGGTGTATTCCTGGCTCCCATCTGACAAACACTGAATTCGATAATGAACCCAATCCTGATAATTTGTTAATTCGGGGCCAAACCACCAAAAACGTTGACGAAACTGTGTCTGAATTTATGCCGCTAGAGCCTGGCCAATTTTCTATCCACCACGAATGCACAGTGCATGGCTCAGAGCCGAACCAATCACATGACAGAAGGATAGGGATGTCTATCCATTATGCTACGCCGAGCACCAAGCAGACAAAGTGGCATGGGGAGGGCAAACCAGTTGCGTCGCTTGTAAGAGGTAAGGATCGCCACGGCAATTGGGATTACGAAAAGCTAACGGATGTAGATTATGATCCGGTAATCGCCGCTCACATGGTGAAGGTTAGGGAGGAATTTCTTGGGCGAAGGTAGAGTTACACGTGAGAGAGTGTGTTTTGTCGTGTTAATTATTTGAGATACGTAGGGGGATCAAAAAATGGCGAGATCAACGCGCCCGATGTTACCAGCAGTAGAGATTTTTATAGACTCAATGCGGCAGGTAATGGCGAGCGGAGTGGAAGAACCAGAATGTTGGGTGTCGTGTCGCACTTTTTTAAAAAAGATGATCGCTGACCCGGAAGTAATTTCCCACGCCCAAAACTGGCCCGTAACGGGCTATAATCCTGATACGGACAAGGTGGGCAATTTGTTATTTTACGAAGATCCAGATTATGGATTCGTGATTAACGCTCTTATCAAAAAGCCCGGCGGCTATGCGATGATACATGATCACGGAAGCGCTTGGACAATATACGGCATTCTCGAGGGGGAGGAACGCATAGTTCACTATGATGCCTCCGAGGAAAATGGGAATTATGTCCTCGCGGAGTCGCACTCAGAGCTGTGCGGTCCCGGTGACGTCGATATCGTGAGGCCTTGGTTGATCCATTCAGAGTTTGCCCAAGATAAGAAATCTATAGCGGTAATAGTTCGATCACAGCGCTCCGGGACCTTTCAGCAATTTCGTTATTTTGAGGATGGTACTAAATCTGAAATTTCAGGCCCGGAGCAGATACCTTACACTTTACGGTGACTGCTCTGTTGGGTACTTGCGCCATATCTTCGCGAATGAGTCTCCATGGTGGGTGGTGCTATGCCTATCTGAGTCGAATGTGACTAGTTCTGTCGCAACCGATTAAGACTAAATAATGTTACTGCTGCCGCATTGGAGACGTTTAAGCTGCTGATCGGGCCGGAAGACCTTATTCTGCACATCGTATCACAAGCCTCTCTCGTAAGCCTTCTCAGCCCTGAACCCTCCGCTCCGAGCACAATAATCTGGAAGGAAGAGGGTTTAAGGTCCTCAAGAGGCAGCTCTGCATCCGAGTCAAGGCCGATGCACCAGTATCCCTGTTTTTGAAGTGACTTAATAGCCCTCACCACGTTTGTCACACGAACGAGAGGTGTTGTCTCTATTGCCCCCGAAGACGCCTTCGCAAGTATTCCGTTCACTGGAGGTGCATGACGATCAGAAATGATTACAGCGTCAGCGCCAAACACCGATGCCGATCTCATGATTGCCCCGACATTGTGAGGGTCGGTAATTCGATCCAAAACAAGGATTGTAGCCCTGGTTTGTAATTTTGTGAACGAAATTACATCCTCTAAGTAGACCTTTGGGAGAGGTTCCACGAGTGCCGCAAAGCCTTGATGAACGGCTTCTGAGGGCAGCAATTCGGTAATTTCATGCTTTGGTAGTGCCTCGGGTTTAAGTGCCAACCCAAGGTCATGGTAATTACCCTCCGCGAATATCAGCCTTAAAATTTTTCGTTTTGGGTTCGCTAAAGCCGCTTCGACCGGATGTTTGCCCCATATCCAACGTTGATCGCTTGAGGGATTTTGTAGTTTCTTACGGCTGGTGGGATGTTTGTGACGCATTTTACTGGTTCCTTGCCCTGTAGCCAGATACAATCTATAACACGCTTGTAATTTATTGATACGATTTAATGACCCATGCGAAAATGGCGTCTTTGCGAGTGTAGTGTTGTTTAGTTATTGACAAGCGAGGCCGATTTCCTGTAATTCCCGCAATCAATTTTTCGACTAGCCGGGCCGTTTCCGGAGGGGTGCCCGAGTGGCTAAAGGGGACGGGCTGTAAACCCGTTGGCGTACGCCTACGTTGGTTCGAATCCAACCCCCTCCACCATGCGGCAGGTGGAGGATTGCGAGAGAGCTTGGCTTCGGCTAGGAGATATTACACTGCGGGTGTAGCTCAATGGTAGAGCCCCAGCCTTCCAAGCTGGTTACGTGGGTTCGATTCCCATCACCCGCTCCAGGCCTTTAGGGGGTTGGCAAGAGAAAAGTGTTTAGTTTAGGCGTCTTTTAAAGGGAAGATAAAGATGGCGAAAGAAAAGTTTGAGCGGACAAAGCCGCACTGCAATATTGGAACAATTGGTCACGTGGACCATGGCAAGACGTCGTTAACGGCAGCGATCACGAAGTCGCTTGCTGAGTCTGGAGGTGCGGACTTCAAGGCGTATGATGAGATTGATAACGCGCCGGAAGAACGTGAACGTGGTATAACGATCGCCACGGCGCATGTTGAATATGAGACAGATAACCGTCACTACGCGCATGTTGATTGCCCTGGGCACGCGGACTATGTAAAGAACATGATTACAGGCGCTGCACAAATGGATGGCGCGATTTTGGTTGTTTCCGCAGCTGATGGCCCAATGCCGCAGACTAGGGAGCATATACTTTTAGCGCGTCAGGTCGGAGTTCCGGCGATTGTTGTGTTCCTGAATAAAGTTGACCAAGTCGATGATGAAGAACTGTTAGAGCTCGTTGAGCTTGAGGTTCGCGAGTTGTTGTCTTCATATGAGTTTCCTGGTGACGATATCCCGGTGATTAAGGGATCTGCACTTGCTGCTCTTGAAGACAGTGATGAGACTACGGGTAAGAACGCAATTCTTGAGTTGATGGCAGCGGTAGACGATTATATTCCACAGCCTGAGCGTCCCAAGGATCAGGCATTCTTGATGCCAATTGAAGATGTTTTCTCTATTTCTGGCCGAGGTACTGTTGTTACTGGCCGTGTTGAGCGTGGTATTGTTAATGTTGGTGATGAGGTTGAGATTGTTGGTCTCAAGGATACTTCGAAAACGGTTGTTACCGGGGTAGAGATGTTCCGTAAGCTTCTTGACCAGGGTGAGGCGGGAGATAACATTGGTGCGTTGCTTCGTGGTGTTGATCGTGAGGCTGTCGAGCGTGGCCAGGTGTTGGCGAAGCCTGGTTCGATTACCCCGCATACAAAATTTAAAGCCGAGGCCTATATTCTTACTAAGGAAGAGGGCGGACGTCATACTCCGTTTTTCTCGAATTATCGTCCTCAGTTTTATTTTCGGACTACAGATGTGACCGGAGCGGTTGGGTTGCCTGAAGGTACAGAAATGGTCATGCCTGGGGATAATGTGACGATGGACGTTGAGCTTATCCAGCCGATTGCAATGGATGAGGGGCTACGCTTCGCAATCCGTGAAGGTGGGCGCACTGTGGGTGCCGGTGTCGTCGCATCTATCGCGGGATAATGGTTAAACTGTCTAGTTGAGAAAGGTAAAAGGATGGATAGCCAAAACATCCGGATTAGATTGAAGGCGTTTGATCACAGAATTTTAGATCAATCTGCACATGAGATCCTTAACACTGCAAAGAGAACTGGAGCCCAGGTGAGAGGGCCGGTCCCTATCCCCTCGAAACTAGAAAAGTTCACCGTGTTGAGGTCACCTCACATTGATAAGAAGTCACGCGAACAATTCGAAATACGGACTCACAAGAGGCTGTTAGATATAGTCGACCCCACCCCCCAGACAGTTGATGCGCTGATGAAGTTAGACCTCGCGGCCGGGGTCGACGTCGAGATAAAACTTTAGGATTTTGTTATGCGTACAGGGTTGATCGCTCAAAAATTAGGAATGACCCGTTTGTTTACCGAGGAGGGTATCCATGTTCCGGTGACTGTTCTCAGTGTTGAGGATTGCGAAGTGACAGACGTAAAAACCGTTGATAAAAACGGATACAGCGCGGTCCAAATTGGATGGGGCTCGGCGAAACCAAATAGAGTTTCTAAACCTCTGAGAGGACAATTTGCGAAAGCGAAGTTGGAGCCAAAAAAACGGCTGGTGGAATTCAGGGTGAGCCCGGATGCTCTTTTAGAGGTTGGGACGCGGATCTCAGCCAGACATTTTATAGTTGGGCAAAAAGTCGATGTTTCTGGTACTAGCATAGGGAAGGGTTTCGCTGGGGGCATGAAACGGCACAATTTTGGCGGTCTAGAGGCTTCACATGGTGTCTCAATTTCTCACAGGAGCCATGGTTCCACCGGCAACAGCCAAGATCCTGGAAAGGTATGGAAGGGTAAAAAGATGGCGGGGCACATGGGGAATGCCAAGAGGACTGTTCAAAATGTAAAAGTTCATGCCGTAGACGCGGACAGAGGATTGGTGCTTGTCCGCGGATCTGTACCGGGAGCTAAGGGTGGCTTTGTGCTGATATCAGATGCCTGCAAAGAGCCGGTTCCCGAAAATGCGCCTTATCCGTGCGGTTTGGTGACACCAGATAGCCCGAGACAACCGAGTGAAGATTTCACCCAGGACGCACAAACCCAAGCAACCGATCCAAACTCTAGTGCCAGCAAGGAGTGAGTGGGATGCAATGCGACGTTTTAACACTTAACAATGAAAAAGCCGGATCAATGGATCTCGACGAGTCGGTTTTTGGCGTTGACGTCAAGCCAGATGTTTTGGCCCGAGTAGTAAATTGGCAATTAGCAAAGAGACGTTCGGGTAACCACAAAACAAAGGGCATCTCTGAGATAGCTGGATCCACAGCAAAACCATGGCGGCAGAAGGGGACTGGCAGGGCCCGCCAAGGTAGTAAACGAGCCACCCAATGGAGAGGGGGGCAAACCGTATTTGGACCGGTAGTTAGATCTCATGAGTACCGACTTAACAAGAAAGTTAGGAAATTGGGACTTCGAACCGCTCTCTCTAGTAAAAAAGCAGATGGAACTTTGGTCGTATTGGATGAGATAAAATTACAATCCAGTAGGACTAAGCTTCTGTCAGAAAAGCTGAAGGGGCTTGGAATTAGGAAGGCATTGGTGATTTCCGGCGGGGTAGTGGATCCCTCTTTTGCTCGCGCAGCCGCTAACTTACCTAATGTTAGTTATTTGCCCCAACAAGGCGCAAATGTTTATGACATTTTAAAGTGTGAGACGCTAATTCTGACAAAGGACGCCGTTACCCTCTTGGTGGAGCGTTTGAAATGAGTGCTCGTCGCGAAAAGGCTGTAGTTGTGTCAAAAATTCAGGCGTACGACCTCATCATTTCCCCGGTCGTAACTGAGAAGTCAACTCTGGGCTCGGAGCATAATCAAGTGACTTTCAAGGTAAAAATGGACGCGACTAAACCGCAAATTAAGTCAGCGGTTGAGCAAATTTTTAACGTGAAGGTTAAGGCTGTAAATACGCTGAGACAAGATGGTAAAGTCAAACGGTTTCGTGGCCAAACAGGTCGTAGAGCTGCCTACAAAAAAGCGATAGTTTCTCTAGTTGAGGGTGAAACAATCGACGTGACCACGGGAATTTAGGATATGGCGCTAAAGCAATATAAACCCAATACACCGGCTCAACGTGGTCTTATATTGATCGATCGTAAAGAGCTGTGGAGCGGGAAACCGATTAAATCCCTCACCGAAGGGCTAAATAGTAAAGGCGGACGAAATAACGCGGGGCGAATTACGGTCCGCCACCGTGGTGGCGGGCACAAGAGGCGGTATCGGTTGGTAGACTTTAAGCGTCAAAAACAAAACGTCCTGGGCACTGTCGAACGCCTCGAATACGATCCTAATCGCTCAGCGTTCATTGCATTGATTTACTATTCGGACGGCGAGCAGTCATATATATTGGCACCCCAGAGACTCTGTGCCGGAGACCAAGTCGTATCAGGGACCCGTGTTGATGTGAAGCTCGGGAACTCGATGCCTATGGAGAATATCCCGCTGGGGACGATCATCCACAATATAGAGATGAAACCGGGTCGTGGTGGACAACTGGCGCGCGCGGCAGGCAGTTATGCCCAACTAATTGGTAAGGATGCCGGGTTTGCTCAATTAAGGCTTAGTTCTGGGGAAGTTCGTATGGTCCCTGCTCGATGCATGGCCACAGTGGGTGCGGTATCAAATTCGGATCATAAAAATCAAAATATGGGTAAGGCAGGTCGCGGTCGCTGGCTGGGGCGGCGCCCGTCAGTAAGAGGGGTTGCGATGAACCCCGTAGACCATCCTCATGGTGGAGGTGAAGGAAGGACATCGGGCGGGCGGCATCCTGTTTCTCCATGGGGTGTTCCAACAAAAGGTAAGAAAACTCGGGGTAAGAAGGCGAGCGACAAATACATTATGCGTCGTCGTAGGAAGCGGTAAAGGAGACCATTTTGGCACGATCTGTTTGGAAGGGCCCATTTGTGGATGGCTATCTATTAAAAAAAGCCGAAGCAATTCGCGAATCTGGTCGGAAAGAGGTAATTAAAATATGGTCAAGGCGATCTGTGATTCTGCCACAGTTCGTGGGGCTGACATTCGGAGTGTATAATGGGCAAAAATTTATACCTGTGTTGGTAACGGAAAATATGGTCGGACATAAATTTGGAGAATTTTCTCCAACTAGGACTTATCGTGGGCACGGCGCGGACAAAAAAGTGAGGCGTGGTTGAAATGGGTAAGGGCGCAAAGCCAAGGCAGTTGAATGAAAATGAGGCGAAGGCTTTTGCCAAGGCCATTAGAATTAGCCCGCAAAAGCTAAATCTCGTCGCTAAGCTGATAAGAGGAAAAGATGCAAACGCTGCTATGACTGCTTTGAAATTTTCGCGGCGTAGGGTTTCTGAGGATGTTAGTAAAGTCCTATGGTCAGCGATTTCTAATGCGGAAAACAACCATCAGCTGGATGTCGATCGACTATTTGTGTCCGAGGCCACGGTTGGAAGGGCTTTTGCGATTAAACGATTTAGGGCCAGAGCTCGAGGAAGGGCTGCAAGTATAACCAAACCATTCAGTAATTTGACGGTTGTAGTCAGGGAAAGGGAGGACACCAAGTAATGGGACAAAAAGTTAATCCAGTTGGGCTCCGTCTTGGCGTAAACCGAACGTGGGACTCCCGTTGGTATGCAGACGATGAGTATGCGCACCTGCTTCATGAGGACATAAAGTTACGAAAGTACCTCTCTCAAAAGTTATCCCAAGCAGCCGTGTCTAAGATTGTAATAGAACGACCCGCCAAAAGAGCTCGGGTCACTATTCATACTGCGCGTCCAGGTATCGTAATTGGTCGGAAGGGCGCAGATATAGAAAAATTGCGCTTAGACCTCGCTAAAATGACAAAGAGTGATGTCAATATAAACATAGTAGAAATACGCAAACCAGAGATTGATGCGAATTTGGTAGCTGAGAATATAGCTCAGCAGCTAGAGCGCAGAATAGCCTTTCGCCGGGCCATGAAGAGGGCGGTGCAGTCCGCAATGCGTCTAGGAGCTGAAGGGATTCGAATAAACTGTGGCGGTAGACTTGGCGGCGCTGAAATTGCCCGTACAGAATGGTATCGAGAGGGAAGAGTCCCGCTCCATACTCTTCGTGCGGATGTCGATTATGGGACTGCTACGGCACAAACGACCTATGGTGCCTGTGGCGTAAAAGTATGGATCTTTAAGGGTGAAGTATTGGCGCATGATCCGATGGCATTCGATAAGCGTGCCATAGATCAGCAGCCGGCAAGGTAATATGGGCTTACCAAGAATATTTTGAGAGATAATGGACTATGCTAGCGCCGAAGAGAACAAAATACCGAAAAGCCCATAAGGGACGAATTCATGGTAATGCGAAGGGCGGCACCGATTTGAACTTTGGATCATTTGGGCTGAAGGCACAGTCGCCCGGGCGTATTACTGCGCGCCAGATAGAGGCCTCAAGGAGGGCGATTACTCGTCACATGAGACGTGCCGGCCGCGTGTGGATCCGGATTTTTCCGGATGTGCCTGTGTCTCAAAAGCCTGCGGAGGTTCGACAGGGTAAGGGCAAAGGCTCTCCTGAATATTGGGCTTGTAGAGTCAAGCCAGGAAGAATCATGTTTGAAGTTGATGGGGTAAATGAAGAAACCGCCAAGGTTGCCTTGGCCCTCGCTGCAGCCAAGCTTCCTATTCGGACACGTGTTGTTAAAAGAATTGGTGCGGAGTAAAGGGGTAATAGATGAAGGCGTTAGACCTCCGAGTCCAGACAATAGATCAGCTGAAAGAACAGTTGGTCACCTTAAAAAAAGAGTCTCTCAATCTTCGCTTTCAGCGAGCCGGCGGCCAATTGGAAGGGACAGCTCGTATGAGAGCCGTGAAGAGAGATATAGCGCGAATTAATACGGTGCTGACTGAAAAGCAGCATGCGTCAAATCAGGATTAGATTATGCCCAAACGGATTTTACAGGGAATTGTTGTTTCCGACAGTGCCGACTTAACGGTATCGGTTCGAGTAGATCGAAGAGTTAAGCACCCCATTTATGGAAAATTTATTCGCCAATCAAAAAAATATGCGGCTCATGATCCGAGTAATCAGTTTAAAAAAGGCGACATTGTGCAGATCCGGGAATGTCGCCCGGTATCAAAGACAAAACGATGGGAGGTGCTGGTAGACGGTGAATAAGCCTATCCAGCGTTAAAGACCATGATTCAAGTTCAAACGAAATTAGAGGTGGCTGATAACTCAGGGGCGAGGCGCGTACAGTGTATTCGTGTGTTAGGGGGTAGCAGACGCCGTACCGCGTCTATCGGAGACGTGATCGTTGTCACAGTGAAGGAAGCAATCCCACGTGGCCGCGTGAAAAAAGGCGATATCCACAGGGCAGTGATAGTCCGCACAGCCAAAGAAATACAGCGACCCGATGGGTCAGCTATTCGTTTCGATCGAAACGCTGCGGTGTTAATAAACAATTCGGGTGAGCCGATCGGCACTCGCATCTTTGGTCCTGTTACAAGAGAATTGAGAGAGAGAGCGTATATGAAGATAATCTCTCTTGCGCCAGAGGTCCTATGAAATGAAAAACAAATCAATTAAAAAATTCCGCAGGGGTGATGACGTTATGGTTATTACAGGAAAAGACAAAGGTAAAACTGGAAGCATCCTGAAAGTTATACCTGATACTCAGAGATTGGTGGTGCAGGGCGTTAATATCGTCAAGCGGCACACTAAGCCTACGCAAACAAACCCAGGAGGCGTTGTTGAAAAAGAAGGCTCCATTCATGTTTCCAACATCGCGCATTTAGACCCGGATAATAATAAACCCACGAGAGTTGGCTTTAAATTTTTAGAAGGCGGTAAAAAGGTCCGGATCGCAAAGCGATCCGGAGAAATGCTGGATTGAGGCAGAACAGATGACGCGTTTATATAAATTGTACAAGGATACTGTGCGAGAGAAACTCTCAAAAGAGTTTGGTTACTCGAATGCATTGCAGATACCTAAGTTAAAAAAAATAGTTGTAAATATGGGTGTCGGTGAAGCGGTAAATGACTCTAAAAAGGTGGGTTCTGCGCAAAATGAATTAGCTCTAATTACCGGACAAAAACCCGTGGTCATAAAGGCTAAAAAATCTGTAGCGACCTTTAAATTGAGAGAAGGAATGCCAATCGGGTGTAAAGTCACTCTTCGGCGTGACCGCATGTATGAGTTTTTAGATCGTTTGATTAACGTAGCTTTGCCACAAGTTCGAGACTTTCGGGGGCTCTCCGAGAAAAGCTTTGACGGTCGCGGGAACTTTTCGATGGGTGTTCAGGAGCAGATCGTGTTTCCAGAAATAAACTATGATCAAGTCGAGGAAATGAGAGGGATGGATATAGCATTTGTGACCTCAGCACTCACTGATCGAGAGGCTTTGGCACTGCTTAAGGGCTTCAATATGCCCATTAACTGAAGAAGGGTCTTGGAGGACTCAAATGGCAAAAAAAAGTTCAATTGAAACAAATCGAAGGCGAATGGCTCTAGCAAGGAAATTTGCTGACCGTCGTGCCTCCTTGAAGGCGTTGGCAAAAAATAAAGGGTTATCTGCGGAAGAGCGATTTGCGGCTCGCTTGAAGCTGGCGGAGCTGCCAAGAAATTCGTCTCCAGTGCGAGTAAGAAATCGTTGCGAGGTGACCGGTCGTCCGAGAGCCTATTATCGTAAGTTTCGTCTTTCTCGGATAGCTTTGCGAGAATTGGCGTCTCAGGGTTTGATCCCGGGAATGACGAAGTCGAGTTGGTGATGAGGAGTTAAGGTATATGAGTATAACAGATCCTCTTAGCGATTTGCTGACGCGTATTAGAAACGGCCAGCGTACCTCGAAGAGCGTGGTAGATAGTCCGAGCTCTAAGTTACGCATTAATGTCTTGGACGCCTTAAAAAGGGAGGGGTTCATCCGGGGATATTCGGTCGAAGAGCTTCAAGGTAAGCGTGACCAGTTCCGTGTTCGTATAGAGCTTAAATATTATGAAGGAGAGCCGGTGATCCGAGAAATCCACCGCGTATCAAAACCCGGTAGGAGAGTTTATTCAAAAATTAGAGAGTTGTCGCCTGTATACAATGGTCTAGGGATTTCCATATTGTCTACCCCGAAAGGGATACTGTCTGACTCAGAAGCTCGCGCTCAAAATGTTGGCGGCGAGGTTCTTTGCACGGTTTTCTGATATTACGCAAGGAGGTCTTTATGTCTAGAATTGGACAAAACCCTATCACAGTTCCTGCAGATGTGGATATAAGCATTGCCGGCCAGATAGTTACCGCAAAGGGAAAACTTGGTGAATTGAATTTGACGATAGTGGATGAAATCTCCATTGACCGCGATGGCGATCTTCTGCTGATTGCTCCCAAGGATGAGACTAAACGTGCAAGAATGATGTGGGGAACCACAAGGAGCCTAATTCAAAATATTGTTACAGGGGTTAGTGAAGGTTTTACAGTAACTATGGAAATAACCGGAGTTGGTTACCGGGCGGCGGTCCAGGATTCAAATCTTATTCTTCAGCTGGGGTACAGTCATGAGATAAGTTTTCCCATTCCTGAGGGGGTTTCAATGGTCTGCGAACGGCCGACCACCATAGCTATAACAGGACGAGATAAGCAAAAGGTTGGCCATGTTGCTTCTCAGATTAGGTCATTCCGGCCCCCTGAGCCCTACAAAGGTAAGGGTGTGCGATATTCCAATGAGTTCATATTGCGTAAAGAAGGCAAGAAAAAGTAGGGCGTTATGTTAGATACAAAAAAATTGCGCGACCGTAGGCGGGATAGGCAAAGAGCGCGAATTAAAAAGGTCGGCACTGATAGAGCCCGGCTTTCAGTGTTCCGTTCTGGTAAAAATATTTACGCGCAGATTATCAATGACAAAGTGGGTGGGACAATCGCTTCGGCATCTTCCCTCGAGAGTTCGATAAAGCATTCCAGCAAAAAAGGCGCTGGCAAGGACGCCGCGGAAGCAGTGGGAAAATTGGTGGCTCAGAGGGCTACTGAAAAAGGCGTGAAGAGGGTGTATTTCGATCGAGGTAGCTACTTGTTCCATGGGCGGGTTAAAGCCCTCGCAGATGCCGCACGCCAGGCAGGGTTAGAGTTTTAAG
>CAJXEC010000040.1 GCA_913052165.1 uncultured Rhodospirillaceae bacterium
TAGAGAAATTCGAGTATGAGTCGCCAGGACGCATCCAGCCGGCGGCTCCTTCAATGCCAAATGAGGCTGCTCTGGATGAAGCGGCTTCGATACTCGCTGGAGCCGAAAATCCGGTGATTATCACCAATTGGGCAGGACGGAATCACGGAGTGATGCCGGCGCTGCAGGCACTTGTTGAGGAGTATGCAATTCCAGTCGTTGAGTATCGAAATCGATATGTCGCGATCCAGCGCCAGCACCCGATGTACGCGGGAGGCAATCCCAACCCTTATGTAGAGCGGGCCGACGCGATCCTTGTGGTAGATAGTGCCACGCCATGGTTGCCTTCACAGGTGAAACCAGTTGAAGATTGTAAAGTTATCCATATGGCGCCAGATCCGCATTACTCGTTTTTGCCGATAAGGGGGTTTAGAGCCGATATCGCTCTCGCGTGTGACTCTGCTATGGGCCTTTCTGCTCTTCATGAAGCAATGTCCGTGCATAAAAAGTCGGGTGATCAATATAGAGATAAAAGAAGGTCAGCAACCGAGGAGGAACATAACAAACTTGAGGAAGAATGGGCCAAAAAACTCGAGCAGGTCAGGGATACAACGCCTCTGCATCCAGCCTTCATTTCTCATTGCATTTCTCAGATTGCTGATGCGGATACAATTTTTGCGAAAGAGTCTCAGTTACAGGTCCAATATTTAGATACCTCTAAGCCTGCAAAGATCCTCAACGCGGGTGCTTCCTCTGGCTTAGGTCATGGGATGGGTGTTGCTTTGGGTGCCAAGCTTGCAGATAGAGAGAAATTAGTGATTGGGACACACGGGGATGGATCATATATGTTTAATTGCCCGATCTCTGCGCATTATGTATCGGCCGAACAAGAGCTTCCAATTCTCACCATTGTCTTTAATAATCAGAAGTGGCAAGCGGTGAGAGGTTCAGCTCTCTCTCTCAATCCTGATGGTTATGCGGCAAAGGCAAATCAGCCACCATTGATGTATTTTACAGTGGATCAGCATTACGAAAGAGCCGTTGAAGTCTCAGGTGGCTATGGGGAACAAGTGAATGACCCTAAAGATATGATGCCAGCTCTTGAGAGAGCCTTGAAAGCCGTGACAGTCGAAAAAAGGCAGGCATTGCTTAACGTCACCGCTTCCGATCCCACGTAGTTTGAAAGATGGGCTAGGCGACCATAATGCGGCAGGTACCCCTCGAAAATGTTCGATCTCTTCAGCAGATAGCGGTGATTGCGCGCCGAAATCTTACGCAAAATGTATGGGATTATCTGATGGGTGGTTCTGAGTCTGAGACCACCTTAAAGCGTAATCGCCTTAGTTTTGATTGTTGGGGATTGCGGCCAAGAATTCTTAGGAGTGTTGCTGAGGTGGATCCGAGCACCAACTTTTTGGGCAAATCCATTCGGCTGCCTGTAATGTTGGCTCCTATAGGCAGTCTGCAAGAGCTTCATCCGGATGCGGCTTTGGCGACAGCGAAGGCCGCAGCGGAAGTTGGAACAATAAGTTTTATGAGTTCGGTAACACAACCGGCATTAGAGAAGGTTGCCGCAGCAACAAGTGCTCCAAAGGTATATCAGCAATATATAAGAGGAGATGACGATTGGCTGGATGGAGAAGTGCAACGAGCTATCAATGCTGGGTTTGATTTCTTTTGCCTGACGGTTGATACCGCCCTTTACAGTCGAAGAGAGAGAGATTTAATTAAGCGTTGGGCGCCTGCATCTCGCCTAACGTGTGTAGACGGGTTCCGATGGCAGTCGGCCTTTACCTGGGAAAATGTCAAACGTTTCAGAGATAAGCATGAAATACCTCTGATCCTAAAAGGTATTGGGTGCGCTGAAGATGCCAGTTTAGCCGTCGAACATGGCGCTGCTTGTATTTACGTTTCAAATCACGGTGGACGTCAGCTTGATCATGGACGTGGTTCTATTGAAGTCTTGCCGGAGGTCGCAAAAGAGGTCGCCGGAAAAGCCGATATTCTGGTGGATGGTGGGATTATGCGCGGCACTGATGTCGTAAAAGCAATTGCACTTGGCGCAACAGCGGTATGTATCGGAAAACTTCAAGGGCTTGGTCTTGGGGCGGGAGGTAAAGATGGCCTCGTCACGATGCTGAGGCTTCTTGAAGATGAAATTAAAACAACGATGCAGCTTACTGGTCTGCATAATTTTAGCGAATGCAATGGGAGTTTTGTCGAACCGGCCGAGCCGGTGGTAAGTCCCCATCAGATTAGTCCCTATACACATATAGATTTACCCGAACCGGAGTATGGAAGATGACAGAGCATCTAAAACAATTTGACAGGCCTCAGAATCTTGGAAACCCGCAACTGGGTTGGGCAAGTGATGTCGCAGCAGAAATGATGCGACGATGTGGAATAAAATATGTGTCATTGAATCCCGGGGCAAGTTATCGGGGTGTTCATGACTCGATCGTAAATTACTTAGGGAATGAAGATCCTCAGATGCTGATCTGCCTTCATGAGGATCATGCTGTGCATGTTGCGCAGGGTTACGCGAAGTTAACCGGAGAACCGATGGGTTGCTTCTTGCACTCAAATGTTGGTCTGATGCATGGGCTTATGGGTATTTTTAATGCTTGGTGTTATCGAGCACCAATGCTTGTTATGGGGGCGACAGGTCCTGTTGATGCACCCCTTAGGCGACCCTGGATAGACTGGATCCATACAGCAAAGGATCAAGGAGCCTTGTTGCGATACATGGTCAAGTGGGATGATGAACCACGCTCTGCCGGCGCCATAGTGGAGTCGATGGCGCGCGCTAACCAGATTATTCGATCAGAACCTACTGGCCCTGCTTATATTTGCTTCGATGCGGGTCTTCAGGAGTCAGCATTGGAAGAGGAAATTGAGATGCCTGATACTGCCAATTATCAGCCATCGGATCCTCCTCGTGCCTCATCTAAAGCCGTTAAAGAGGCGGCCGACTTACTTTTAAGTGCAAAGAACCCGCTCTTCATGCTCGGTCGGATGGCTAGAACCGAAGAGGCATGGGATCGGAGAGTGGAACTGGCTGAGCTGGTTGGTGCTGGAGTGTTAACGAACCTCCGTAACCCTGCATGTTTTCCATCAAACCATGCACTGCACATTGGCAGGCCGGCGGGTAGGCTCGCGGGTTCAGCTGTAGATGCAATTAAAGACTCTGACGTCATTCTTTCATTGAACTGGTTAGATTTTGGTGGCACGCAACGGTTAATGAGCGGGCGTGGTGGTATGAATGCCAAGTGTATTCACGTTACTCTAGACCAATATCTCCATAATGGTTTTGGAATGGAACTTTTCGAGCTTCCAAAAACAGATTTGAATATCAATGCTGATCAAGATGCTTTTGTCGAACAACTTTTGGCAGAGGTGACTAGCAGGCTTAACGGACAATCGAAATGGGATGGTCAGGCTAAAGGGCCCCAAGCACCAGAAATAGAGCCCATTGCTGACAGGGATAGTGAGGGGATCATACTGCCAGCCGATATCGTAACCGCACTCGCAGAAATACAGGGAAACCGAAAGATTAGTTTAAACCGAGTAAGTTCTGGTGGGGTTGGTCCTACCTACCAATTTACCCATCCGTGGTCTTACCTTGGTCATGATGGAGGAGGTGGGCTTGCATCGGGTCCTGGCACCTCGGTTGGGGCAGCGTTAGCTGTCGCGGATACCGACTGGTTGGCAGTCTCGGTCTTGGGAGATGGTGATTTTATGCAAGGCAACACAGCTCTGTGGACTGCGGCTAAATATCGGATACCCATGCTTGTTATCATTTCTAACAACCGATCGAATTTTAATGATGAGCTTCACCAAGAGACTGTTGCAAAAGATCGCGATCGCCCAGTTGAAAATCGTTGGATAGGAATGCGTATCTCTGAACCAGATATCGACCTTTGCTCTCTGGCAGAGTCACTCGGGTTTGAGAGCGCGGGAGGCCCTGTAACCAAGATGGGTGATCTTTTACCCGCAATTGAAAATGGGCTTAAGGCTGTAGAAGCAGGCAAATGCCACTTTATAGATATTCATGTTGATACCGGATATGCCGAACCGCCTCTTATGCGTGGCGGTTCAAAGGGTGAATAATTAGGCCGAGAGATAAGGAGTTATACCAATGAGTGATTTGACCAAATTCGACCGGCCTCAAAATGTCGGGAATCCTGTTATGGGTTGGGCCAGCGACGTGGCGGCAGAAATGCTTCGTCGAATGGGTATCAAGTACTTATCCATGAACCCAGGCGCAAGTTATCGTGGTTTTCATGACTCAATAGTTAATTACTTAGACAACAAAGATCCGCAAATGATCCTTTGTTTACATGAAGACCATGCGGTTCATATAGCCCAGGGTTACGCCAAAGCCACTGACGAGCCTATGGGTTGCATTTTGCATTCAAATGTTGGGTTGATGCATGGAACCATGGGCATTTTTAATGCCTGGTGCAATAGAGTGCCTATGGTAATTATGGGGGCCACTGGCCCGGTGGATGCGCCAAAACGTAGGCCATGGATTGACTGGATCCACACTGAAAAGGATCAGGGAGCGATTATCAGAAACTTCGTCAAGTATGATGATGAGCCGCGTTCTGCTCAGGCACTTGCCGAGACCATGGTTAGGGTCAACAAAACGGTTCGAACTGAGCCGACAGCCCCTGCTTACGTGTGTCTCGATGCAGGTCTGCAAGAAAGCGCAATTGATCCAGATATAAAATTGCCAGATGTAAGACGTTTTCTTCCGCCAGCCCCGACGCCTGCACCCCAGGCTGCAATCGATGAAGCGGTGAATTTGCTCGCTAACGCAAAGAGCCCGGTGATTATGGCAGGCAGAGTCAAAAGGTCCGAGAAGGGTTGGGCTGACCGGGTCAAATTAGCAGAGGTGCTTGGAGCAGGCGTGGTCACCGATATGAAACCCGGAGTAGCTTTTCCGACAGATCATCCTTTGAGCCTTGCCCCTCCAAGCAATCGCCCCAGAGAAGAGGCTGTTGCGGCCATGAAAGAAGCCGATGTAATCTTGGATTTGAATTGGATTGATTTGGCCGGCACTTTCAAGCTCGCTTTCGGTCGAGAGGAAATTGACGCTAAAGTTATACATGTATCCATGGACTCATTGATCCATAATGGTTGGTCCTCCGACCACATGGGCATGCCACTCGGCGATATCACTATGCTTGCTCAGACCGAAGCGGTCGTCGAGCAGCTGCTCGGAGGCCTCGAGAAAAAACTTGGTGGAAAGTCTAAATGGGATGGCCAAAATAAGGGACGCACCTCAGATGTCGATACGACATATGCGGACCTTAAGGCGGATGATCCTATTTCCGTGGAAGCGCTCACCCTCTGTGTTGATGAAGCGAGGCGTAAGCTCAACCGAAAATTTACTCTTGCAAATGTCACAATTGGCTGGGCCGCGGATGGTTACCACTGGACCCATCCTCTTGACTATTTAGGTAATGATGGCGGCGGTGGTTTGGCATCAGGGCCTGCGACTACCATCGGTGCAGCTCTTGCCTTGAAAGATACCGACCGAGCGGTAATCGGAGTTTTAGGGGACGGTGATACGATGCAAGGAGCTAGTTGTTTATGGACAGCAGCTCATTATGAAATCCCGGTTTTGTTTCTCATTTCTAATAATCGGTCAAACTTTAATGATGAAATTCACCAAGAAACAGTTGCTAGAATGCGCGATCGGCCGGTTGAAAATCGATGGATCGGACAAAGAATTGATGATCCTGAGGTCCAGATTGAGAAATACGCAGCTTCTCTGGGAGTAGGTTCCACCGGACCTGTGGAAACGGTCGGTGATCTTTTGCCTGCTATTGATGAGGCTCTCAAGGTGGTGGATAGTGGCAAACCCTATTTGCTCAACGTGCACGTTGAGAAGGGTTACGCAACACCTCCGCCTGCACGAGAGGCATGAAGCTATGAATTTAAATTATTCGATACAAGGTCAGTGATTTGAATAAATACCCGGGTCATATACCCGGGTGTTTTTTTAGGAAATTGATACTTTTATGATAAAAATTGGGCTGATTGCAAAATTCTTTGTGTTTCTGTGGACTAAAGGGAGGAAATAGTCGATGGCAAAACTTCGACATATTGCATTAAGCGTTAGCGATCTTCAGAAGAGTGCTAAATTTTATGAGGAAGCTTTCGGTATGGAGCGTGTTCGCGAATCTAATGTTGCGGTGATGTTATCTGATGGTGTTGTTTCTTTGGCGCTTCTAAGCCTCGAAAAAAACGATAACGCTCCAGACGAACGCGGTCCCTCCTATCGAGGGCTACACCACATGGGTTTTTTGGTCGATGATGTGCCAGAGAGTTCTCAAAAGGTTGAGGCCGCCGGGGGTAGATATCATGGGCAAATACTGAATGTTGGCGCTGGGGCGGATTTTGAGAGAAAGTACAGAGACCCCGACGGGGTTGTTATTGATGTGACTTCAGCTGAGCACGCCACCTCGTCGTGGCGCGTCCCGGTAGATTAGTAAAATTATATTTATTTGCTCGGGGCTCTAGACAATGCCGATTAGGTCAGCGTTGCTTTGCCTTTTCCGCGAAGGCAAACGGTATCAACCAAAGCCGGTTTTCCCTTTTTAACCTGTTCTACAGCGCGTTTCACAGCCCCTTGAACGTCATCACCGTTCTCTATTGGTCCTTCTGCCCACCATCCTTGAGCGCGAGCTAATCCAGCAAAATCAGGATCGGGATCAAGAAGGTCCATTCCAATGTAAGCACGGGATGGATCAGTTCCGCGGTTATTGGCGATGACGATTTGGTGATTCCAATCATTGTAATATGCCCGGTTGTTGTACATGACGATCAGCATTGGGATTTCGTATTTTGCTGCCATCCAAAGCGCACCGGCATCAAACATCAAATCGCCATCGGGCTGCAGGTCAATGCAAAGGCGACCGGTTCCTTTATTTGCTAATGCCACTCCCAGGGACGTTCCAATCTGAGTTCCTGTTCCTAATTCTCTTCCCCCATGACAGTATGGTCGATCAAAGTCCCATAGACGACGAGCTGCGTCATGCATTGTGCCCGCCGTTAATACCCAATCTTCATCTTTGATAACTTCCCAAATTTCGAGGGCAAGTCTACCAACGGTCATGGGCTGAGAGTCCCAGTCTTCTTCGGCTTCTTTTTTCCATTGTGTCCGAAGAGCATGGTGCTTTTGACTTATTAATTCAGTGCGATTGGCAATTTTCTCTGCGAGCCCTTCCGTTTTAGCAATCCGCTCTTTCAGGAGGTCTGTCAACATTGGAGAAGCGGTAACAACGTCTGCGGTCATCCTGACATCAGGATAGAGGGTCCGGGAGTAGTCCATAGACCATTTAGAGATCTCTTGATCAGTCCATCCGATGTCTATCCATTTTGCATCTGGATTTACGCTTGTTTTTACCGTTCGTGTTGATATGTCTCGTACATGCGTGTGTTTTTCAAAATCTGCCACATCTAACAATAACACTGCATCCACGCCCTCATAGCACGCCTGTTGGTCCATTGAGAGGTTCAGGGGATGGTTACCGGGGAAATTCAGTCTGGAATTTACGTCCCATACGCTAGCGCCCAGAGTTTCTGCTAGGTTCACTACATGATCCCAGCCATGAGGAGGACGAGCTGCAAAATCTGCTACAATAGCTGGGCGTTCCGCTGCTGCGAGGATATCGGCGGCTTCTTTTAAAGCTTGAGGATCTGGTGCGGCCTGCGCAGGAACGCGGACGCCGTCCTCGGGCGGCATTGCTATCTCGTGTTCAAGCTCGGCTTCCTGCAGGCCAGCGTCATAACACATGTAAATTGGGCCTTGGCGTCCGGTCATCATGACAGAATACGCCCTCGCAAAACTGTCTGGAACGTAATCTACAGTTGCAGGCTGGGCATCCCATTTAACGTAATCCCGTATGACCTGCCCTTGGACATTCGCTGAGTGGATCCAATCAATGAAAGGTCGCCTTTTGGGCTCAGCGATGGGACCTGTGGCTCCGATAATGAAAACTGGTACCCTGTCGAGATATGCGTAATAGACCCCCATCGGTGCATGCAACAGTCCCACCAAATTGTGGACAATTGCGATCATCGGCTTTCCTGAGTGGCGGGCATAGCCGTGTGCCATTTGCACGGCGATTTTTTCATGGGTGCAAAGCATCATTGGTGGGTCGTTTTCACCGTAATTGACAAGACTGTCATGAAGACCCCGATAGCTGGCGCCTGGATTGAGGGCAATATGTTCGAAACCATATTGTTTAATCAGATCCACAATGACGTCTGATTGATATTTTGTATTCGATTTCTTAATGCCGCTCATAAATATTCCTGACTGTTTTTTTTGAATGCCTCAATTTAGCAGCCACTCGTCTGAGAGCAAAGAGCCAGATACCAGTTGACACCACGCTATTGGATAAATTTCTTATCTGAACTCAACAAAATTTCTTGGTTATTCAAAATGAATTTGCGCAGAAATTTCATATTAAGTATGGATTAAGCGGCCTCGCCACGACGCCAAGTAATGATATCGACCAATGCGGGCTTTCCAGATTTTACGACTTTTAAGGCCTCCCTAACTGCAGGTTGAATATCACCTGGGTTCATAATAGGGCCCTCTGCCCACCAATCCATGCCCCGAGCAATGTGCGCAAAATCTGGGGCTGGTCCCTCGAGATCCATCCCTATGTAGGCGCGGTCTGGATCTGTGCCCCGCTTATTTGCGACCGAGATTTGATGAGCCCAGTCATTATAATACGCTCGATTATTGTACATTAGGCAGAGCATTGGTATTTCATATTTTGCGGCAATCCAAAGGCCACCAAGATCGAACATAAGGTCACCATCAGGTTGCAAGTTTATGACAACTTTGTCAGAGTCTTTGTAGGCCAGCGCCACTCCTAATGACATGCCAAATTGAGTAGCGGTTCCTAGTTCTCTGCCGGGATGACGATAGGGCTTATCGAAATCCCATACCTTTCTCACCCAGTCTTTAAGTGTTCCGGCGGACAGCACCCAGTCCTCATCCTTAATTACTTCCCAGATTTCAGCTGCCATCCTGGCCTCATGCATGGGATCGTGATCCCAAAATTTCTTTACATCATCCTGCCATTTTGACCACTGTGAATTATGCTTGCTACTTATCAATTCAGTTCGCTGTGCGATTTTTTTCTGTAATTCTTGATCTTCTGAAATTTTCTCTTTGCAAGCTCGCGTCAGCGCAGGAATTGCGTTCGCAGTGTCAGAGAGGATCCGCATATCCCAATTATGATGCTTGTTGTAGTCAGTCGCCCATTTGCTTATTTCGATGTCAGCAAAACCAATATCGATCCATTTGCAATCCGATGTCGTTATTGCTTCTACCTGGCGGGTTTCCCAGTTGGGTTTATGCGACCCTCTTGTCCAGTCGACGACATCCAAGGCGCAGACCAGGTCTGCGCCCCTGAAGGCATCGGCGTGCATTGAGACGCTTAATGGGTGTTTGTTCGGAAAGCCCAGCCTTTTATTTATGTCAAAAACCCCACACCCAAGTGTTTCTGCCAACTCAACGGTATCATCGAAACCTATCGGGGCTCTCGCCGCATATTCGGTCAATAAAATAGGATAATCTGCAGCGAGAAGCATATCAGCGGCGGTGTCAATCAATTTCGGATCTGCAGCTAATCTGGGGGGCACTTTGACGGCGTCAGGGGGTGGGATCTCGATCTTATCTTTTAATTCTGCTTCCTGTAAGCCGGCATCGTAAACCATGTAAACAGGACCTTGAGGTTCAGTCATCATGATTGAGTATGCCCTAGCAAAGCTATCTGGGACCCCATGTATTGTTCCTGGTTGGTAGTCCCATTTCGTATAGTCTCGGATTGCGGATCCCTGAGCAAATGCCGTATGGATCCAGTCAATGAAGGGGCGTCTCAGTTTCTCGTCCATAGGGCCGGTAGCACCCATTAGAAACACTGGACATCTGTCAATGTATGCGTAATAGACGGCTAAGGGAGCATGCAATAATCCGACGACATTATGCACGATTGCTGGCATTGGTTTTCCTGTAGCTTTGGCATAGCCATGGGCAATTTGCACGGCCAATTTTTCATGATTACAGAGGATCATGGGTGGGTCATCTTCGCCATAATTTACAAGGCTGTCATGAAGTCCCCGATAACTGGCGCCGGGATTAAGGGGGATAGCTGGAAAATCATAGGCTTTGATCAGATCAACGATAATATCTGATTGGTAGCGCGTGTTTGCTTTTCGAATGAATTTGTCTTCGGACATCTACTTCCCCGTAATTCATGGCGGACTTTCTAGCTTTGAGTCTAGCAAGCAAAGCTTCAAACATCCAACTTGGCAGAGGTTTTTTTTGAACGCCTTTGTACAAATGGTCGGCGAAGGCTTATATAATAGTAAATGAGTTTTATGCACGGAGGCTACTCTAAAATGGTTCAAAAATTTGGTATTGGTCAGCCGGTTCCTCGCTATGAAGACCCTCGATTATTGACGGGTGGTGGCAAATATATGGATGACAACAGCTTACCTCGGCAGGCTCGTGGCTACATTCTACGGTCTCCGTTTGCGCACGCTCGGATTCGTTCAATTGATATTTCCGCAGCGAAGTCTGCGTCGGGTGTTATTGATGTACTCACGGGGCAGGATTACGTTGACGATGGTTTCGGCGAACTGGAGTGCACGCCCAAGCGGAAGCGTCGGGACGGACAACCGATGTATGAGCCGGTGAGGCGAGTTCTCGTTCTTGATGAAGTGAAAATGGTGGGGGACTATGTTGCGCTAGTTATCGCAGAGACCCTCGAGCAAGCCAAAGATGCCGCGGAACTTATTGAAGTAGATTATGAGCCTCTGCCTTCTGTATCCAGTCCATATGAAGCGGCTAAACCTGGAGCGCCAAAAGTTTGGGAAGAATCCCAGGACAATATCTGCTTTGTGCATCTCGTTGGTGACAAGCAAGCTACTGATGCTGCCATGGCTAGTGCAGCCCACATTGTGAAAGGTCGGCTTCCCGTTAATCGGAGTGCTCACGCCACCATGGAACCCAGGGGGGCAATTGGAGATTATGACTCCGCTCGTGATTTCTGGACCCTTTATACGGCAGTGCACTATCCATGGCAGGTTCGCGAGGAATTGTGCAATAAAATCTTTCGAATTCCTGAGAGTAAAATGCGCGTGGTTTGTGGAGACATGGGAGGGAGCTTCGGCCTTCGGGGAGGAACATACCAAGAGGTCGTTCTCGTACTTTGGGCGTCCAAGCGTGTTGGCAGGCCCGTTAAGTGGGTATGTGAGCGGTCTGAAGGCTTCATGAGCGACCATCACGGGCGTGATGTTCATTGGGAGGGTGAAATCGCACTTGATGAAAATTTGAAGTTTTTAGCTGTTCGCGCTCAAAGTTGGACGAATGTGGGCGCTTATCTGGCCTCAAAAGGCACCCTGCCTCCAGTTGCTAATTTGGGTACAATGGCTGGGACTTACCATATACCAGCCATGCATTGCGATGTTTCAGGAGTTTACACAAATACAAATCCAATATGTCCATTTAGGGGCAATGGAAGGCCGGAGGCGTCGTATGTTATTGAACGTCTCATAGATCTGGCTGCAGACAAACTTAAGATTGATCCTGCAGAGCTTAGAAGGCGCAACCAGATACCCCCCGACGCCATTCCATATAAAACGGCATTGGTATTTACATACGACAGCGGAAATTTTGGAGACAATCTCGAAAAAGCTCTCGTAATGGCGGATTACGAGGGTTTTGAAGGCCGAAAAAAAGATTCGGAAACCCGCGGAAAATTGAGGGGTTTAGGAGTTTCTAATTCGATTGAACGAGCCGCGGGTCCAAGCCTTGAGCAGGTCCAGATTAGTTTCGATACCTCTGGTACTGTTCGCCTCAATGCGGGTACCAGTCAACAGGGTCAGGGACATGAGACTGTCTTTAAACAAATAATGAACGAAACTTTGGGGCTTGATCCCGAACTCATTACATTTGCTGAGGGAGACACGAACCTCCTAGCCTTTGGTGGCGGCACTGGCGGGTCGAGGTCTGCAACGATCGGTGGGAGCGCCGTGCTTAAATGCGCAGAAAAAATCATCGAAAAAGCGACCAAAATAGCTGCACATCAGCTGGAAGCGGCCGAAGCGGATATTGAGTTTGATGACGGAGAATTTTCGGTGGTCGGCACTGATAGGAAAGTAAGTTTGATAGACGTAGCGAGAGCATCCTACAAACCAGGAGTACTTCCGCCTGATATCGAGCCCGGATTGGATGCAGTTTATGTGTTTGAGGCGAAAGCTGAAAATTTTCCGAACGGCTGTCACATTTGTGAGGTAGAGATCGATGAAGACACAGGGGTCGTCGACATTGTCAGTTACAACGTGGTGGATGATGTTGGTACCGTGTTAAACCCGCTCACCTTGAAAGGACAAATTCAGGGTGGTGTTGTCCATGGTGTGGGACAAGCCTTGCTAGAAGAGATTGTGTTTGACTCCGGAAGTGGGCAACTAATTTCCGGTTCCTTCATGGATTACGCGATGCCGCGCGCCGATAACCTCTCTTATATTGACGTCCAATCAAACCCATGTCCAACTGCTACAAATCCATTGGGCGTAAAGGGAGCAGGGGAGGCGGGCACCGTCGGTGCGGTGCCGGCTGTCATGAATGCAGTGGTCGACGCCTTGTCGGTATTTGGCATCACTCATATAGACATGCCGGCAACACCGGCAAGGATATGGGAAGCAATTCAGAAGGCAAAATCAAAGGCAGCCTAAATTTTGATGCTTATGACTGATAAGCCGGTCTGTTTGACGGGCGGGCAAGGCGATCTGCATGGCTCTCTGGTTACACCAGGTGATAATGTCCTAGGAGAGGCTATCTTGATATGGTCCGGAACAGGGCCGACTGACAGGGATGGCAATGGGCCTAGTCTGCACAATAATAGTATCAAGATGTTGGCACATGGCTTAGGCGAGCAGGGCTTTTATGTCTTACGCACTGATAAACGTGGAATAGCGCAGAGTAAGTCGGCGCTAAAAGACGAGGCTGAAATAACTTTTGAGACGTTTGTCGAAGATTGTTGTGCTTGGGCCCGGCACCTAAAGAATGAGTTGAGACCAAATAAAATTTATTTAATTGGGCACAGTGAGGGAGCCCTCGTAGTGACCCTTGCGGCCCAGAAAATGAAATTTGATGCTTTGGTTCTGCTCGCGGGAATTGGTCTAAAACCTGCAGAGCTTTTGCGGAGGCAGTTGGCAGGCGACCAAATAAACCTGACTGCAGATGATTTGAAAAAAACTCTTGAGATTATTTTATCTCTCGAAGATGGCAAAAAAGTTGAAAATATTGAACAGGATTTGATGGGGCAATTTCGACCATCAGTGCAGCCCTACCTGATATCTTGGTTTAATTACGACCCTGCTTTAGAACTTTCGAAGATTGAAATACCAACCCTAGTTATCCAAGGCACTCAGGACTTGCAGGTCTCTGGTGAAAACGCAGATAGGCTGGCTGCAGCAAAAAATGATGCCGAATTGTGTTGGATCCCTAACATGAACCACGTCCTCAAATGCGCTAGCAAAGAGTCTCGTCAAAATTATGGGACCTATAATAAACCATTATTGCCTTTAGCTGATGGGCTACTACCGAAAATCTCACAATTTTTTCAAAAAGAACAAACATAACCCCTAATCCAACGTCCAAAACTTACCCAATTTATAGTTTTATCCGATGGGGTTAGGGCCTAAATGAGGAAAAGCAGAATGTTCATGAGGTAAACGAACGGGCATCGCCTCCGTAATGTACTCGGGTCCGAGCTGATCGAGAGAGGTTACGCCCAGAAGCCCTAAAGTAGTCGTGATTTCTTGCTCTAAAAGTTCAAGGCACTTAACTAATCCTGCAGATGCGCCCGCTCCTAATGCCCACGCTTGGAGACGACCTATAGCCACATAACTTGCACCCATAGCGAGCGCTTTCACTATGTCTGTACCTCGAGTAAAGCCTCCGTCAATAATGACCTTGGCCTTGCCATCTACAGCGGCAACAATTTCGGGCAGTGTTTGAATGTTTCCGAGCACATGATCAAGCTGCCGGCCACCATGATTTGATATGTAAATCGCGTCTACGCCATGTTCTACAGCCAATGAGGCATCCTCTGCGGTCATGATTCCTTTTATAATAAAAGGCCTATCACCAATCGCATCTTGAACCATTTTAACGGTATCCCAGGTGATCTTTTTTTGCCAATCTCTTGCTGGGACACGACGTAATGCTAGTTGCGAGGGGTTAAGACGCTCCCTATTTCCGTAAAATGCTGAGTCCACGGTGAGAGTTACGGAGTGATAGTTTGCTTTGACGATCCGTTGTGCGAGATCTTTTATCCAATTATTATCGCCTCGAACGTAAATTTGAAAACTTTTCGGATGTGGAGTGTTTTCTGCTACCTCTTCCAGGCCAGGCTCGGTTACTGTTGATAGAAAGTTGACCGTGCCAAACTCTTCTGATGCGTCATCGACGTCAAGAGATCCTTTTGGGGAAAATCTGTGCAGGCTTCCCATCGGCGCCATGAGCACAGGCATACGAAGCTTATGGCCAAAAAAGTCAGTAGAAAGATCAATTTCACTAACATCTCGGCAAACTCGCGGCCTAAATGCAAGCGAGTCCAATGCCATTCGATTTCGTCGAAGTGAAGTCTCACTTTCTGCTGCACCGCATACGTAATCCCAGTTATCTTGATCCATGTTGCGACGGGCCATGAGGATCATATCGTGCATCGTTAGAAATTCTGCGTGTGTGCTCATAAGGAAACCTCGATAGCAGTGGTTTGAGAATTACTTAAGTCTTCCGCCGGGTAGGTGAGGGAAAGCACTCATTTCGTGGCTAAGCCCTACCGGTCGAGCCTTTGCAAGGTATGAGGGATTAAGTTCATCCAGGGAACTGACACCTAAAAGACCCATGGCAATTTCAATTTCTGTGCGCAAAATATCAATGCAGTTCATAAGCCCTCTTTGTCCTCCGGCGGCGAGGGCAAATGCTTGCAACTTACCTATGCCAACAGCTCGAGCTCCTAAAGCAATCGCTTTTACAATATCCGTTCCGCGCATAAAGCCTCCATCGACGTATACTTCAGCTTTATCATTTACCGCTTCGACAATATCCGGGAGAACGCCGATGCTTCCCCGATCGTGATCTAATTGTCTGCCGCCATGGTTGGATACATATATCGCGCTCGCTCCATGCTCGACGGCCATTAGCGCATCCTCAACTGTACCAACGCCTTTAATAATCATTGGGCCACCCCAAATTTTTACCATCTCATCCCAAATATCCCAGCTAAGACCAGCGAGATATTCACGTCCTACTGAATTTTTGCGTGTCGGTGGCTCCCATCCATTCAGTTTTTGTCTCTCTCGATTACTGTAAACACACGTATCAACGGTCACTACTAGAGCTTTAAAATTGTGGTCTTTAGCTCTGCCAAGTAGGTCTTTTATCCACTCAATACCACCGCGCACATAGATTTGATAAAACTTTGGGTGCCGAGTGTTCAAACCGATTTCTTCCAGGCTTGGTTCGGTGTGTCCGCTCTGGATGTTGATTAAGCCCAGTTCCTCTGCTGCATCGTCACAGCAGAGAGAGCCTCCTGGCGTAACTATTTGTAAGGAGGCAACAGGCGCCAAAAATAGGGGTAGCGAGGATGAATGTCCAAGTATTGTGGTCGATAAATCTATATCGGAGACATCCCTCAGAACTCTGGGGATAAACGCTAGCGAATCCAGGGCTTGACGATTTCTCCGCATTGAGGTCTCTGTTTCACTGCCGCCGGCGAGATAATCCCAAACAGGGCCAGTGGCATTTCGCCGAGCCCGCACGATTATTTCGTGATTTGTTTGAAATTCCCAGTCCATGACTCTCAATCCAGCATCTATCTCTAAAAAATAGTAATGCGGGTCGGTTCACTTGTCACCTGAGCAGCCTCAGGCTTCGAATGAGAGATCTAACAAGCCATGATCGAAAAGAGTATTTGAACTTATAGTTTACATTGATTACTGAATTTTCTCTGTTCTGAGCTGCGAGAAAAGATTTAAAATCGTTTTAGGGGAGGTAGATATGCAATCAAAATCAAAATCGAAGGCCAAACAACCCGCGTTTCCGGGTGCTTCGGTCGTCGATCCTGCGGCGTGGTCTGCGAGCGATTTAGAAGCAGACAAAGATTGGGTGCATCAGCTCCTCGACTCAGAAATTGCGGAACTAGACGCGGCTGTCAGAAAAATTGAAGAGAAAGACGTTTCTCTCTTAGAGATAAGGGCCGAATTATACGAAATGCCTGATTTAAGCCAGAGGCTCATGAATATAAGGCAAGACCTTATTGAAGGGAGAGGTCTCGCCCTTTTAAGAGGCGTTCCCGTGGCTGACTTTACTAGATTGCAATCAGCGATTGCCTTTTGGATTATAGGACAACATTTTGGCGACCCTGTATCGCAAAATGCTAAAGGCCACCTTCTTGGGCATGTCGCGGACTTAGGCGGGACAACACTCAAAAACCCCACCAATCGAGGCTACCAGACACGCGAGACGTTGCCGTATCACTGCGATAGTTGTGATGTTGTAGGGCTTTTATGCCTACATCCAGCTAAAAGCGGAGGCGAATCTCTCGTAACAAGTTCAATCCATTTATATAATCAGATGTTTGAGCGAGCACCTGATTTGGCCGAGGAATTAACGAAGCCTATTTTTAGAGATCGAAGAAATGAGATCCCCGAGGGCAGAGATCCGTGGTTTATTTTACCCGTTTTCAATTTCGCTGAAGGCCATCTGAGCGTGAGTTGGCAGGGCGGCTACATTCGATCGGCTCAGAGGTTCGAGAAATTACCCAGGCATTCCCCGAAGCTGGTAAGGGCAATTGAGATGTTCACTGAATTAGCCAACGAGCTCGCCTACGGAATGGATTTTAGACAGGGTGATATACAATTTTTGCACAATCATGTGACCATTCATTCTAGAACAGAATTTCAGGATTATGCGGAACCTGAACGCCGGAGAAATTTACTGAGGTTTTGGCTTTCTACGCCCGATGGAAGACCTCTCTCCCCTGCCTATTTTAATCGTTACGGAAACCTAACACCTAATGATCGCCCATCTGGGGGGGTTCTGGTGCCCGGGATAAAATTTTCAGCACCGTTATATCCTGAGTGACTCTTCGGCAATAATATATTAAAATTCTGTAAAGATTTGATTTATCTGTCACATTTTCGGTGAAAGGAAGAATTAAGATGGAGCTGCCCACAAGCGACCGCTATCATAAGATGAGTATTGATAGCTTCAATACCGAACAATTATTAACTAATGCAAGTCGACAGGCCGAGGCCCGTAACTACCAAGATTTTCCTATTATTGACTCAGACGCGCATCAGTACGAGAGCGAGTCAATTCAGGAGATCATTGATTACATAGAAGACGATGTTTTACATCAAATCGTCTCTGCCGCTCCTGGTATCATGTCACGGGGTCGCGGCGGTTACCAGCCAATCGGCGGTCGAGTCACCCGCTACCCTTTGCGGCAAATTGAAGAAACGCCAGCGGATGGTGTCCACCGAGATGTCCATCTGTCTCGTCGGTTCATGGATGCAATCGGGATAGATTATATCGGCTTGTTCCCGACAGGTATGCTGTCGGTAGGATTGATGCCTCAAAAGGAGATTGAGGTAGCTTATGCCAGGGCGTATATGCGTTGGATGACAGAAAAGATTCTGCCTCACGATCCACGAGTCAAGGGTTATGTGTATCTTCCCTTTAATACGCCAGATGAGGCCTATAAAATGCTTGTCGATTTTGGAGACAAGCCCGGCATCATCGGAGCTCTTGTAACGAGTCCAAGATATGCTCCGATCCACGATAATGCGTATATGAAAACCTACGCACTTTGTGAGGAAATGGGTCTCCCTCTCACATTCCATTCGGGTTTGAACTGGAATGATCCGCTGATGTCAGTGACCAACCGGTTTATTTCGGCGCATGCGCTTGGATTCACCTTATATAATGTTATTCACATGTGTAACTGGATTACGAATGGGCTAAGTGAACGTTTCCCGAAGCTTGACGTGATTTGGACAGAGTCAGGTTTGGCTTGGGTTCCCTGGTTGGGTCAGCGATTGGACAACGATTATAAGATGCGAAGCAGTGAGTGTCCTTCGTTGAAAAAACTGCCGAGTGATTACATGCGGGACATGTACTACACCAGTCAGCCAATGGAAATCCCCAATGATTTATCGTTTCTTGAGGCTACCTTTAAATTTATTAATGCAGAAACTCAGCTGCTCTATGCCTCGGATTACCCACACTGGGATATGGATTTGCCAAGCACGATATACGACCTCCCATTTTTAGATGAGGCTGCAAAACGTAATATTCTGGGTGGGAATTCAATCAGGGTCTTTAATATGGACGTATCTGAACGATATCCAGATTATCATAAAGCGGCATAATAATAGCTCATTGTAAGAGGCTGGCTTTTGCTAGCCTCTTTTTTTTGAGACAGTTTCGGAAGGCTGAGGCCCGGCGATATTTTCAGTTATCAGAAAGGCATTGGAAAATGGGGAAAGAATTACTTGTCGGCAAAACCTCTGAATTTGAGGATGGTGGCAAAAAGATCATACCAAATGGCAAAAGCGAAATTGGTGTTTACTTGATTAAGGGGGAATGGTTCGCATACCAAAACCTATGTCCTCATCAGGGTGGTCCCGCTTGTGAAGGTCTTCTGATGGCGAAGGTAGAGGAAATTATTGATCCTGAGAAAAAGACCTACCATGGGATGCGTTTCAATCATGATGAAATGCATATTGTGTGTCCTTGGCATGGTTGGGAGTTTCGGATGGAAGATGGCGTTGCTTGTGGAGACGCTGCGTGGAAACTTAGAAAATATGATGTGGAGGTGAGAGGGGAAGAGGTCTATGTCCTCGCCTGATACGCGTGTTCCTGATCCAAGGGAGGCCGATCTTCCAGAAGGCGGTGAGGTAATAGCGCACATCCCTGAAGAAGAAAGACTTCTAAAAGAATGGTCAGCTAAGATTGCTGCATTGCCAGAAAATGAGCCAATACCTGATAAACTCGTCCAAGAAGGATTGACTGCGTTAACCCGCCTTTACGCGACCAAATTCCAACTTGGTGAGCGGTGGGAGCCATTTTCTGATAACACGATTGTACCGGCCACTGCAGCGATGATTATGTGTACCGCTATGATGAGACAGGTCAATGTTGAGGTGTTTGAGCTCGGTATGTGGCAATCTTGGTCGGGAGCTTAGGCTGATATGGATCTACCCACTAGTAACATTCACAAGCAGTCCATTGAGTCCTTTGATACATCAACGCTTCTGAAGAATGCGGCAAGGCAAAGGGACGACAGGGGCTTACACAAATTTCCTATCGTGGATGTTGATTGCCATCACTACGAGAATGAGTCCATCCAAGAGATCGTGAAGTACATTGACGATGAAGTCATCAGTCAAATGGGGCAGTTATATACGGCTGGCGGTACTGGAGGGCAGGCTCCTTTCAGTGTTGCAGGTGTAGGCTATCAGGACGTAGCTGGAAGGGTGACCCGGTACCCGCTACGGAAAACAGAGACAACTCCCGCAGATGATAAACATCGTGATATCCATCTTTCTCTTCGATGGATGGATGCCATGGGCGTGGATTATGTATGTCTCTTTCCGACACCAATGTTGAGTCTCGGCTTGCATCCTCAGCCGGAAATAGAGGGGGCACTGGCTAAGGCGTATAACCGTTGGTTGCTGGAAAATATTACCTCTCGTGAAAAGCGTATTAAAACGATGATGTATGTTCCTTTTGGGGATCCAGAGGCGGCATACGAGACCGTCCTTGAATTTGGGGACAATCCGGATGTTATCGGTTTTATGATTTGCTCTGTACGCTACCAGGCAGTGCACAATAATGCTTACATGAAAACCTACGCTTTGATGGAAGAGTTAGGGAAGCCCCTCGGCTTTCACGGCAATTACAACTGGAATGATAACCTTGTCGGAAATAGCAATCGGTTCTTGGTAACTCATGCCCTAGGGTTCACGGTATATAACGCGGTTCATCTGTGTAATTGGGTTGTCAATGCGTTACCCGAGCGTTTCCCGAAATTAAAAACTATTTGGATAGAGTCGGGCCTTGCCTGGATTCCCTGGGTGATGCAGCGTCTTGATAATGACTACAAGATGCGTTGGTCAGAGGCACCATCATTGAAGGGCTTGCCGAGCGATTATATGAGGGAGATGTTTTACACCAGTCAGCCGATGGAGGTTCCCAACCGGCTGGATGTCTTGGAGATGACCTTCGATATGATCAACGCAAATACACAACTTTTGTGGTCATCTGATTATCCACATTGGGATATGGATTTGCCCTGTGTTATCTACGATCTGCCTTTCCTGGATGAGGCGCAGAAGCATAGGATTTTGGGAGGAAATGCCATTGAATTATTTGGGTTAGATGTAGAGCCGCGCTTTCCGAACTACCGGGTCCCTGATCTAAAAACTGGGTAGAAACGGGAATTAATTAAAAAAATAATGGCTACTCTTACACGGGGTTTGATAGATCTCATTAGGAGCCGGGAAGTGGAGCCCGGTGATCTTCATAAAGCAGCTTTATTCACACTAGATGCCGTGGCCAATGCTATTGCCGGGTTAAACAGTGAGCCTGGACAAAAGCTGTTGAAATGGTCGCGATCACGGGCCCTCGATCCAGGTAGGCGGGCTTTTGTTATCGGCGGATTGACCCATATTTTAGAAGTGGATGACATTCACCGGGCGTCCGTCGTTCACACCGGGTGCGTCACCGTTCCAGCGGTGCTTGCTTTAGGAGCTGAGAAACAGCTAACGGGCAAAATCCTTTTGAAGGCTGTATTGTTTGGGTTTGAAGCCACCTGTCGCGTCGGTATGGCGGTTGGAAAAAGACACTACC
>CAJXEC010000041.1 GCA_913052165.1 uncultured Rhodospirillaceae bacterium
TATCATTCGTCGTCGTTCCTATGGGAGCGGCGGCTTTTTTTTGTGTTTTATTTATGGAGCTGAATTTATGCAGGGAGAACAAGAACCTCGAGAGGCGGAAAAATCAAATTCCGGTTGTGCGCTTCAGTATTTGGATCTTCGAGACTGGCTCGCTCGCGTCGAAGAAATGGGAGATTTAAAAGTTGTTTCTGGAGCGAACTGGCACACGGATATTGGTCAGGTGGTAGAAGTAATGTGTCACGATGAGGGAACGTCCTCGGTAATTTTCGATGAAGTCGAGGGATGTCCTAAAGGCTTTAGGCTCCTTGTTAACTGGTTTACCGGGACGAGGAAAAACTTGACCCTCGGTTTTCCCGAAAATTTCAATAAACTTGAATTGAGCAGGGCCTATCATGAACACACTCGACACTTAGATCCGATAAAGCATCAAATTGTTGAGAAAGGTCCTATCTTTGAAAATATCCAAGAAGGTCAAGAGATCGACGTGACTAAATTTCCAGCGCCTCTCTGGAACCCCGATGATGGGGGTCGTTATATTGGGACTGGGTGTTACAATATTACCAGAGATCCAGACACTGGTTGGATTAATTGTGGGACGTATCGTGTAATGGTGCATGATGAGCGTCGTGTAGGTCTCTATATCTCGCCGGGAAAACATGGTCGTATTCACCGTGAGAAATATATGGCGCAGGGTAATCCAATGCCTGTATGCATTGTAGTTGGGTCCGATCCGCTATCATTTCTTACTTCATCTACTGAAGTGCCCGAGGGTATGTGTGAATTCGATATGATGGGTGCTTATCGCGGCAAGTCGATTGAATGTGTCATTGGTAAACACACGGGGCTTCCTTTTCCAGCAAATTCTGAGGTTGTTATTGAGGGTTTCATTCATCCCGGTAATACCAAAAGTGAGGGCCCGTTCGGTGAGTGGTTGGGTTATCAGGGGGGAGCAATGCCCGACGAGCCTTGGGTGGATATTTCGGCCATATATCATCGCGATGATCCGATATTGCTGGGCGCCGCTCATATTCGGATGCCCTACGAGTATGCCCGCTATCGAGCTATCAGCCGGTCGGCTGTCATAAAAGAAAATATATCCAAGGCCGGTGTCCCAGATGTGACCGAAGTATGGGCTCATGAGGTGGGTGGGTCTCGTCTTTTCCTTGCGGTCGCAATAAAGCAGCGTTATCCAGGCCACGCTACGCAAACCGGGCAGATAGCTGCCACATGCCACGCGGGCGCATATTTGGGGCGCCTTGTGGTCGTTGTGGATGATGACGTTGACGTATCTGATCTCGAGGAGGTTATTTGGGCGATTTGCACTCGATGTGACCCCGCGACTAATATAGACCTGATTAAAAATATGTGGTCATCCGCGCTAGACCCGATAATTCCCCCTGAAGATCGTGAAGCCGGAAAACTCTATAATAGTCGCGCTATCATTGATGCCTGTCGACCATTCCATTGGAAAGATCAATTTCAAAAGGTAAACGCGCCGACCCCAGAGGCTAGAAAAGAGGCCTGGGCTAAATGGGGGCATCTCAGGGATTAGATACGGGGCAGGTTTATAAATGTTGCGATTGCTTGCCGCTTGATCGAGTCGCCACAAAGCGCGGAATTGAGGGGGTTGAAACAATTTCGTGGACTAGACTATGCCGAGTATATCGACTTAACCCTCGAGATTTAGGGTGCTCTCAGCAACCAAATCCTCAATAGAGTAAAGGTTTTTCGTAATATGCTGCATATCTGCTTGTCTGCACAGCGTTTCGAGTGCCTGCCGGTTTTTTTCGACTCCATATGGAAAAGGATCGCCACCTACTGCATCACGCAAGGTCGTCGTCAGCTTGTCTTCATTGCTCGCGTCAGCACTCTCATCAAGATTGTCGAGATACTCTTTTTTACTTGCTGTCAAAGCTGCAAAAAGTTGCTCGGGCAAATCCGGGAACTTATTGAGAGTATCCAAATGGACTACCACGCTGTGGTTTATCGGGTACAGACCAGTTGTTTCGAATGCCTTGAAGCCAGCATTTTTTGGATCTGGTAGGAGTGGTTTAACGTAGTCTGGCGGATTAACAACTGTTCCGACCGCGCCAACGATCTCTCTGTTCTCAAACATTTCATTCATGTCTCGACCTCGAAAACTTAGATCAACAGTATCAGGTGGTTCGAACTCCGCTACATGCTCATCATCAGTTGCCGCCCATTTAATGTTGTCGAGGTCAACATTGTATTCCTCAGATAGCACAGCGCGGGCCCATACACCGGTTGTTACGGTATATCCTCTTACGACCCCAACTGTCTGTCCTTCAAAATCTCTTGGGTCGGTTATTCCTGTTCGGGTATCCACATGGATTGCCTGATGATGAAAATTTCGAGTAATTGGGGTGGGCAATGCTATGAGTGGTTTGTTATAGGCCTTCGCTGCGATATAGGTCGTAGTCGGCATCTCACAAATGTCAAACGTTCCTTCTCGTACCATTTGCCTAGCGGCAACGAGAATATTATCGAAGTGTGGGAATTCAATTTCACAGCCATTCGCCAAAATAGTTCCTCTTTTCATCTGTCTTAGGAGACCATAATCCCTCACCGGAAATGTAAGTTTTGGCATATCTTATTTTATCCTCTTTGCTTATCTTTGGACCGAAGCGGCGCCTATGTTGATTTTTCCGCAGGCATATGAAGAAAACTGAAACAACAAAATTTTTACCATTTTTCAGGGCGAGGTCTATATCTAGTATCTTCTAATGACGCTATTCTGTGAAATTGTCTTGAAGGACGTAATTTGCCGTTATCACCTATTTGATCCATGAAAAAATGTAACTCGAACTCGCAGCCATCTGCGTCACAAAAAATATTGTGCCGCGCTCCCCGGCCCCCTCTCTTCCCTGTGATGCAGCTGGACTTTTATTCTCTTCCGGAAAGTCGCACGTCCGTAAATTAATATCCATAGTGTCAACTTCGAGGTCAAGGTTTTCAACCTTGAGTGCCTCAACGTTTTCTGGCCTTTGGCAAGCCTTCCCTGGTCTGAGCCCAATGGCATGATGAACTTGCCCACATTTATAAAACACCATGCCGGTCTCATCATTGTCGGTTTCCTCGAAAACCATTGCTAGTGTAAATAATTTAGCAGTTTTTTCGGCCTCGAACACCTCATAAAAAAGATGCTTCAACTTATTGACTTTGATCGGGTGCTGGCCCCTGAATTGGTGCGGGTGGTTTTTTGAAGCTTGGCTGCGTTGCGCGGCAACATGTGTGGCTTGAATTTCGTCCATATTTGCTTCCCAATGCAAAACTTGCCCGAAACCGCAGAGAAGTTATCTACCGGGTATTATGACGCTGTACAATCAGTTTGGGGAAAGGGTCCGTCAAAAAGACAAAAAACTGGCATTTGAGAAACTAACATCTTCCGCTGTTGCTATCGGAGGGTATTGAGTAGCATAATTATCTACGGAAAGTGGGAAATATCTGCCAAAAGGGAATTCTATGGATAGTGGAATTGAAAAGACAAAAGAATTACCTGTTCAAGAGATTACAATTGATACGGATACTCGCGACATTTTAGCTCGGGAAACAAAGTATCAAAAAGAAAAGGGTTTCGCAGATTGGCCGATCGTTGATATTGATGCCCACCATTCGGAAATGACATCTTGGCGCCAGGTCATCGAGTATATTGAAGATCCGATCCTTCTCCATTACGCGCGTGAGTTCCAATCAAGGACAGGGGGCGCTCCGGGTCTATCTAATCACACCCCGGGACTAAGGTATCAGGATGCTGGCGGACGTATTCCGCACCAGCAGCAGATTGCTGAGCCTGTGGACGACAAGTCAGTGCATCGGGACGTTACACTTGTTCGGAGAAGCATGCAGGCGCTTGGATTAGACTATCAAGTTTTATTCCCTGGTAATTTATTGCAGCTGGGTACCCATCCTCAGCCAAGAGTAGAAGCACATTTGGCTTTAGCCTATAACCGATGGGTCTGTGATACAATTCTTCCTGAGGATAATCGCATAAAGACCCTACTTTATTTGCCGCTCGGTGAACCCGAAGTGTGTCACAGGATCATAGACGAGTTCTCTGAACGCCAGGGCGTAGTCGGGTTTATGATTACATCGGTACGTTTTAAACCTGTTCATCATAACTCTTATATTCCAATCTATAGGAAGCTTGAGGAAAGAAATTTGCCACTAGCGTTTCACGCTGGCCTAACTTGGACTGATGAATGGACAAAGCAAACTGACTTATTTATTTCGATGCACGCAATTTCTTTTGTGCTTTGCAATATCGTTCATATGACGAATTGGATTATACATGGATTGCCAGAGCGCTTTCCAAATCTAAAAACAATCTGGATTGAGTCAGGGCTTGCATGGCTGCCTTTCATGATGCAAAGGCTTGATTCTGAATACCAAATGAGACCCTCGGAGGCTCCGTTACTTAAGAAATTACCCTCTGACTACATCAGAGAGATGCATTTCTCATCGCAGCCGATTGAGACCTCAAATATGAAGCTAACCGAAGCGACCTTCGATGGGATAAATGCCAGCAGCCAGCTGATGTATTCCTCTGATTGGCCTCATTGGGACTTTAATGCGCCAAGCACTATTTATGATTTGCCATTTCTGGATGAACAGGCGAAGCGCAATATATTGGGGGAAAACGCACTTCGGGTGTTCAATCTAGATCGTCCAGCCGGTAAATAAGGCGAGCAAAGGAGAAAGCAATGGTCAAGGTGTTTGTTGGCGTGGAGAGTGATTTCGAGGATCGTGGTCGTAGAGTAATCGAGTACAATGATACCGAAATAGGAGTGTTTTTCGTCGATGAAGAATTCTTCGCATATGAAAATAAATGTGTTCATCAGGGAGGACCCATTTGTCAGGGTCGTATTCTTAATCGGGTGGTAGAAGTTTTAGCCGACGACCGCACAAGCCAGGGGTTAACTTGGGATGAAGAGGATGTCCATATCGTTTGTCCTTGGCATGGTTATGAGTTCAACATAAAAACAGGAGTCCACCCAGGTAATAAAAATGCTCGCTTGAGACGCTTTGACGTGAGTGTCGAGGGAGGCGAAGTTTATGTCGACGTCTGAAGCAGACAAGGCAATAGAGGCTGCCTATAAAGCTTCCATGACCAATCTGCGTCACGGCGGCGAATTAAATATTTCTGATAAATCAGTTCAAATGCTTTTGACTATCGGGGCAAAATGCCTTGCTAGAAAGTTTACGGATGAAGATAAGTTTTTTCCGCCTTTTGTGGAGGGTGAAATCATAACAGCGACAGAAGCCGTCGTTACCATCACAGAGTTTATGCATGCGGCAGATTTAAACACATTTGATCTTGGAATGTGGATGTCGCGGCCTCGGCCTACGGTGGGCGATGTTTAAATAAAAACCCAGAAAACATAGAGCTTGGATGTAATAGGGCGTCGAACAGCGCCAAAGTTGTTTCGATAAAAACTGGGGCAAAATAAATCAAGAGTTTTCTGTGTTAAGGGGGGTCATCTTTGTTTCCAATAAATAAACTTGGATTGAGTGGTTCTGGGTGGCGCGTGTTGATAACCAGCTTTCTTTATTTTTGTCACAATCGAGCGACTCCATGAATTCAAAGCTCTATTTTATTTCTTCGTCAAAGCTTTGGTCTTGACATAAGGCAGTCAAATTTAAATTTGATGAAACATCATTGTTGTCTGACAAAACGGGGACATTATTTTAAGGATAATCGGTTTATTTCAAGTTTGTAGCGGAGAGTGTTTTGTATTTTGGTACGACATTGAAAAGCTATCTGAGCGTCTGGGGAAATCTTAACTGATGAAAGAGCCTATCTTTTCGAGAATAATAGCAAAGTTGCGCCAAGCTATCAGGCCCATTAACTCTAAACTTGTCGCATCGATTGCCATTTTGTTTTGTGCAAGCGGGGTTTTTTTAATTCTCAAAAACACCAAGCCAGAAATTCAAAACAGGCCGGCCCAAGAGAGAGTTTGGGGGGTCAAGACTGTCCGTGTCGAAATCGGAGACGTCGCAGTAAAACATCGGTTTTATGGCCAAGTAGCCGCGGGACGTGTTGCGGAACTCCGGGCAGAGGTTAGTGGTCGCGTGCTCAGCGTTAATGATAATTTTAAAGACGGGGGTATAGTCTCTGGTTCAGACATTCTCGTTCGAATTGATCCGCTAGACTATCGATCTGATCTTATTGAACGTGAAAATGAACTAGCTGAGGCGGAGGCTAAGTTTGAGGAATTACAAGCTGATTACGATGGCACAAAAAAGCTATTAAAATTCGACAAAGAACAAATCGATTTGAGGCAACGTGAAACTTTAAGACTTGCACGCTTAATCAAACGTAAAAATATTTCTGAAAAACGGTTTGATGAAGCTAAATTGGCGTTAAGCCAAACCAAACAAAATGCTGCCAATCGCGAACGATTGTTAAAAAAAATCACATCAGGTGTAAAGAAACAGCTCGCGGTGATTAATCGCCGAGCTGAAGCCGTGAAGAGAGCAAAACGGAAACTCTCCTCCACCAGGCTTCTAGCGCCCTTCAACGGGTTTCTTAACTCCGTTAAATCCGCCCCAGGCCGGTATCTCTCGATTGGGACCCCCGTGGGAAAGATCATTCAGGCAGAGGATTTAGAGGTCAAATTTCAGATTGGAAATCGTGAATTTGGTGAGCTTAGTCAGACAAATGAATTACTTGGGACAAAAGTTGAGGTCTTATGGCGGAGCGGAGGCAAACGGAGGTACTCGGCGATTGTGAAACGATATGATAGTTTAGTTGACCCTGCCTCTGGTGGCATAAACCTGTATGCGCAGTTGGAGGGCTTAACCTTAAACAGTCTTCTCCGACCTGGCATCTTTGTAGAAATTTATCTGACTGGCAAAACTCGTGAACAAGTAATGCGCCTGCCAGAAACCGCACTCTATGGAGATAAAGTTTACGTTGTTCTTGGCGATCGGCTGATAGAAAAACAAGTGGAGGTGGTTTCAAAAAGTGGCACGGATATTCTAGTCAGGGGAGAAATCGTAAACGGGGACAAAGTTGTAGTGACACGGCTCAGTGAGGTTGGCCCTGGATTGAAAGTCGTGGAACGCTGATTATAAAATGTCGAAAACTAATCTAGGCTCGCCAATCAGGCTTTTTACACGTCATCCAACAGCCGCCAACCTTTTAATGATGATTATGATCATCACTGGATTATTTTCCCTTCGGGAAATGAATACCCAGTTTTTCCCAGATTTTGGGATTGATGTCGTAGGAGTTAAAGTCCAGTGGCCTGGAGCGAGCCCGGAAGATGTTGATAACAATATAGTTCAAGCGCTGGAGCCAGAGGTCCGCTTCCTGGATGGGGTCAAGCGTGTGCGGACTACCTCAGCCGAGGGTCTCGCTAACCTATCCATAGAATTTTTTCCAGGAACCAATATGCAAGAAGCTCTCTCTGATGTGCAGAGCGCTGTCAGTCGTGTGAACACCCTGCCAAAGGACAGTGAAAAACCTGAGATAAAGCGGGTTGAGCGGTACGACACAATTAGCCGGATCGTAATTTCAGGTCCGTATCCAGAGGGGTCCCTCAAGGCTATAGCCAAAAGAATTCGGGATGATTTGTTAGATCAAGGAATTGATAAGGTTGATATAAACGGGTCGCGAGATGAAGAAATTTTGATCGAAGTTCGGCCAGATAATCTTCTGCAGTACGATATGACGATTGAGGATATTGCTGAGGGTATTCAGATTACCTCAAAGGACCTCCCCTCAGGTCAGCTGCAAAGTTCTATTTTAAAATCGATACGATCTGTAGGCTCAGAGACAACCACTGGCGGTTTGGGGCGCATAGAGATCAGGGCCCAAAAAAATGGCGCAAAGGTTTATTTGCAAGATATTGCGGATATTAGAGAAAATTTTGATCAAGATCAGCCTACTCTAGAGCGCAGTGGTAATGCTGCCGTCGAACTTCACATCCAGCGTGCATTATCGGCTGATGCACTTGACGTATCAGAAATCGTGGCCTCGTATGTAAAAAGGTTGAGGCCTTCAGTCCCCAAAAACCTATCCATCGAAAACTTTGACGTGCAATCAAACCTAATCCGCAGTCGAATTTCTTTGCTGCTTAAAAACGGCCTTACAGGCCTTTTATTGGTTATAATCATACTATTTTTATTTTTGAGTGTGCCAGTTGCCATTTGGATAGCGATAGGAATTCCTGTGGCGATTATGGCCACAGTTGGGGTGATGCTGATCAGCGGACAGTCTATCAATATGGTTAGTTTATTTGGGATGATAATGGCGCTTGGCATTGTTGTTGACGACGCCATCGTGGTTGGAGAACACGCAGATATGCAGTTTCGGAGCGGGCTTGAAGCCGAGGATGCCGCAACTCTTGGCGCTAGCCGGATGGCAGCTCCCGTATTGTCATCTTCATTAACAACGATAGCGGCTTTCACACCCCTGCTAATTATTTCTGATGTGATCGGGGACATCATAAGGGGCATTCCGCTCGTCGTGATCGCTATGATAATTGCTAGCTTGATCGAGTGCTTTCTCATTTTACCCGGGCATTTGCGCCGCGCCTTCCACGTTAGTGCCAATAAATTTACTCCGTGGCAACAGCGTTTTAATGCCCGTTTTGATGAGTTTAGAGATGGGTCATTCAATCGCGCGCTTCACTTCACGATTCAATGGCGGTATGTCACAGTTTCGGTCGCTATTGCATTATTCATATTAAGCCTTGGCCTCGTCGCAGGCGGCCGATTAAACTTTACTTTCTTCTCCGCTCCTGAAGCGGATAAATTATACGCAAGCTTGCAAATGGATGCCGGGACGTCTCGTCAGGAAACGGAGCTGGTGGTCAGGGAGATAGGGCGAGCCCTGCTGGCAGCTGAGGCAGAGCTTACAGGTGGTGAGAGTAAAGTGATCAAATTCAGTTTACTTAAGTTTGGGGGCAGCGTGACGCGCGAGGATATGCCCACGACCCAATTGCAAAATCTCGGTGGAATTGTTGTCCAACTGGTACCAACAGATAAACGTGACATTCGGACAAAAACACTCATAGAGACGTGGCGGCGCCATATCCCAGCAATTGCCGGAATGAGCAGATTTACAATTAAACCGGCTCGGGGGGGGCCGCCCGGGAATGATATTGATGTCAGATTGAGAGGTTCTGATCTTGGGGATCTAAAAAAAGCAGCGCTTGAAGTAAAATCTCTATTGGAAACTTACGCAGGTGTGTCCGAAATTAAGGATAATTTGGATTATGGCAACGAGGAGATAATTCTCGCAGTCAATGCGAGGGGCCGTTCTCTAGGGTTCTCCTCACAAAGTGTAGGAACCCAGGTTAGGAACGCGCTCGAGGGAGCAATCGCAAAACGTTTTCCTCGGGGCGATGAAGAGGTGAAAATTCGTATTAAATATCCTGAGGATAGCCGGAGCATCAAAAGTCTGGATGACTTTTATTTAAGAAATAAAAGCGGAGCTGAAGTGCTTCTGTCTGAGGTGGTATCAAATTCAAAAAAGGAGGGATTTGCCCGGATCGTCAGAGAAGGTGGTCAGAGGGAGGTCTCAGTGACTGCCGAAACAGATAAGAGGGTCACCAACAATAACAAAATATTAGCAGCACTCGAACGGGATGGATTAAAGGCAATAAGCCAAAGAAATGATGTGACTTATGGCTTCCAGGGTCGCGCTGAGGAACAAAAGCAGACATTAGGTGACATGCAAGTGGGGAGCCTGGTTGGGCTCTTGGCCATATATGTGATTCTTGCCTGGGTTTTTGCGAGTTACACCCGACCTATTGTCGTAATGGCTATTATCCCTCTCGGGTTTGTCGGCGCCGTATTAGGGCATCTACTTTTGGGATACGATCTAACAATATTGAGCTTAATTTCACTGGTGGGATTATCGGGTATCGTAGTTAATGACTCAATAATCCTTGTTAGGACAATCGACGAATATATCTCTGCGGGACACCTGGTAATTGAGAGTATCATACGCGGCACCCGGGATAGGCTGAGAGCAGTAATACTTACTTCTGCGACTACCATAGGGGGCTTAACACCCTTGTTATTTGAGACGAGCCTTCAGGCTCGATTTCTTATACCCATGGCTGTGACCATTATATTTGGGTTGGCAGTGACTACCTTATTGGTGCTATTCGTGGCTCCAGCCATCATGGGCATCCAGAATGATATTAATGAGTGGTGGAAAGCAAGGAACTAGTAAAATCAGAGCAGAGAATATCGATAACTTAGAAGCATTCTGAAACTTAAGGGTTTATACTCAATTTTCAGAAAAATTGTTAAAGATTAGATGAGATAAATTTTTTCGTTTTTTCCTACACGGATTTTTATCTCGGCATGCAATATCTCGATTTGTTTTCATCTATTCGTATTAGTTATTTCAGAGGCAGTCCCGTGCCGAAGTTTGTTCAGGATGGAAGAGCAAACTTTTGACATTAAATTTTGCAGAATATTTACTATTTTTTTGTTATTTCATTAGTTTCTGAGGGCCCGGGAAAAACCTCTTTTGGATATCTACTTTTGATCTGTCTGATTTTCGTTTGGGCGTTTGTTCCATGCTGTTTTCTTCACTTTTTACGAATACAATCCATTTTTCAGAAGTATAGGAATTTTAGCCACTTACCTTGCACTAGCGGCGATTGCAATCGACCTACTTTCTTTTCGCAGTAAAACCTTACCGCTTTGGGTCGAAAACCTTTTTTTAAAGGGTCTTAAGGGTTAGTGGGCCGTCGGCAGGTCTAAATCCTAAACAATTTCGTACAAGAGTAAATTCTTTAACAGAGAGGCTAGTTAGTTGTTAAGGAGACAGGATATGAACTTTATTGACGTCGCTTATTACCTGGCAGAATCCGCGATAAGGCACGAACTGGGGGCCTATTCGAACGTTCTCAAGAGCGTTCCATCTGCTCAAAAGTCTATGAACTATGATGATATTCAATCCATGTTGGATAAAACAGTTGGATGAAAGCTTCATTCTCGATTCCGGGCTGACGGCCCATGAAGCGTGCTGGTGTCCTAAGGGTTTTGGTACATAAGCCGGTTTTGAATGGTACTTTAATCTTGTCTCCGGGCCGTCGTTTGAAAAAGTAGTTTTACACGATTTGTTAGACCATCCATAATCCCTGTTACATATTTTATTTCTTGAAAATGCTTCCGGGATTGAAATGAGCTCAAGCCGCTATCACATGTACTCCGACCATCCCTTCAAACTGGGGCTTTTCGGAGCAAATTGTTCGTCAGGTCGTGCGGCCAATATATTGCCAGAGCGGTGGTTGGCTGATTGGGAAAGCTGCGCGGAGATGGCTCGTATAGCTGATGAAGGAGGGATAGACTTTATTTTACCTATAGGGCGTTGGAAGGGATACGGCGGTCCAACTGATTTTCAGGGTACAACATTTGAGACGATAACTTGGGCTACCGGTCTTCTTGCCCTGACAAGTAAACTAACGGTTTTTGGCACCGTCCATGCTCCCCTTTTCAACCCCATGGTGGCGGCAAAACAAATTGTTACTGCTGATCATGTTGGTCGTGGTCGCTTCGGTTTGAATATAGTTGTCGGTTGGAATGAACCGGAATTCCAGATGTCAGGTATCGCCCAACGGGATCATGGAGATAGGTATGAGTTTGCAGAGGAGTGGATTTCTGCGATAAAAAAAATGTGGAGCGAGGAGACGCCATTTGATTATGACAAGGAATACTTGAAACTAAGCAATGTAGTCGCGAAACCAAAACTATATTCTGATGGATCTCCCCTTATAATAAACGCAGGGCAATCACAAACGGGCCGCGATTTTGCTCTTAGACATTGTCATGCATTTTTCACAAATTTCAGAGAGGCGGATGTAAAAAGGTCCGCGGATTTTGTCTCGAAATTTAAATCGGATGCGAGAGCATTAGGCCGAGAGGCCAATGTATATACTCAAGGTCATGTGGTGTGCAGACCGACTAGGTCTGAAGCAGAACAATATTTTGTTCACCTCACTACCGAAGCGGCTGACTACGAAGCCCTTGAAGGGTTGGTCTCTTTAAAGGGAATTACAAGGGAAAATACAGACGATTTTGAAGCATATTTGAAAGAATTACCACCAAAGAATGTTGGTTATCCTGTAATCGGCTCTCCAGAAGATGTAGCAAAAAAATTTATTAAAATGCGCGAGGCCGGGCTCTCCGGCATAGCTTTTTCGCTAGTGAATTATGTTGAAGAACTCCCTCTGATTGTAGAGGAGGTAATACCCCGCCTTCGAGAGGCAGGTTTGTAGGGGTTTTCCTCGCTAACTAGCAAAGGTTCGCTCAAAAATGCATCAATGGCTGGACACACTCTCAGATAGAGTAATGCCCTCTCACACGGCAGTATTAGTGGTTGATATTCAAAATGATTTTTGTCATCCCGATGGCTATGTGGGGAAAAAGTTTGGAGTGGATGCCGTTGCCAATGAGGCATTGGCGGCGCGCAACCAAAGTTTAACCAGCCAAGCCCGGGCTCTAGGCGCCACAATTATATGGGTTAAGGCTATTTATGATCCAGAATATCTCTCAGCACCCATGCTTTCAAAAGGTGGCTCCATTAGTGATGAACCCCGGTGTTATGAGGATAGCTGGGGAGCAGAATTTTATTCTGTTGAGCCAGCAGAAGAGGACATTATCATTGTAAAGCACCGTTATAGCGCATTCTGTGGAACAAACCTCGATGCGATGCTTCAGAGCAGGTCTATCAAAACCACGGTAATCACCGGAGTGACGACAAATATTTGCGTAGACTCGACACTTCGAGATGCATTTAATCTGGGATATTACGTTGTGATCCCTGAAGATTGCGTGGCTGCAAATGATATTTCTCTCCATAAAGCGACGTTGAAGAACGTTGAATTGCTCCTTGGTGATGTCACAACCTCTCAAGAGTTGCTAAAGATGTGGCGCTAAGATTTAATTTTAAACTGAGAGGTTATTAGGTATGCGAGTGCTTAAAATATATGAGGAAACTCAGGTTGTAATCGCAGAAATAGAGGTGAAACTTGGTGAGGAGGTTCGGTCGGCACCGACCCTTTGCGCCCGATACAATGGCAAGATTATCCCCTTGAATACACCAGATGGACGACCAGTACTGATGACTTTGGATAATCAAATAAAAAATGATTGAAAGACTATGTTAGCGATGCAACTGATAAAAAGATATTAGAGCTGATCGCTGGGAATGATACAATTGGGGGAGCAAGGCGTGTCCTTCTGTGCGAGGTTAAAGCGAGTTTAAATGCTCTCCGCTTCGGCATTAAAAAGATGTTTGCAGATAAAGATGTTTTAGGTGACGCCAAGAAGCGAAAAATGAATTTTGGTTATGTCGGTTGGGCTGGTCTGCAGGCCTATGCAAAAAATCTCTCGATTGCGCCTGCCGAGCTATTTGGCCGTATGCGTTATTTGATGTCTTTTGAAAAGTTAACAGACATTGGCTCTTTGATTTAGGAGGCCGAGGGGGTTCCCGAAAATGGAGAGATGAGATTTAATATTAAAACTACCCCTGTACTCGATGAAAACTGGAAAGAGAAAATTGTGACAGAGACTAGTGTTAAGAGCCCAGTTACCCTCGAAGAATATGAGGCAATGGATAGGTTAGAGCGCAGAAATACTCAGCTAAAAGTTTCAAAAATTAGCCGAGAAGAGCTTGAAGCGCACATCGAGCATGAAAAAGACCGGGAGGCTAAAGTTCCTGTCGTTGGTTCAATAGCGCCTGATTTTATAGCAGATGTTCTTGGAGCTAATCGGAGGAGGACAGGGAAGAGTATCCGGTTATCCAATTTGAGAGGAAAACCAGTCGCTATTGCATTTGGCTCATATACGTGACCGCCTTTTCGTGGGAAGGCCGTGCGCCTTAACGAACTGTATAGGCGCTACAAAGATCAAGTGGAATTCTTTGTTATTTATATTAGGGAAGCGCACCCGGCACAGGGATGGCAGGTTCCTAATAACGTCATAGAAAACATCATTGTTGAGGAGCCAACAACCGATCAGGAACGGACTGAGGTAGCTGCTACGTGTCGATTAGCTTTGAGCCTCGAGATGCCGATATTGATAGACTCGATACAAAACTCGATAGATGAAGACTATGTTGGACTTCCGATGCGCCAGTTTCTGATAGATGCAAAGGGCAGAGTGGCTTACCGAGGAGAAAAGGGTCCCTTCGGCTGGAACGACGTTGAATTTGAGAGAGCTTTACGAGCGATACTTGTTTGAATGCCGAGACTTAGATCATGCAAATTAATTTCTGACAGGTCTAAACAAACCAAAATAGTCTCCTAAATTAGCTTAGGAGACTATTTTGGTTTATGGTCTAGCTTCACTACTAACTTAGGTGAGAGAGGAAGATGATTGCTAATCTGGCCGCCCTAGATGAAGGGCCTCGACTTAAAAAATGGCCCAGCTTTAATTGGGAAGACCCGTTTTTATTTGAGGATCAATTAACAGAAGAAGAAAAGCTGGTAAGGGACTCCGCGCGGGCGTTTGCCGAAGAGAGGTTGATGCCGGGTATTCAAGAGGCAAACCGGAGAGAAACCTTTGATCCCACCATAATTACCGAGATGGGTAAGCTTGGACTGCTCGGAAGCACATTACCCGAAGAATATGGGTGTGCTGGAGCGTCCTATGTTGTCTACGGTCTAATTGCTAGAGAAGTAGAACGGGTGGATTCCTCCTATCGGTCAACTCTCTCCGTTCAATCTAGTCTCGTGATGTGGCCTATCTACGCCTACGGAACCGAAGCACATCGCAAAAAATATTTGCCTAAGCTTGCTACTGGGGAATACGTCGGTTGTTTCGGCCTCACTGAGGCGGACCATGGATCAGATCCAGGAGGAATGATAACGCGAGCGCGTTCGGTTAACGGGGGATACAGTATTACTGGCTCCAAAATGTGGATCAGCAATTCCCCGATTGCTGACGTTTTTATCATATGGGCGAAGGACGACGAAGGCATTATAGGTGGATTTATTCTTGAAAAGGGCATGAAAGGTCTCTCAGTTAACAAAGTTGAGGGTAAGTTTTCTCTTAGGGCTTCATTGACCGGTGAGGTCGTAATGGATGAGGTTTTCGTTGGTGAAGAGAATCGCTTGCCAGGGGCTCGCGGTCTGGGCGGTCCGTTTGGTTGTCTTAATAATGCTCGTTACGGTATCGCTTGGGGAGTGATGGGTGCGGCAGAATTTTGTTGGCATGCAGCACGAAATTACACAATGGACAGGACACAGTTTGGACGTCCCATTGCGGCTAATCAACTTGTTCAAAAAAAACTTGCCGACATGCAAACGGATATAACTATTGGGCTTCAATCCTGCCTCCGCTTGGGTCGTATGATGGATGAGGGCTCATGTGCGCCAGAGGCGATTTCTCTCATGAAACGCCATACAACCGGCAAGGCTCTCGAAATAGCTCGGACGGCGAGAGATATGCACGGGGGTAATGGAATAGTTGATGAGTACCACGTTATCCGTCATTTGATGAACCTTGAAACAGTGATTACCTATGAAGGCACTCATGATATTCATGCACTGATTTTGGGACGAGCGCAGACGGGAATCCAAGCCTTCACTGGGTAAAAAAACAATGTCAAATTATAGGCCTCTCTCTCGTATTCGGGTTCTTGATATGAGTAGAATTCTTGCGGGCCCGTGGGCAGCGCAGTCATTTGCCGATCTTGGTGCGGAAGTGATCAAAATAGAAAGACCAGGGACAGGTGATGATACAAGAAGTTGGGGGCCACCATTTATTAGCGGACACGAGGGTGCCCAAGATGAGGCAGCGTACTTTATGTCTGCCAACCGAGGGAAAAAGTCTCTAGCGCTTGATATCTCAAATCCTAAGGGGCAAAACATCCTAAAGAAATTAGTTTTCCATTCGGATATTTTGATTGAAAATTATAAAGTCGGGGGGCTCGCAAAATATGGATTAGCCTATGAAGACCTTAAAAAAGTTAACCCAGGCATAGTTTATTGTTCGATTACGGGTTTCGGTCAAACGGGTCCTTTGTCAAGTCGTTCTGGATATGACTTCTTAGTTCAAGCAATGGGTGGCTTGATGAGTGTCACTGGAGAAGCAGATGGACGGCCTGGGGCAGGACCACAGAAGATCGGGGTGGCTCTAACTGATATCCTCACTGGGCTTTACACCCAAATTGCGGCGCTTGCAGCGCTGGCTGACCGTGAGCGCACTGGGGAGGGATGCCACATTGATATGGCACTCTTGGATGTGACAGCGGCTTGCATGGCTAATCAGGCTATGAACTATCTGGTAACCGGAAAAGCGCCTAATCGGATGGGGAATTCGCATCCAAACATTGTTCCCTATGAAGCATTTGCTACTTCTGATGACTTCGTGATCATTGCGGTTGGGAATGATGGACAGTTTGAAAAATTTTGTGAGGTTGCAGCGCGGCCTGACTTGCCGCGCGATCCAAAGTATAAAACAAACTCAGCGCGCGTAGAAAATCGCGATGAGCTCATTCCAATTATTCAAGGGTTTCTGAAAGAGCGTTCGGCGCAGGAATGGATTAGCTCTCTGGAAGAGGTCGGTGTCCCCTGTGGTCCTATTAATAACGTAGAACAGGTATTTGATAACGAACAAATTAAACATCGTGGGTTAAAAATGAATGTCAACCACCCAACGGTGGGAGAAATACCTCAGGTGGCTAGCCCGATTCATTTTTCAGGTAAGAAATTGGATTACAGTTTGGCACCGCCTCCACTCGGGTTTCACACAGATGAATTGCTCCTAAATTTAGCCGATATTGATGAAAAAGAGCTAAAAAGTCTTTATGACGAGAAGATTGTTGGATAATGATTTTACTGACCTAATCATGTAAGGATCCATTTACCAATCAACTGATCAAGTTTTCTCCAGGGCGCGTATCATGTCAGCTACGGCTGTAAATTTTTTTCTCGGAGCCCCGTCTGAGGCAGAAGCCTCTTCAAGGACTTTTAATTGGAGCCAGTCTGTGTAGTTCACAGTCTGCATTGAACGCTCAGCAATAAGTTTATCCATTGCGCTCGGGCCGGGGCGCGTGGCACCAGTAAATTCTGAGATCATCAATTCAGTGACTGCATATGAGTCTAGCCTGTTGGTACCAATCGTTCCACTCGCACCCCGTTTCAGCCAGCCGACAGCGTATACTCTGGGTTTTGCTCTCCCATGCTCTGTTTTGGCGATGCCGCGATTCTGATTAAAGGGTACGCCATCTATCGCCTCTGCGCGAGAACCGATGCACGTAACTAATAAATCGCAGGGGATCTCAAAGGTTTCGCCTGTTCCGATGCATTTACCATCTTCAACCCGATTTTTCTCCAAAACGAGCGACTCAATTTGGTTGCCACCTCTGATCTCTACGGGAGAAGAAAAAAAAGCCAAGTCAATCGTTCGCCTTTTTTGACCGGCTTCGGCCAAACTTAGTTCGCGGAGGGTTCCTAATATTCTATCTTTAACTTTTCGTTCTCTGTCCTCCATCTTTTCCGGCGCAGAGTCAGGTAAAATTGAACCATCAACCACAGTAGTTGCATCCTGCATCGCACCGAGTTCCTTTAACTCAGTATTGGTGAAAGAGGCCTCAAGAGGACCCCTTCGTCCCACCACGGTGATTTTTTCCAGTGGAGAAGCGTGGATGGCCTCCATCGCAAAACTTGCTATATCGGTCGTGGCCATCTCCGCAGGAGTTCGCGCAAGTACGCGCGCTACATCTACTGCCACGTTTCCGACACCAATAACAACTGCGGACTTGATATCTAGGTCCGGATTGAGGTCTCGAAATTCCGGATGGCAATTGTACCAGCCTACGAATTCGTTTGATCCAAAGACATTCCCTTTATTTTCACCCGGGATACCCAGGCGATTATCATAGGGAGCACCGTAGGCCAGGACTACGGCATCATAAATATCCTCTAGTTCACCAAGGCTAATATCTTTTCCAAGCTCAATATTGCCAAGAAAGCGGATATTTTGCCCGCCCTCAATAGTTTGGGCGTATTTTCTATCGACCCGTTTAGTGTGTTGATGGTCTGGCGCGACGCCACCTCTGATTAACCCAAATGGTGTGGGCAGTTTTTCAATAATATCAATTTTACATCCAGGTTGTTTTTCCTGAAGGGCCTGAGCAACATACATTCCTCCAGGTCCCGAACCTACAATTGCTACGCTACGGCTGTCATCACTCACTAAGCGAACCCCTGTTTTTTATATAATGCTTTTTGAGATGATACTCATTGATTGGAATAATAAAACCCTTGGCCCCAAAAACAAAACCCCGGCAAAACCGGGGCTTTGTGAAAGGTAAAAGACGCCTCAAACTACAGTCCAAGTCCTACCTCTATGCATCAGTTCATTGATGCTAATCGGAGGAGATTTATCTGCCACTTCAGCTATTTGTGCGTGGACAGCAGTTTCATAGGCCGGGCGTGGATCTCTATATATGATCCCCATTGCAACAGGCCACTCTGGTGCCTGCATACCAGCCAGCATGGAGGCGAGTGGTCTATTCGTTTCGTCGTGGATCATAATATCTGCTTCAGTGACGCCACCCTCCCCAATGGTAACAATTTCCAATTCCATTTTGCCTTTCTTGAGACGAAGTCCCATTTGGTTTTCTGCGCCAAAGATGAGTGGTTTTCCATGTTCGCAAAGTACTTGCCCGTCGGCGCTATTGCTTTTCTCTGTAAACGATGAATATACCCCATCATTATAGACAATGCAGTTTTGGAGGATTTCTACTAATGCCGCGCCTTGGTGCGCTTTTGCACCCGAGAGGAGTGTTGGAAGTAATTTTTGATTTGTATCTACGCCCCGAGCAACAAAAGTCGCATTACATCCCAGTGCGAATTGGCAGGCTGACACGGGGGCGTCGATAGAACCCACAGGGGTAGAAGGAGACTTTGTGCCGACAGATGACGTAGGCGAGTATTGTCCCTTGGTCAATCCGTAAATTGAGTTGTTGAACAATAAAATTTGCAGATCAACGTTCCGACGCAATGCATGAAGGGTATGGTTTCCGCCGATGGATAACATATCTCCATCGCCGCCAATCACCCACACATCTAGGTCTGGATTACTCAACTTTACACCGGTAGCTACCGCGGGCGCACGTCCGTGGATAGTATGAAAACCATATGTTTCCATATAGTAAGGGAACCTAGCCGCGCAGCCGATACCTGAGATGAACACTGTATTTGATGGATCTGCTCCTATATCCGCCAGAGCTCTCTGAACACCTTTGACGATCGCATAATCACCACAGCCAGGACACCAACGGATTTCCTGGTCTGACGCAAAGTCATTTGGTTTTAATTTATCAGTTGAAGCTTGGATGTTCATTTTTATCAGTCCTTTAAGCGACTGCGAATTTCGAGTTCTAAATCTGAGACTTTGAATGGTAGCCCGCTGATCTGGGTTAATGGTTCGGCCGGAACCAGATACTCAGCACGAAGCAATTTTACGAGTTGGCCATTATTCAATTCGGGGACCAATAGTTGCTCAAAGCCTAACAGCAATTCAGCCATATTTGTCGGCATCGGCCAAATGTGTCGAACGTGTATATGGGATACATCAAGACCGTCTTTCCTGCAACGCTTTACCGCCTGTTCAATGGCACCAAAGGTTGAACCCCAACCGATGACGGCCATCTTGCCCGTGGTATTTCCGTTGGCGACTTCTTGAGCCGGGATGTCGTTGGTGATATTTGCGATTTTTTCCGCCCGAACTTTAGTCATTTTGTGGTGATTGTCCGGATCATATGAAATATTGCCAGTGTCGTAGTCCTTCTCAATCCCCCCAATTCTGTGTTCTAGTCCGGGGGTGCCCGGAGCCACCCAGGGTCTAGCCAATGTGTCTTTATCGCGCATATATGGCTGAAAATCATTTACCTCCGTATGAAAATTAACGGGGAAATCTGGGATTTGGTCAGTATCTGGGATACGCCAAGGTTCCGCTGCATTTGCCAAATAACCCTCGTTTAGATACATGACGGGCGTCATATATTTGGTAGCTAATCTTACTGCCTCGATAGAGCATTCAAAACAATCGGAAGGAGTTGAAGCGGATATTACAGGCATCGGGGTGTCTGCATTCCGTCCCCATACTGCTTGGAATAGATCTGATTGTTCGGTTTTTGTCGGCATTCCAGTGGACGGTCCGGCTCTTTGGAAGTTAACAACTACCAATGGTAATTCTGCGACAACCGCTAATCCCAACGCCTCAGTTTTAAGGGCTATGCCGGGGCCCGAGCTCGATGTTAGGCCCAAGTATCCGGTAAATGACGCTCCTATGGCAGAACATATGGCCGATATCTCATCCTCAGCTTGGAACGTAACTGCACCATACTGCCGCAAATTACTGAGGGAATGCAGCAATGGTGAGGCTGGTGTTATCGGATACGAGCCGAGGAACAACTTAACACCTGCTTTTTGTGCTCCCGTGAGCAGACCCCAAGTAGTAGTTTCTACGCCTGTTACAGCTCGATATATCCCTGGCTTTGCCTCTGCTTTGGGGATAATATATGTGGTTACGTCTGCTCCAATTTCAGCGGTTTCTCCATAAGCGTGCCCTGCATTTAAAGCCGCAATATTCGCCTCCGCAATTTCTGGGCGATCCCCAAATCGGCTATTTAGCCAATCCACTGTGGGCTTTCTATCTCGGTCATACATCCAACACATTAGTCCTAGTGTCCACAGATTTTTACATCTTAAGGCATCACGCTGACTAAGTCCCAAACCCTCGACCGATGCGAGAGTCAATTTCGAAATATCTATTTTAAGGGCTCTATATGATTCCAATGATCCATCTTCTAGGGGATTTAATTTATAACCCGCT
>CAJXEC010000042.1 GCA_913052165.1 uncultured Rhodospirillaceae bacterium
TCGCACAGGAACCAAAACAATCATTGACGCTACAAAACCGCCAATGAGTCACCCGGAACATCGGGAAAATTTCGCTCGGGCATTGCCCAAAAACTACGACAAAATTGATTTGGCACATTTTATGGAGTGAGCCCGCTTGGCCAGATGGAAAGCTTTTAGAGATGATATTTGGCTTGAGCCAGATGAAAGTCCCGGTTTTGTTGTCAGGAAGACCAATATCGCTGTCGGCAACGCTCTCAGAAGACGCCTCTCAAAATACGGCCTGACTTTAGGGCAGTATTATATCATGCGCGCGCTATGGATTAACGAGGGACAAAGCCAACGCGCACTCAGCGAGGCCGTGGGGACTACTGAGCCAACGACAGCTAGCGTCTTGCGGATGCTTGAAAAAAATGGACTGATCCGTCGTACACGCAACCAGCAGGATCGCAGAACTATAAATATTTTTCTCACCGAAAACGGACTCGAGATGAAACGGGAACTTCTATTAATGGCTATGGGTGTAAATGAAATTGCAACGCAAGGTTTGTCTCAACACGACATTGAAGAGATAAAAAGACTGATGCGAGCGATGAGCGCAAATTTGCTTAAAGACTCAGAAAACAACCCAGACTGAGGCATCGCAATTCAGCCAATCACTGATCAAGCTTTTGCTGCCAGAACTTGACGAAGAAGCCCCAGAATAACTAAGTTCGAATTAAATATCGGGTTTTTTAAAAGAACTCTCTGGCGCTTTGAATAATCCACTAGATTGGAGATGACTTATGTCCGAACAAAAGGCAATTTTTATGGACCGCTCAGGCTACGTAGAACCACAGCCTGAACTTTGGGAGCCCGCGATAGTAAAAGGCGCAGATTTTAGGGCGGAAATCAAAAGGCTCTCAGAACTCCCAAAGCCTAATAATGGCCGTAGGCAGTCTTGGATTGTACATCCTGACTCACACAAACTGGGAACCGGGCTCGGACTCGCGCCAGGAATTCGTCCCATACTTGAAGTGCTCAACCCAGGTGAACAAACAGCTCCTATCCGTCACAACTCGACGCAGGTCAATTTTTGTATAGAGGGCGCGGGACATTCAATGGTGAGTGGTCAAAAGATAGCTTTTGAACAATATGACCTTTGGAATTTTCCATCAATGCAGACCTACATCCATGTCAATGACACAGATCAAGTCCAGGCACGACTAACTTATACCAACGCGCCCTTATTGGAAAAAATGAACGTGCATATTGTCGAAGAAAACCCGCCGGCCGAAGTAAAGGCCGTTGAGAAGGAGAATGAAGCCGGAGTGGTGACGGCTGATGACCCTCGGCGCAAAAGTCCATATGGCACTTTCCAGCTTACTGATGATGGCGCTTGGTTGATGCCCTACGAGATTCTGGTTTCACCAGAGTCTGTGGAGTCGAGAGCCCTGCACTGGCCGTGGAAAAAAGTCAAAAAAGAATTAGATAAATTGACCGCCCTTGGCTCCGATTATGTCGGTAGACGGCTATATCTTCTTTGGAATCCAATGACGGGGCGGACAAATGGAACAACACCAAACTTTTTTGCAACGATTACGATTCGTCCTCCCGGGATCGTGGACAAGCCTCATCGGCATGTCTCGGCAGCAATGAATTACATCTTTGGTGGCCAAGGGAGGTCGACCGTCGAAGGGAAGGTATATGAATGGCAGTCGGGCGACTTGCTGCTCACCGCACCGGGTTGGGGTATTCATAACCACGCCTCAACCGGAGATGAGCCAGTATACGAGCTTACGATCCAGGATCAGCCGCTCAATATCGTGATGGAGTCTCTGCTCTGGCAAGAAGACTTGCAAGAGCCTTGGAGTGTGCTTGGCGCTGAAACTGGATTCAACACAAATCGCGAAAAGGTCGTAAGTTAGAGATGATAAGGCTCGGAAAAAACGAATTAAAAGGCTCGATCCCGCCATTAATAACGCCCTTCAAAAATCGGAAGGTCGATTACGACGCTTATGCGGGGTTGGTTGAGTTCCAGATAAAGAATGGCTCACACGGAATTTTAGTCACAGGGACAACATCAGAACCCTCGACACTTACCGTAGAGGAAAGAAACCGCTGCGCAGATGTTGCTATTGAGACGGCCTGCGGGAAGGTTCCTGTCGTTGTGGCAACAGGATCACAAAGCCTCGCGGAAACTCTGGTTCTCAGTGCACACGCTGACAAAGCGGGAGCAGATGCCCTTCTCGTGGTGACGCCTTACTACATCAAGCCACCGCAACGCGGTTTGGTTGCTTATTACACAGAAGTGGGGAAAACAACCAAGTTACCCTGGATGATTTATCATATCCCGGGGCGCGCGGCGATAAGTGTCTCTTTGGACACCTTGGACAGGATTAGCAAAAACTGTCCCAACTTTGTGGGCATGAAACATGCGGTTGATGATTTAGGTTTTGTCTCAAAGTGTCTGGATCATTTCGGTTCTAATTTCCGCATTTTCGTAGGGCTCGAAGACCTATCATATCCAATGATGGCAGTAGGCGCCTGCGGTCTAATGAACGCGGTTGGCAATTTAATGCCTAAAAAGTTGGCCCGAATGTGCGAAGCAGTTTGGGATGGCAATCTAAAGGTTGCAAAAAAACTGCATTATGAGCTGTTTGAGATCAACCAAGCGGTATTTTATGATACCAACCCAATCCCGATGAAATACATGATGAAACGGCTCGGTATCATGCCCAAAAATGAGCACCGTCTTCCTATGATGCCAGCGGATAAGCCACTAGAAAAACGGCTCAATGGCGTCTTGGAACGAGCAGGGCTCCTAGAAGCATAGGCAAGGAGAAAAGAAACTAAAGTCAAAGAGATGGAAATGCTCTAGCGCAGGTCAACTGAGCGGAATTCTGTTTAGGACCGTCGGCGATACGGTGTTTTTTTCAAGCTCATTTAAACGCGTTTTAGCAATGGAGAGAAAATATGATTACCCCCGGTCTCGTAGTACCACCACTTACGCCTTTTAAAGAAGACCTATCCGTTGACTACGATACACTGAGACGGGAGGTCGATTATATCGTTGAGGACTGCGAGGCTGCGATGGTTTCAGTAGCCGGTGTGGAGACCACCGAGTATCACTTTCTAACTTACGATGAACGCCTCGAGCTAATTCGAAACACAATAGAATTTGTTGATGACAGGGTCCCTGTCGTCGTCGGGGTATCTCATCCCAATGTTTACAAAGCCATAGAAATCTCACACTACGCTGAGGGTCTTGGAGCACATGGATTACAAGTCCTCGCGCCACTAAGACCATTTGGCGGCCAACCAACGTTAGGTGAACTCGTTACCTATTTCGAGACAATCGCGTCCGAGACCTCAAATCCGATGATGCTGTACTTAAATCCCGGACCGGGAGCTGAGGTTAACCCTGCATGGACTCTAGAGCTCGCAAAATTAGACCAGGTCTCCTACGTCAAAGAGAGCTCGCGGGATCTCGCTCGTGTAGCCAGATTGATCGAGGAAATACAGCATGGGGGTCACGCGCAATACTTTACAACGGTACAAATGCTGCTCGGATCAATAGTCTTGGGAGGCGCCGGAGCAACCATGCCCCCGCCGGTTGCTTACATCGCTAATGCGGTAATAAAGGCATTCAAAGCCGGGGACATTGCCGAAGCAGGTCGACTGCAGCGTCAATTTGGCCTATTTCCTGCCCGTTGGATGGGTTATGGATTAGCGCCTGCTTTGAAAGCATCAATGGAAATCATCGGATTATCCTTGGGTAAACCATATCCTCCATTTAAGGCCGTTGAGGGAGCAGACCTTGAGGCCATGAGGACCTATTTAAAAACAACTTACCTTTTTGAAGAGATCCATCAGAACGTGATCCGAAAGCGTGCCGCTTAGCACAAAACCGTTTAGATAATAATTGCAGTTCAGTAAGTGTTTTTGCTGCGTGTGCCAATAAAATCAGGGAGGTTTTAGAAAACAAAAATGGCGACAGAGAGACACCAATCTGGAATAACGACGCCAAAGAAAAAATCAACATCGGAGGACGCAGCGTCTCGGCCTGAGAGGGTCGACCTATGGTTAAAAATGCTCCGGGAGCATGCGCAAATCAAAAATGGCGAGAAAATTCTTGATATAATTGTAAGTGAAAATAGCCACAAAAATTATCTTCGATACGAAGATGGAAGCTTTGATGCTGTCATTGGCAACCAGGTTATCCAATTTTTTCCATATAAAATACGACTCTTGCGAGAGGTTATCCGTATTCTCAAACCTAAGGGAAGACTAGTTCTAAATGTCTTTAGCAGGATAGAGCTATGCCCATGTCATCTTGCAGTTTTGCAAGCTTTAATCGAACAAGGCGGCGAGATAGAAGAATTCAGGACACCTTTTTCTCTGCACGACCCAATGGAGCTGGGCGATCTCGCTGCCGATAGCGGTTTCAAAGAAATATCAGTCGTTCGTAAAACGCACGAGGAACGATTTGGCTCGATTAAAGACTTCATTAGTACTCTTCATCTCAGTTCGGATGTCGCTGAAATTGTCTGGTCAGATTATTTAAAAGATTTCATCGATGCCGATGGTCTCAGAGTTCTCACCACTTCGAATTTTTTATTTGCAAGAGTGAGCTAAGCTCGAACGGGGCCACTCAGTTTTTTTACTAAGTCGGGGTCGACAAATTCACCGACATTGCGATTTTTTTCAATCTGCAATGCAGAGGACGAATTGCTCGATCCCCGACACTTAGCGCACAAATTCCAACTACCAAACTTGGCGGGAAAGACCGTGTAGGCTGATTGATAAATCATTTTTTCTTCTTTTGTCTCAGCGGGCGGGAGTTCGTCTTTAGATAGGAGCTCACGCATTTTTTCCTCATTTGCCTCTGAATGGCGAGACAAAATAGACAGTGTCGCCCGGTTCCACCCCTCTGCGCGGAGGTAATGAGATTTTACGCAGCACTCTGGATAAGCGAGAAGCCTGGCTTCATCCTCCATAGAGAGTTGTCCGCCATTCTTACAAATCCTTTCGACCTCATTTCCTAAATTCTTCGCCCGAGTAATGTAGATTGCACGATATGGTTTCAAAAGAGATTTTGTATCCTCGGCATACCAAGCGGGAATATCAGACGGCCAGTCACACGCGTCCCAGAATGGGCCCTCTTGAACCCGTAGGCCGTTTTGTTTGGCTATCTCTGCGACTCCAGCTACCCATTCGCGATCAGCAATCCCCCTGCCTGAGACAAAAACCGGCTTCACTCCTCGCATTAAACACAAAAGATCTAGCATTTCTTGCAAAGCATCATCGGCATTCAAGTCTGGTCCACAGAAATTTTGCAGTGCCATAAGTTGCTTGAGCACTTTTTTGAGTTTTGGTTTTCTGAAAACTGCCATTTGGGTATACTGAACAGTGAAACTATTCTCGTCTACAGGAGGAGCATTTGTAATAATGGATATTAAGATAGAGCCCTCTGGTGCGGCATTAGGTGCCTTTGTTCGTGATATTGATTTAAACCAGCCTCTGACCGACGCGCTACGTCAGCAGATTCTCTCGGCATGGCAAAAACATATAGTTTTGATTTTTCCGGAACAGGATTTGAACCAGAAGGCACAACTGACTTTTGCCTCTAATTTTGGTGATTTAGGAACACGCTCTCGGCGTGCTGAGGCTCGACCCGAGGGTGCTGAATTCAACCCCAATATCATGATGGTCTCAAATTTAAGGGACGAGCAAGGAAACTACATCGGGTCGCTACCAGATGGCGAAATGTATTTTCACCATGACATGTGTTACATGCCAGAACCCCATAGGGGGACCTACCTATATGCCCTTGAAATACCATCCGCCGGTGGCAATACAAAATTCACTAATATGTATCGTGCTTATGAAAAGCTGCCCGAGCGTTTGAAAACGCTTTTAAAGGGAAAGACTGCGGTTCAGGTATACGATTATGATCAAACATCCACACCTAACGTCCAAAAAGATCTCTCGGGGATACATCATCGCTCGCAACCCATATTCATCCTTCATCCAGAGACCAACAGAACTGCCCTATATGTAAACCGCCTTATGACCGCTGTTATAGATGGGATGAGCCGAGATCAGAGTGACGCTATATTGAGGGAACTGCATGACATATCCGAAGCCAATGAAAACGTTTATGAGCATGTATGGTCAGTTGGAGACTTGGTCATGTGGGATAACTTTGCATCATGCCATGCGCGAACAGATTTCCCGGCATCAGAGCGACGGGTCATGCGACGATGCACGACAGAGGGTGGGCCTATGATCGCCGCCGATATCGCAGCTTAAATAAGGAAAACCAACCATGAGCTTTGAAGTGAGAAAAATTGATGCGCCATTAGGTGCGGAGATTTGTGGCATTGACATGCGTGACCCACTCGATCCGGCGGACCGTGACCGATTGTACCAAGCATGGCTCGATAATGTCTGCCTCGTTTTTAGAGACCAAAGCCTCAGTAAGGATCAGCAGATCGACGTGGCAGGGTATTTTGGGCAGGTTGGAGAGCGTGCAACGCCAAAGGATAGGCGAAACGAGGACAATCACGGTTACGATGGCACCATCATGATGGTGAGCAACGAAAAGGATAACGAGGGTAATTACACAGGGTCTTTACCAGACGGGGAAATGTGGTGGCATCACGACATGAGTTACAGACCAGAACCGCATAAGGCCACTTTTTTGCACGGGCTTGAAATACCCACTCATGGCGGCGAAACGTGTCTATCTAATATGTACCTTGCTTATGAACATATCTCATCAGAACTCAAACAAAAACTGATGGGTCGCAAAGTTCTGCAAGCCTATGATTTTGCCCTTCGAGGCCGCGTTGATTTAGAGGAAATCGGACTCGAAAATATTCAGCATTACTGGCAACCAATTTTTGTCCAACACCCAGAAACTGGTCGCATTGCACTATATGTGAGTCGCCTGATCTCTGCTCGTATCGAAGGTCTTGACGCGACAGAAAGCCGTGAAACTTTGGAACAACTCTATGAAATCTCAGAAAACACTCAAGTAGTTTACGAGCATAGCTGGCAAGTTGGAGACCTTCTTATGTGGGATAATCGTTGCTCTATCCATTCACGAAAGGATTTCCCGGCCGAACAACGTCGTATGTTGAGGAGATGTACGGTAGAGGGTGGGCCAATGATCGAAGCAGATCAAGCAGCATAACTTGACTAGTCTAACGTGCAACCCACTCTCTGATGCTCTAGGCGCATCACTCGAAGGCATAAATGCTGCACTTCCTCTTGACACGGAGATGACTGAAACGATCAGAGATGCCTGGCAGAAGCACATTGTTGTGGTGTTACCTAATCAGGATCTTAACCATCGACAGCAAGTACAATTCACATCGGCATTCGGGATTCCCGGGACTCGATCTCGAGATAAACAGAAAAGGCCCGAAGGTGAGGAATTTGATAATGCCGTCATGATGGTGTCAAACCTCAGAGATTCTCAAGGAAATGCCTTGGGTTCCCTTCCAGACGGGGAGATGTGGTTTCACCACGATTCATGCTATTATCCCAAACCTGACGCCGCAACATTCCTCTACGCCTTAGAAATACCCTCTAAAGGCGGAAATACTCGATTTGCTAACATGTATAAAGCTTATGAGAACCTGCCAAACGACCTAAAAACGTCGCTTAAAGGACGCAGGGTTCTGCAAATTTACAATTATGGAACCATTGAAAAGGCCGACCCTGATGGCGATCTTCGGGGGGTACGACATGGCACGCAGCCTATTTTTATTCGCCATCGCGAAACAGGCCGAACAGCCCTTTATGTGAACCGCCTCATGACAGCAAGAATAGAAGGAATTCCTCGATCCGACAGTGAGGCAATCCTTGATGAGCTTTTTTCTATATGCGAGAGCCCAAGTATAATTTATGAGCACCAATGGAAGCCTGGTGACCTGTTAATTTGGGATAATCAAAGTTCCTGTCATGCTCGAACAGATTTTCCAAACAACGAAAGGCGTGTTTTGAGACGATGCACAATAAAGGGTGAAAAAATGTTGGCCGCTTGTTAATCAGCCTTGCAGTGCGAGTGCCGAATGCTAAGGTAAAAATCTTATCGAGGTAAGGAGACAAGTGTATGCCGGTGATCCAAACTAACGGCGAAACAATTTTTTATGAAGATATCGGAGAAGGTCCACCCATCCTCTTTATTCACAGCCTGGGAACCAACTCTTATCTTTACAGGTCCCAAATCGAAGTTCTCAAAAACAATTACCGATGCATTGCCCCTGACTGCCGAGGTCATGGAAATAGCTCCTATAACGGCGTTTTTACAGTAGAAGATGCCGCAGAAGACCATAAATCTCTTTTGGACTCGCTAGATATTACCTCCTGCCACATAGTTGGTTTGTCAATGGGCGGACCCATTTTACTAAACTTCAACACCCGTTGGCCCGCCATCGCCCGGTCGATTGTAATAGCAGACTCATTCGCTCGTATTCGTCCTGGTGGAGAAGACAGAATACTCGCCACACAAGAAGCGGTTGCTTACCTATCAATGCAAGAATTTGGCAGCCAATACGCCGGTGACCGACTAATGCCAACTACGCCAATAGAGAAATTGGATGAACTCGCCCTAGAGATAGCAAAATGTCCTTCAAAGGCCTATGTGGATACCGTTAAAGCAATATTCACCTATGATGCCAGTGCTGATTTGGGTAATGTAAAAGCATCCACACTGATAGTGGTTGGGGACAATGATGATGCAGCCCCGATGGCCGAGAGTGAATTTATCAAAGCGGGAATTCCCAACTCAAAAATAGTGACCATACCAAATGCCGGTCACCTTTCCACGATTGATAGCCCCAAGGAGTTTACCCGAGAATTAGAGCAATTTATCGAGGGGCGTTAGCGCAAAATGGGTAGGGCTCTCAATGACTCGCAAATCAAAAACTACCACCGAGATGGCTTCTTATTTCCGATAGAAGTAATGAAACCAGCAGAGGCTGCTACTTTCAGAAGGAAGCTCGAGAATACGCAAGCGGAGGGAAAACTCACGGGCTCAGGGCAAACTAAATTCTACCTTCGGTTCCCGTGGGTCCATGAATTGGCCACACGGCCAACGATACTTGACCCTGTCCAAGATCTTCTTGGCCCCAATCTGATGCTTTACCATAACACTATGTGGTCAAAGGACGGAGGTGATGGGGCTTATGTAAGCTGGCATCAGGACAATACCTACTTTGGCCACACGCCCTGCGAAGTTCTCACAGTATGGATCGCATTATCACCAGTGACTATGGAAAGTGGATGCATGCAGTTTCTGCCAGGCAGTCACAAATTAGGGCAATTGCCGCTCGGAAATCCAGATATCGATAAGGGAAATCTTCTCTCTAGCGGGCAGACAGTAAATTTTGATACCTCCTCTGTGACACCAGTGCCGGTAGAGCTCAAACCTGGCCAGGCATCTATTCATCACGCATTTCTTATTCATTCCTCTGCACAAAACCTGTCAAGAGAACGTCGGTTGGGCATGACATTGATATATCACCCCCCGAACCTCTCTCAATTGGGCGATGTCCGCACAAGCGGCCTTTTGGTAAGAGGCACCGACCTCAGCAAAAATTTTGAACACGAAGCACCTCCCAAATCAGAAGACGATCCAGAGACCATTGTTCGGTATAAAAAAGCTGTTTCACTCTATCGAGCAAAGGTAAAAGAATTAGGTAATCTAACAGTTGAGAGGTTTGATCGAAACATCCCTTAACAAACGAGATCATATCAATTAGGGTTGGAGAGTTTTTTTAAAAGAGGCGGCGTAGATCGTTATTAAATTTATGGGAGGAATAAATGTTATCTAGAGTTATAACCGGAACCGCGGCTGCTGCTCTGGCAGTCGGGGCGTCAATATTACCAGCACAGGCAAAAAATATTACTTTTCTTATTGCCTACGGCCCCGGAGGCGGCTTCGACACTGTCACCCGGAAGCTTGCTCCGTTAATCGAAAAACACCTTGGCGGCAATGTAAATGTTGTGCCCAAAAATATGCCCGGCGGACGTGGAAAAAAGGCAGCCAATTATCTGGTGAACCGAAAGCCAAACGGTCGCAACCTTTTAATATTCAATATGCCAGGCCATGCTATGCCAAACATTATTGGCGAAAAAGCAGACTATGATGTTCGAACAATTGACTGGCTAGCAAGGGCAGCAGAATTCAAATATCTGATTGTCACAAGCGCCCGTGCTGGCAAGTTCAAAACCTGGAATGATGTAACCTCATATAAAGATAAAATTAAAATCCCAATGACCGCACCTGGCACGACAGGTTATCTTGCAACGGCTATCCTTATGGATGCTTATGGGATTAAACCAAAATTTATTACTGGATATAAATCGAGCTCGAAATATGCGCTTGGAGTTATTCGCGGTGATGGGGACTTAACCATTTTAGCGAAAGGAAGCTTCAGGAAATACATCACAAGCAAAAAAAAGAACCGACAGGCATTTAAGGATTTAACACCCCTTTTGGAGATTACCAATGGTCCCTCGCAATTCGGCGTTGAAACGACTGGGAGCCTTGGCAAGAAGGAATTAGCGGTACTAGGTGGCGACCGTATGATCGGGACGACACCGGGAACACCAAAAGCTGTGAAAGACAAAATAGCGAACGCTGTATTTAAGGCGGTTTCAGATCCTGAATTTGCTGCTTGGGGGAAAAAAGTCGGCCGAGATGTGGCACCATTGAACGCTGCGCAAACAAAAGCTAAGGCCCTTGAGCTATTCGCCTATTATAGCAAGTTCAAATCGGTACTGGCTGCCAGCGTCAAAAAATAAGGTCGTAATGAACATGGTGGGTCATTAAGATCCACCAGTTCACCCCTCCCCTACAGAGGTAACGGCCAGATTTAGCTAAATTTTACGCGAGCTATTGACGTGTTCGACTCACTTATAATCGGAATAGATAACCTATTCTCTCTGAATTCCATTTTATTACTAATGGCGGGGTCGGCAGTAGGCCTTTTGTTTGGCGCTATCCCCGGACTTGGCGGCACTACCGCTGTAGCCCTGATGATACCGTTAACTTTTGGCATGGAGCCATTTCAAGCCATAATTCTTATGGGCGGCATCATGGCGGCCACCTCCACGGGTGGTTCAGTAAGCGCGATCCTCCTGAACACTCCAGGTATAGCGCCCAACGCCGCCACGACATTTGATGGCTATCCACTGGCTAAGCAAGGGAAAGCTGGAATGGCAATTGGTGCTGGCGCCACTGCCTCGGCCCTCGGCGGGGTGGTCGGAATAATTTCATTAGTTGCGGTCATCCCAATCATGAAAGAGATTGTTCTTCTATTCACGCCACCTGAATTTTTCATGCTGGCTATTTTTGGGCTCTGCGCGATAGCTGTGTCTTCTGGCGATAGACTGTTGCAGGGACTTATAACTGCCATAATAGGTTTGGTTGTAGGCTTTGTAGGACTTTACGATATAACGGGCACGGTTCGGTATTCTATGGGAATTCCTTTATTAGAGGATGGCATAAAGTTAGTCCCCGCACTCATTGGTCTATTTGCCATATCAGAGATGATCAATTTAGCTGTCAAAGGCGGTTCAATCGCCGAAGATACTTCATCTATTGCCATTTCACGGGTCTCTGATGGCATCAAACAAGTTTTCAAAAATTGGTCTACGATGCTTGTCGGCTCCGGCTACGGTACTTTTATAGGTGCAATCCCAGGCGTTGGCGGGACCGTTGCGGCCTTCTTGTCCTATTCCACACAAGTACAACGCGATCCTGACCCAGACATTGAGTATGGGAAAGGAAATATAAAAGGCGTCATAGCGCCCGAGTCAGCCAACAATGCTAAGGATGGCGGATCTTTAATACCCACGCTGGCCTTTGGAATACCCGGAAGCGCAGAAACAGCCGTGTTCTTGGGAGTTTTAATTTTACACGGCATTGAGCCGGGACAAAAATTACTAGTTGAGAATGAACCCTTGGTTTTCACGCTTGTTGTAGCTTTAACCGTATCGGTTGTTTTTGCGACCCTCGTTGTGCTTGCTTTAGCCAAGTACATGGCGATGCTAACAATGGTCAGCGTCAATGTATTAATCCCGACAGTTTCGGTCATTGCTCTGGTGGGCGCTTACGCTTTGCATACTGAAATTGGAGACGTCGTTATTGCACTCATTTTTGCGATTATTGGCTACTTCATGATTAGATTTAATTATCCCCGCGTTACTTTTACAATTGCGCTTGTACTGGGAACTCTTACAGAATTAAATTTTGATCAAACGATGCAGATCCATGATGGCGACATGACGGTATTTTTAACGCGATGGCTGTCGGTAACGCTGCTCATTTTAACGGTCCTCAGCCTTGGTTTCCCCACTTTTCGGAAAAAAGTAAGAGAACGCAATCGTCGCCGGGAAGCAGAGGCCTCAAAATGAAATTAATACCTGAACACAGACAGCCAACAGCCTGGTTTCTGTTGGCCATTCTCCTGACAATCGTTGCTTTCATCGCGTTAAGCTATACCTACAAGCCCAACGATAGAGCTTTTCCACTGATGGTCGGTTATACCGCCATCCCGATAATTCTTCTTGACTTTTTGACTCTGACAAAAACGAAGATTGGCCAAAAAATTAGCGTTTTTTTCTCGGCCAAAACATCCGAGCAAATTGATCAGGAAGCAGATACTACAGAGCGAGGCCTGGGCAAAGAGTTAGTAGTTTTTCTGTGGATGGGTCTTTTGGTTCTGGGAATTTATCTCTTCGGATTTCTGCCAATAACCCCAGTTTTTGTATTTTGTTGGATGAAATATCGCGGGGCCTACTCTGTTCGGATGAGCATCTACTCAGCCGTTTCCACCCTTGCATTTATTTATATTTTGTTTGAGGTGGTTCTGCAATACGAGCTCTATGCCGGGGTCCTGATGGAGATCTTCGGTACGTAGGAGTGATCTTCGGAGACCATTTCAAGCGTTCTTAGTGGCTATAATTCACGGCCTTCTGGGCCTAATAGCCCGCTAGCCAGAAATTCCCTGCGGGACAGCAAAATTTATTGTTGTCTTTTTAACCCCAATCTTACTTTCTAATTCCGCTGCATCCTTACCAGCTATTTGGCCAGACACGGGCCATTTCGCCAGATTTTCACTGGACATGTAGGGGTGTCCCCAAGCATTCCCTCATTCTCCCGCCACATAAAACGAGGAGTCGGGTTATCTTCAAAATCAATAAGACGCTGCGACTCATCATGCCCCGGCCCGCTTAGTCCCCGGGTTGCAGTATGGGCAAGAGGCATGGCAAATTCAGGATATCTTTTAAAGGAGGCTCCTTAATGGACACGGCATCAGGCAGTAATATTGCACCAAACATCGCCTATGATGATTTAAGAGAATGGCTCGAATTAGCCGATAGGCTCGGGGAGGTAGAATATGTTAAAGGAGCCAACTGGCACGAGGATATAGGCCTAGCCGCCGAGGCCGTGTTACGAGAAGAAAATGGCCCATGCGTGGTTTTCGAAGACGTGGAGGGGTGTCCAAAAGGTTTTCGACTATTAATGAATATGTTTGCTGGTACCCGTCGCAATATGACTCTAGGTTTTCCAGACCACCTGTCAAAATGGGATTTGTCAAACTCGTACCGCGAAGCATTTTTGACTGATCAAAAAATTATTAAACACAAAATTGTCAAAAACGGCGCAATATTTGAAAATATTTTAATGGGCGACGACGTCGATGTAACCAAATTCCCTGCTCCAATCTGGCATGAAAATGACGGTGGGCGATACATTGGCACCGGAACTTACTCTATCACACGGGATCCTGAAGATGGCTGGCTAAATGCCGGTGCTTACCGGTCCCAGGTCTACGATAAAAATACTGTTGGATTTTTGACCGCTAGGGGCCACCACGGATACATCCACCGCCAAAAGTACGAGGAAATTGGTGAGAAAATGCCTGTCTGTATGGTTCTTGGGGGAGATCCGATTACGTTTTATTTTGGGGGTACCGAAGCACCTTTTGGAACCTTTGAACTAGACATGGTGGGCGGCATGCGAGGCAAGGCTATGGAACTTGTCGAAGGAAATATCACCGGCCTTCCTTTTCCTGCCAACGCTGAAATCGTGTTCGAGGGTTACGTTCATCACGATAAAAAAAGGGATGAGGGCCCATTTGGAGAATGGACAGGGCACTATGCGGGAGGAATAGAATCTCGTTCCTATTTGACGGTGGAGGCAATATACCACCGAAACGATCCCATCCTTTTGGGTGTCCCGCCAATGGGCCAAGGGCCTGATGAATTAGCCCGATACCGAGCTGTGATGCGCTCAGCAAATTTAAAACAAAATATCCTTGATGCAGGGATACCAGATATCCAACAAGTCTGGTGTCATGAGACAGGGGGTTCGAGGATGCTCCATGGAGTATCAATAAAACAAAGGTATCCGGGACATGCACGCCAAGCCGGGCAAATCGCCGCTCAATGCCGCGCAGCAGCCTATGCATCCAAATACGTAATTGTTGTGGACGATGACGTTGATGTGACCCAGCTTGATCAACTAATTTGGGCGATGGTCGTAAGAAGCGACCCGAAAGAGTCCATAGATTTTATTACCGGAGCTTGGGATAGCCCTGCTGATCCCATACTCACACCAAAGAAGAGAGCGGATGGTGACATGACCCATTCCGTCGCAGTGATTGATGCCTGCATACCCTTTCACTGGCGCGATCAATTTCCAATATCCAATGCTCCAAGCCCCGAGGTGACACGTAAATCAGAAGAAAAATACGGTTATCTCATGCAAGGCCGCAAGTGATCGGCCTCATTAACCTGATCATTGTAACACAGTTTGGGCGAATAAATAGAACACACTACCTCTTCGCGTCCGCCAAGGCTTGAGCGTCATCGTAGATCGTCTGAACATTTAAAACTGCTTGACGTTTCTCTACATCAACAGCTCTCAAAGCTCGATCAAGCGCTGCGGGCAAGTCTTCTGCATTGTCCACACGTTCGCCAAAACCACCATTAGCCTGAACTATCTTTTCAAATTCTGGATTAGGCTCTAGGGAGGTTAAAGGAGACCTGTTCAAACGAGAGGCGGCCCCCTCCGGATGAAGCCCCAAGGTTGCTTTCCGCACGGAGCCCCACATTCTATTGTTGAGAATAATCGTAAGGAGCGGTAACTCCAATGAGGCCGCAACAAAATGCGAGGGGGTGGGATTTCCAAACATATAGGCCCCGTCCCCAACCACGCAAATTGTCCGCGCGTCTGGGGTGCCTAATTTAACTCCTAAACCTGCACCAAGACCCCAGCCAAGACCTCCAGCAGGACTGGTTCCAAAAAATGTGCCCGCATTTCTAGATCCTAAGAATGCAACAGGCAGCTGGGATTCACTAACGAGTCTGTCACCCTCATTCATTACTTCCCCGATGCATCTCGCCAGCCATTGATATTCCATCGGCCCGCCTGTTTTTTGTTTATCAATAATAGCGGCCATGTTTTCAGCGACATCAGCTTTATACGCCGCCATAGCTTTTCGGCGTTCACCCACATTGGTGCCAGGGCCCATTGCGGAACTAATCGCAGCCAGAGTTGTTGCCGCATCCGCCGCAATCGTTATATCGCTCTGAAACCCTCTTATGGGATAATGAGCAAAAAGTGGATCAACTCCGACCTGTATCACCTTGGCATTTGGATTAAGTTTATGAAGTGAGGGGATCCAAGGGGTATCAGACTCCAAAATCAAAATAACATCGACCTTTCCAATCATATCGCCCGGTTCAAAGCCTGCATGCATCGAATGGCCAAATGGAAGGTTCACGTATCTAGGTCTATAGCAAACCACGGGAAACGCGTATTTTTCAGAGAATTCTTCCAGCACGGCGACGTCAGACGGGTTTTGACCAAAACTAGAGGCAATTATCAGAGGGTTTTTAGCTTTAGACAGTAAGTCCGCCGCTTGATCAACGGCCTCAGGATTAGGCGCAGAGACGGCAGCCGGTTTAACAAGACTAGGAGAGTCAAATGTAAAATCTCCGGGTGACTTGGCAAGCGCTTCTCTCGGAAGTTGCAAATAAATAGGTCCCTTTGGTTCTGTCATTGCCAGACTAACTGCCCGATCAACGACAGTCTCAAGCTGTTCGGGGTTCCGGAGTTCGTACTCCCATTTCACCAGCTCTCGGACCATACCAGCTTGGTCAAACAGTTCTTGCGCCCAGTGTATATAAATAGATCTAGCTCCTAAGGCTCCGTCTTCATTTATTGGGGTTCGACCGGCAGCAAAAAGAATCGGTACCCTCTCACGAGCAGCATTCATTATTCCACAGACAGCATTTGCCGTTCCTACGGTCACATGCACCATGACGGCTTGAGGGCGCCCCGTAACCAGGTAGTAACCATGTGCCATTGAAACTGCGACATTTTCATGGGGAACTGTCACAGGGATAGGAGCCTTGGCCTCCCCCAATTGCGCCTTGGAGAGAGCCTCAATTATTGACGCGAAATCAGTACCCGCGTTTCCAAATAGATAGTCGACCCCCCTATCAACGAGCAGCGCAAGGTAAGCCTCCGCAGTAGTTTCAGCTTGGATAGTCTTCAGGGACATTAGATACTCTCTTGATTCTGACCGTTAACATTACTATGCGTTGCTCATCAAAAATGGAAAACCCCGGGAACTAACTTAAATGGCAATTCGTATCTCCTTTTTTTATGCCTCTTTGTTTCTCGTGATCGGCGTTATGCTGCCCTTTTGGCCAGTGTGGTTAGAGTCCAGGGGCCTTGGACCCGCTCAGATCGGTCTAGTGATGGCCGCCGGTATGTGGGTGCGAGCACTCTCAAACCCCCTTCTTGCCCAATTTGCAGACAGATATGGCCGCCCTGATCGTCTAATGATTTTTATTGCTTGGGCGGGCCTCATTGTCCATTTTCTTTTTCTTCCCGCGCATGGCTTCTGGGCTCTGTTGGCCGCAAGCATACCTGCCACAATGTTTTTATTCGCCTTGATGCCACTAGGCGATGCTGTAACTATGCTTAAGGTCAGAGAAGGAGATATAGATTATGGGCGGGTCCGACTATGGGGCTCACTCACTTTTATTCTCACAGCAAGCTTTAGTGGTTTTTTCCTGCAAGGCAGGCATCCAGACTCCATTTTGTGGTTGATAATCTCATTCGTTGGTTTGACGGTACTTTCTTGCCACTTTCTGCCGAGGTCTGACACATCTGGGAACAGAGATTTTTTTGCTCCAATAAAGGCTGTTCTAGCATCACGGCCTGTGCTGATATTTATGCTCGGCGCCGCTCTTGTTCAATCAAGTCATGGAGTTCTTTACGGCTTTGCCACGCTTCACTGGCGTCAAGCCGGTATACCTGACAGCGTGATTGGAGCATTGTGGGCGGAGGGTGTTATTGCCGAGATTATTCTTTTTGCGATTTCGGGTTCTCTGCTCAAACGCCTTAAACCTATTCATTTTTTGATTATGGCTGCGACTGCAGGGATAATCCGGTGGCTTATATTAGCGGAAACCTCGGCAATCCCCGTACTAATCTTTGTCCAATCATTACACGCATTTACTTTTGGGGCGACCCATCTCGCCGGGCTTCATTTTATTGCAAGAATGATTCCCGCCAAATATGCCGCAACAGCCCAGAGTATTTACTCCAGCACTGCAGTCGGCGGTGCAATGGCGCTTTCAACCATGTTTGCCGGGATTTTGTATGAGAAATTTAGCAGTGGAGCTTATTTTGCGATGGCTTTGATGTGCACTGCCGGTTTACTAGCGGCATTGTGGGCCCTGAGGATATCTCGTAGGATAAGCTCCGATTAAAAAGATAAACTCAGACCTTTGTTTGTATTTTGTGAGATCAGTGCTTGTCAGAAACAGTTCTCGAGGCCTTACCATCACAATAATACGAAAGTCACTAATTTGCTTTGAATAGAAAAGACTTCTCTATTTTGATCTCTAGGGGTTCTGAGGCCCACGCGATCTCCCTCTGGATCTTAGGGACCGCCTCGATATTTATCGACTCCACTGTCCTAAAAACCCTTGTTGTCGGATTAATCGTAAGTTTCACTATAATCGCTTTCCCGAGGACCCGAACATCAATAAAAATTTTATCAATTGTAATCCTCTTAGCCACGGCTTGGATTGCTCTTTTTTATGAAGTTGAGGGAGCGATTATAGATGGTTTGGAACGGGCGGCTATTTTTCCAGCTTTCCTTGCAACCCTGGTTCTGCTCAGAGCAACGGCTGATAATCGCCCAGAAAGTCAAAGGGCAAGGGAGGCTTTCTCTTCGTTACCCAAAACCCAACGGGCTGGAGGCATAGTTACTGGCGCTCACTTTATTGGCGCCATTCTTCAGGTCGGTGTGTTTGCGGTACTCGCGCCTATCATAGGTCGTGGCTCCACCGAAACCGACCGCCGAGGTATTTTTTTGATTGCTGCCCGAGGAATGGCCTTAGTCCCATTCTGGTCTCCTTTCGTTGTCGGAATGGCTATTGCTAGCGAGTATCTTCCCGATGTTCCCCTGTGGCAGCCTGTATTACTGGGCCTTATGCTTACAGTAATCGGTTTATTAGTCTCAGCCGTTATCATGGATGGTGAGCGGAAACCAGCTATCATTTGGCGAACTTTACTGAGCCTTGGCCCGATAATTCCCGGCGTGTTCCTGACTGCGGCTCTAGTCGTAGTGACAAGTGTCTTAACCGGATGGTCTACGCTACAATCTTTAGTGATAAGCCTGCCAATTCCATGTCTTGTCTCGGTATTTGTGATTAGCGCAAAAACAGGGAAAGAGGTTCTCTCAGCTTCGTTAAGAGGGGTAGGTCGTATCGGCCCAGAAGTTACAATTATGACATGTGCAATAATATTGGGAACTGTGTTTGAAGCGGCAATGCCCCAGAGCGGAATTCTAAATTGGCTTCAGACCCTTAAACTTTCTCCAATCTCTATTATTCTTAGCATCATATTGGGTATGATTCTGGCGGGTCTGATGGGTATACATGCTATCGTCCCGGGAACAATGCTTCTCGTTTTATTCGTGAATCTTCCGTCGGAGGTGGCTGATTTGATACTCATGCAAGCACTTCTCGTGGGATGGGGTTTGTGCACGCTCATATCTCTCGGCAGCCTCACAATTATTACGGGCTCCGTGATGTTTAACCTCAATCCATTGAGTGTAATCACGGGACCAAATATTGCTTATGCCTTTGGCATCGGTTTATTTTGTGCGGCCGTTTTGGCTGCGCTTAATATTGTCCTTATGTCGTGATCTATGAAGGTAACACGGCGTCATAGTTTAATCAGAAAAACATTGTTGACTGTCTCTCGATCAGAGAAAAAGGTTTCATTTTGCGCATAATTTTTCTGTGCACACTTTTATTTGGGATTTTAGGGATTTTGCTCCTCCCGATGTTTATCCTCGACCAAAAACCCATGTTCAAGACTAATGAAAGTTCTAAATTAATCGATTTAAAAGCAGAGACGAAACGTGCGCTTTTTCCGAAAGAAGATCCGAGTAACGCATCAAATTTTAGAAGGGTAACTATAACGATCTCAGAATTAAACCTATTGTTGAAAATTTTAAAAAAAGATGTGACCTTGAGGCTGAAGGAATCACGGTTCGGACTAGTTGTCGGGCTGATGATTGAAGCATCATTTTTGCGCGACCATCCTTTCGACAAACTTGGACGCTTCATAAATATAAGATTTCTTCTGATCCCATCGGAGGATAAAATTGATGTCGCTCGCCTAGCTATCGGGAAGTTGGAGATCCCCCATATTCTTATTCAGAGGGTAGTAACGACAATGCTCACTTGCATATTGGGGTCAAAACGGCAGAAGGTGATGTCCAGGTCTTTTCGACTACTAGACATACGAGGTCAAAAATTCACCTTTCAATTCGGACCTTAAGATCAATAAGCCATTTTATCAAATCTAGCTGCTGGATTTTAGGTATAGAAGAAAATTCTTAGTCTCAACTAAGACTGCTATATGATCATCACACCTATTACCTTATAAAAGTGATCCCCTCTGGATTAAAAGTTGTGCAACATGGATTTTAACAACACCGCTCGCACAGGATAATGACGCGGAAGGATGTCATCGTAGGCTCATTTTGGGGGCTAGGGGCTGCTGCTTGGCACTCTGTCGTACCAAATGCTGTGCACCTACTTCAACATATACCTGCAATAGAATTGGTATTTTTTAGAAATTTTATCGGAATGACTATATTCCTCTCAATCGTTTGCTGGAAAGGATTTGGATTTTCAAAGACCGAGCGCATTTGGGCCCACGTTCAAAGAAATTTCTACAACTTTATAGGCATGTGGCTGTGGTTTATCGCCCTTGCAGCCTTACCTATCGCCACAGCTGTCTCCTTGCATTTCACCGTTCCACTCATGGTTGTCGTTTTAGCGATTATTTTCCTGGGAGAGAGGCCGGGAATGGGGAGACTAATTCCTACTTTAATTGGTTTTCTGGGCATTTTAATTATTCTCCGCCCGGGGGCGCTCACAATTAGCCCTGCTGCGTTTTTAGTGTTGGGCTCCGCCCTCGCCTACGCCGGGGTGGCTATCTATACACGATCGCTGGGGGCAACCGACCACCCAAACACCACAACATTTTACTATCAGCTTATGCTCACAACATTCTCAGCTGCCTCTATGGGGTTTGGATATTTTCTTGCGATAGGCTTCCCAGAATTAGGAATATCAAAATCAGATTTTATTTGGGTTGCGCCCCAACTAGGTGATGTCCCTGCTCTACTCCTTTTAGCGATCGCCGGCACTTTGGCACCTTACTGTTTGGTTAGAGCATTGG
>CAJXEC010000043.1 GCA_913052165.1 uncultured Rhodospirillaceae bacterium
CTTACGTTTATTTTCAGCTTCAAAGAGCCGCACGCCTCGCCCCGGCTTTGAGTCGGGATAATTTTCAGGTCTTAGCAAGCGCTCTTCAGTCGCAAAATGGGCGAAAATTTCTTTTTGATCCCAGGCATGGTTTCCCGTCGTAATGACATCGGCTCCTGCGTTAAAAAAATCATTGCAGATTTTAGGTGTTATCCCGAAGCCCCCAGCCGCATTCTCACCATTTACTATTATGAAATCTAAGTCCAAGGTGTCTCTCAGTCGTGGCAAGTTGTCGCAAATAACTTTGCGGCCGGCACGACCCATTACATCCCCACATATAAGAATCTTCATTTTAATTCTTTATCTCTGATCCAGACCTATTCGAATTACTCTTTTTTCGGTGATCACCCAGTCGAGCCTCTCGTCTCGCTCGTTAGTTGGCACTAAACTAACCTCCTGACAATCGAATGCGACCCCTATGGTCAAAATTTCTCGTTTTTGCCTCAAAAACGATATCGTCGAGTCGTAAAAGCCACCGCCATAACCTAGTCGGTTTCCCAAACTGTCAAATGCCAAAAGGGGCACAATTACTGTGTCTGGTTCTAATTTTGTCTTAGTCACCTCTGGCTGTTGAACCCCATATTGGCCAGGCAAAAGCTTATCTCTGACTTTCCAGGAACGAAAAATCATTGGAACGCCGGGCCTGACTATTACCGGCAGGCAGACTGCGACAGATTTTTCTATCAATTGGCCCATCAGGTTTCGAATATCTATCTCACCTGAAATTGGCCAGTAGCCTGAAACAATGCTGTCTAACCCAATTTTTAAACCATGTTCTATGGCGTTGAAAAAAGTCCCTGAAATGAGCTGATCTTGGCTTTTTCCTAGCATATTAGACTCAGCCTCCCGCACAAGTCGCATTCGGGCTCGAAGTGCTCTCTTTGCTTTAATTATATCTTCGTGTGAGGATCGCTCAATCAATTCGCATTCAATTCATTGCGGGATAGCGGAGCCGCACGGCCGTTTGGACTATAATCCACCTAGGCCCGCAATAGCAGGTGGGCGCCGTGTAACTGAACCAAGGTTCCGACAGGGACAGCTCCCTTTAGGTGATGATAGGCCCCGGAGATTAATGTGCCTCGCGAACCGCACAGCACCGCTATCCTCAAATTACGCAGCTTCCAGCTTCGCTGCAATATGTTCTATGTGATCAGCTATAGATTCCGTTGCTTTAGCAACCTCCTCTTCAAGCTGGTCCGAGGTAAAAGAGTTTGGGTCTCTAACCTTGGCGAAAGTCTCAGAAAGCTCATCTGCAATCAGAAGGCTCGCCATCACTAAAAGCCTCGCTTCACCGACCTGACCCACTGAAGAAACCAACTCCTTTACACGCTTATCTACATACTCGGCCAAATGACTCAAATGCTGGTCTTGCCCTTCATCGCAAGAAATAACGTAGGAACGCCCATTTATGCTGACTTCAAACTGTGCCATCACTTGGACCCTATGATCTGTTTGATACGATCAATCGAGTCGTCCAGCCTGCGAGCAACTGTCCTGGATCGATTTTCCAGTAATTCACATCTTTTACGTAACTCTGATACTTCTTGCGAAAAGTCTGGAGTGGATCCGCGCTCGACCAATTTCTCGGCCGCCTGTTCCAGACGACTAAGCGCCAACCGAAGCTTCTGCTGCGCATCCTCCAAATTCGACATGACTACCTCCCCAAAAAAACCTTGTGACGTCAAGGACCTTTATCAAAAAGATAGGCTTACAAGCCCCTTGGGGTCAAACCTTACAACTATCCCTCAGACAATATATCGCTCCCTCGAAGCAGTATCAAAAATTTTTGAAGAAACAATCATTCGAGACATTAATCGAATTTGCTTGTAAATTGTCTTGAAGTATATGGAAAAAAAAAACACAAATACCGCGCAACCTGTCATAATTCATGGGATTTGTCATGCCCGGGCCTGTTGCAGAGCAGCGCTCGGTAACGGTCAGTCAGTGACTTTATGGAGTGCTTTGGGAGCGTCTTCTTACATGGGGCCTCGTTGGTTTTTTGATATCATCAGAATGGTTCGATCCGAATTCCCTAGTCTTGAAATATCGGGTATTTTGGATTGCGGAGATCAGCCTGGTGATGCGCTTGCGGCAATAGAAACCGGTATTAAAGCGCTTGCTCTGACTGGAAAACCATCGACAATCAAAAGGATCAGAGAGATAGCTGATCAGGCTAATGTTAATCTTCACAAACGCCCCAGTCACAAGCTAGATTTAGCAAAATGCCCAGATGCTGAGGCTTGTTGCAAGCGTTGGTTTGGAATTCAAATTTGAATGCATACTGTTTGCCTCAGGTGGTTCCTGATTCTCAGGTTTCAACTAAAATAATACCAAACGTGCTGTCGTTCATTAATAAGGGGTTCGTCGTGAAAATATCACAAAGAGTAAAAAAAATCCTGTCAAGTTATGAATCAGATAATCCTGGAACGAAAAGTAATCTTGCTCGAATTCTAATGCATGGGCGTTTGGGGGGAACTGGTAAACTGGTGATCCTGCCAGTTGACCAAGGTTTTGAGCATGGTCCCGCGCGAAGTTTTGCGCCTAACCCAGCGGGTTATGATCCGCATTACCACTATCAATTAGCAGTAGATGCCGGGCTGTCCGCATTCGCAGCCCCCTTAGGCATGTTGGAGGCTGGAGCGGATACTTTCGCAGGCGCTGTGCCAACAATCCTCAAATGCAACAGCGCAAACTCCCTCTCATCAAACAAGGACCAAGCTGTCACAGCGAGTGTGGGAGATGCTCTAAAGCTTGGATGCGCAGCTATTGGGTTCACTATTTATCCCGGATCAGAGGATCAATACGAACTCATTGAAGAAATTAGGGAGTTGGCAGAAGAAGCGAAATCTTGCGGCCTCGCCGTTGTTATTTGGTCCTATCCTCGAGGAGGAATGGTAACTAAGGAAGGTGAAACGGCAATGGATGTTTGTGCCTATGCCGCCCATATGGCCGCTCTAATCGGTGCCCACGTAATTAAAGTAAAGCCCCCAACCGGCTCGATGTTTCTTGACGCAGCTGCCAAAACATATGTGTCTGAGAACATTCCCATACTTGATCTAACCTCCCGTATTAGTCATGTGGTTCAAAGTTGCTTTGCTGGACGCAGAATTGTTGTTTTTTCAGGCGGCGAGGCCAAAGACCTTGACGGAATTTATAACGAAGCACGGGCGATACGCGATGGTGGAGGGAATGGTTCTATTATTGGTAGAAACACTTTTCAGCGTCCACGCGGGGACGCACTCAAAATGCTAGACAACATCATAAAAATATATCAAGGAAAATATTAACAACGATAATAAAATACTCCTAGATCAGAGAATGGCTTTGTGTGCCCCAGTTTTTACAGCAAGGTGCGATGAGAAGAATGGCAAGTAAGACACCTTGCCAGATTTACTTAATTACCCCGCCCAGTTTCGAAAGGACAATCGGGGCCTCCTTTGCTGACCTTTTAGCCGCTGCGTTGGATGAGGGTAATGTAGCATGTGTCCAGCTGCGGCTTAAAGATACGGAAGGGAACGTAAGCAGGGTTGCTGACAAACTGTTGAAGGTGACAAAAAATCGAGATGTTGCTTTTGTTCTCAATGACAATCCGTCATTAGCTGCTCGGTTGGGTTGCGACGGAGTTCATATAGGCCAAAACGACATACCTTATGCCGAAGCGAGGAACTTGGTAGGTGACGACTGTATTGTCGGTGTCACTTGTCATAACTCTAAGCACCTTGCGATGGAAGCGAGTGAAGCAGGAGCTGATTATGTGGCCTTTGGCGCATTTTATATAAGCTCAACCAAAGAACGAGTGCATACTGCTGACCCTAGCATTTTAGAAGTCTGGTCTCAGGTCACAAATGTTCCTTGCGTCGCAATAGGAGGAATAACTTCGCATAACTGTCAGCCGCTGATAGAAGCCGGAGCTGATTTTTTAGCAGTCTCAGGAAGCGTTTGGAATTTTGAAGGAGGGCCAGCGCAAGCTGTCAAAGAATTTAATAGGGTGCTCCTAAACTTCTAGAGAGGCTGTGAAACTATTTAGGGTTAATTCTTCTTTATTAGATATCGTCTTAGTTTTAAACCCGGAAAATAGCAATTTAATAAACCACAAATTTTCTCACGAGTCCGTTACAACAGGTGCCCAGATCACATCTTCGATACACTTCGCGCCCGCCATCAACATCACCAACCGATCTAAACCAAGAGCTACGCCAGAAGAGCTAGGCATACCCACGTCAAGCGCATCTAAAAAGTCTTCGTCGATTGGATAAACCGCCATACCTAATGCTTTTTTTTTCGTAAGATCCTTCTCGAATCTTTGCCTTTGCTCAACTGGATCAGAGAGCTCACCAAAACCATTGGCCAGCTCAATCCCGCACATGTAAACCTCGAAACGCTCAGCCAAACAAGGATCATCAGGAGATCCTCGGGCTAATGCAGCAAGTGGCAATGGATAATCATGAAGCACAGTCCCACGACCCAAACCAAGTTTTGGTTCAACTTTCTCAATCAAAATTCTGTCAAAGATTACATCCCAACTATCCTCATTTCCAATCCTAATCCCGGAGTCTTTAGCCATCTTCGCTAGTTTGGATCCATCGGGAAAGTGTGGATCTATTAGAGATAATCGAAGATCTATTTTCGCAAATTTCAAAAATGCTTCAGTAACCGAAAGGTAATTAAACGGTTTTCCGAGATCACATAAGTTTTCTTTAAATTTTACCTCCTTTCTTCCTGTCGCAGATGCCGCAGCTTTGATCAAAGCCTCGGTGTCATTCGCTGTCTGCCTCCAGGTTGCGTCGGAGCGATACCACTCCAGCATCGTAAATTCTGGGTGATGAACCGTCGAACGTTCTGCATTTCGATAACATCGGGCTACTTGAAAAATTTTCGTCATGCCGGCTACCAAAAGCTTTTTCATTGCGTATTCAGGGGAGCTCTGAAGATACATTGTTGAGCCGGACGCAGAGAAGGGTTCCAGGAGCGTTGTTTGAAAAGCTAGCAAATGCGGCTCCAAGCCAGGCGACTCTTGTAATACCGGAGTTTCTACCTCTATAAATCCTTCTTTTCTAAACCAATCTTTTATAACGGATAAGATTTGATTTCGGGCCTTAAGCTTTGGTAACAAAAGAGCTATACGATCTGGATCCCACCACTTTGGGAGTGGTTTTTGAGCTGGATTAGTTTTCATGTCATTTTATAATTTATGGGGCTTTGATCGGATGAATATCATCCAAAAACTTATCGGAAGAAAGCGCAAAAAACGCTCGCAAATCCTTTCAGCACTTGTGGACGCCAACTTGGTATGTCGTTCAGATGCCGAGGCTTGCGAGGACGCAGCAAGAACACTTCCTATCGGTATCCCGAAAAAACTTCTGGAACGGCTTAAAGGGAGAAGTAGGTCAGATCCTCTGGTCCGCCAATTCGTACCGTCAACAAATGAAAATAAAAAGTCAGGAAAAGAGTTGACTGACCCAATTGGCGATGATCACCATTCTCCAGTGTTTGGTCTTGTTCACCGCTATCCAGACCGCGTTTTACTCATGCCGGTATCATCTTGTCCGGTATACTGCCGATTTTGTTTCCGGAGAAATTCAGTTGGAGGCGCCCGTTTAACCCGGACCCAACTAGACAAAGCCATAGACTACATAGAACAAAACAATGAGATCTGGGAGGTAATATTATCGGGAGGAGATCCGCTGATATTAGCACCTCAAAGAATTAATGACATCCTAAACAGACTTGAAAAAATCAATCATGTTGGGACGATTAGACTTCATACTCGGGTCCCGGCCCTCGATCCTGATAGGATCACAAGCGCTATGTTAAAAGCGCTGGATATTCAGAAGCCGCTCTGGATTGTACTACACTGCAATCACGCGTCAGAGATAGATCAATCAGCAGAGGAAGCAATCCGAAAATTAATTGACTCTGGTATCCCCATGCTGAGTCAAACTGTTCTTTTAAAAGGTATTAATGATACCTCAACCGATCTTACAAAACTGATGCGTACCTTTGTTGAAAACCGTATAAAACCTTATTACTTGCATCAGGGTGATTTAGCCCAAGGAACTTCTCATTTTCGGACCACACTGCGGCACGGTAGGAATTTAGTTCGAACTATTCGGGGTCGTCTCTCTGGAGTTGCACAACCCATATATGTCTTAGACATACCCGGAGGTTTCGGAAAAGTTTCCGCTGAAGACGCCTGGATTACTCCAAGTGTTGACGGAACAGCTTGGAAAGTCCAGGACCACAAAGGAGTGACCCATCATTACGAGGACAATATTGAACCTTTAGACACCCAATGATAGGTTCCGTCCAGGATCCAATCATCAGCCAAAATTCGGATATTTATCATGAAGGTGAACGCCAATACACTTCGTCCCAATCACGTTATCGAACATGAGGGTAGACGCTACAGCATTCTCAGATATGACTTGATTTTACCGGGGAAAGGAAATGCTTTCATTGCCCTAGATATGCGCGATGTTTCAACGGGAGTTAAAACCAACGTGAGATTCAGAACCCAAGAAACTGTTGAGAAACTTACTACAGATGAAAAAACGTGCACGATACTCTTTATGGATGGCGACATGGTAACCCTGATGGACTCCGAAACTTATGATCAATTTACCGTTGAGAAAAATATGGCTGGTGAGGCCGCTATATTCTTGACTGACGGGATGGAAGTCCTTGTAAACACGGTAGAAGGAACGCCGGTTGGGCTCACACCGCCAACTTCGGTGACACTTTTAGTCATAGAAGCCGACGCGGTCGTGAAGGGACAAACCGCTTCGTCATCATATAAACCTGCGGTCACCGAAAATGGTGTTCGGGTAATGGTACCACCGCACATTCAGGCCGGCACCAGGATTGTTGTAAACACCTCAGACAGCTCATATATCGAGCGAGCAAAAGACTGATTTCAGCCAAATACCTGATCCAAATGCAGGAGCAAAATAATGCGGCCAGCAATAATAAATATTATGGATGGCGCAGCCCGCAAAGCTGCACGCAGTCTAGTTCATGATTTTAATGAGGTGGAACATTTACAAATCTCTCGTAAAGGCCCAGCGGATTTTGTATCTGAGGCAGACAGGCGGGCCGAAAATATAATTCAGAAAGAGCTGAGCTCTGCCTATCCACAATTCTCTCTGGTCACGGAAGAAGCAGGACTTATTGGTGATGATACGGCCGAAGATCAGTGGATCGTCGACCCCCTTGACGGGACGACTAACTTTCTCCACGCCATTCCACATTTCTCTATTTCTATTGCGCATGTGCACAAGGGGGAAATTTTGGAGGGCATAATCCTCGACCCCCTTCGAGAGGAGGTTTTTTGGGCAGCTAAGGGCCAGGGAGCATATTTAAACAACACACGGCTCAGAGTGTCAGCAAGATCAAAACTTTCAGAATCGATCCTCGCGACAGGGATTCCTTTTTTGGGTCGAGAGGGCAAAGAAGAGATGATGGCTGTATTGCCACTGGTTATGGAGCACACGGCAGGTATCCGTCGTTTCGGCTCCGCTGCATTAGACCTTGCGTTTGTTGCCGCCGGCCGCTACGAGGGTTTTTGGGAGTTTGGTCTTTCATCGTGGGATGTGGCTGCAGGGATCCTCATCGTAAGAGAAGCGGGTGGGTTAGTAAGTGAAATTGACGGCAGAAATGATCCTCTTGGGGGTAGTTCCATCCTGGCAACGAACGGTTCTTTGTACGATCCAATCAAGCATCTACTCCAACAGGGTTTGAAGAACCGACGACGCTCTTAAAGTTATTTCATTGTAGGGCTAAAGTGTCTGGGCTATGGTTGTTCGATTTCTGGTTTGATCTGGTGAATTATTCAACGACTAAAGAGAGAGCTGAGGGGGATAAATCGATGGCCAAACTGCGACGCCTAGTAGTTGATATGTTAAAAACGCAATCCATTTTAACTTTTTTTGTTACATGTACTGCCCTCGTATTTAGTGGTATCTCAAATGCCCAAAGCATTTTTGTGGACAACAAAGTCCTCGAAAAATTAGGCGCCCCACCGAATGTAGCGTCAGCACTTTTGGGTAAAGTGCCGGCACTTTTAGATAAAAAGATCGTAGAGAAAAATTATGACACTTTTTCGGTCGCCCCATTTCCTGCGAGGAGTAAGAAACCCCAGTTCCCGATTATAATCAAAGGAAAGTTCTATCCCCCAGCCGGGAAGATAGGTAATTATAAGATATCCAGGTGGGATCCCTCTTTGACTGCTCCGCCCGATAACGAAATAAGAATTAGGATAAATTCGGATCACAAAAAACAGGGACGCACTAGCGTAGTAAAGTCTCCTTCTAAAGATTCTTTGAAACCGAAAATAGTCACTAAAACAGCATTACCACTGCGACCTAAAAACCCAGTAAAGTTGAAGAAAACTACAAAAAGTAAACCAGAAATCGCAAACACGAGCGCAAGTCTGGCTAAAGCACCTGTAAAAACTGAAAAAAAGCCGTTTACCATTAATTTTGGGATCGGCACCTCCAATTTAAATGCCCAAGGCCAGAAGACATTGGGCTTTATTGCTGGTGAGTTAAAGGCCTCAGAAAAAAGCAGGGTGGAAGTCAGAGCCTATGCCTCGTCAAGTGGGGTCACAGAAAGCCAGGCACGCCGGTTGTCTCTCTCTCGTGCTCTTGCGGTGCGGTCTTCTCTTATAGCACTTGGTATCCGGAGCACGCGGATAGATGTTCGCGCCCTTGGGTCAAAAGGAAAAACAGTACCGCCTGATCGAGTTGATCTTCAAATTAATTAGCGTCATCGTCACGAGATATGTTGGATTAAACCATTCGGACGGATATAGCTAGAGAGGTTATCATGAAAAAACCAGGGCAATATCTCATAAGAATGGTGATCTTTCTCATTATTCTAGTCGCTATTGTATTGTTAATTTCCTCTGACCTTTCTGAGTCGTTTTTATCGAACCCAGGGCTGAATGGCGTAATCCTCGGAGTTTTGGTAATCGGGGTAATCCACATAATCCGTCAACCACTTTTGCTGCTTAAGGAAACATCGTGGCTTGACGATTATCGTTTGAATCAAGACGGGCTTTACACGAGGGGCTCGCCCACACTCCTGGCGCCAATTGCAACCATGTTAGGTGAACAGAAAACTGTGACCACGATATCCGCATTATCGCAAAGATCATTGCTAGATGGATTGGGATCAAGGTTAGAGGAAACTCGGGATATTTCGAGGTATATGATAGGTTTATTGATTTTTCTCGGTCTATTAGGAACTTTCTGGGGATTACTTCAAACAATAAATTCAGTAGCTGGTGTCATAAGCAGTCTAAGTGCTGGTTCGGGCGACATGACAACGGTTTTCAGTGATCTTAAAAAGGGTCTTCAAGCGCCGCTCGAAGGAATGGGAACAGCTTTTAGCTCATCCCTTTTTGGGCTTGCGGGATCGCTTGTGCTGGGCTTTCTGGAATTGCAGTCAAGCCAAGCCCAAAATCATTTTTACAATGACGTTGAGGAATGGCTGGCACGACAGACAAGGCTCTCCTCGGGGCCTATGAATTTATCTGAAGGCGAAGTCGGGGTTCCCGCATATGTTGAGGCTCTCCTCGGGAAAACCGCGGACAGCCTCGAGAGGCTTGAAAGGACCCTCGAAAAAGGCGAGGAAAGCCGTATTTCTGTTAGCCAAGTCGTTGCCCAATTTTCTGAAAATATAAATATTTTGGTTGAACAGATGAAAACAGCGGAAGACACGATGATTCAACTGGCGAAGTACCAACAAACCATGGAACCCATCATCCTGGACATTTGCGAGGGAAATCCAAAGAAAATCGAAACAGGCCAAGCATTGTTGTCTGGTGTAAATAAAATAGAGCAAAACCTGATGAATTTAGTCGATGAAATATCAAGCGGTCGGGCCGAAATGGTGTCTGAACTCAGGGCAGAGATTCGCGTTTTATCTCGAACGATTGCGGCTGCGGCTGAACGCACTAATAGCCGCTAAACAACATTTAACTATCGCTTTGCAGCTTCACATGAGACGTCATTCCCCTACAAATATTTGGCCTGGCTTTGTGGACGCTATATCAACTATTTTGATCATCATTTTATTTTTATTAATGGTGTTTACCCTTGCACAACACTTTCTGACAAAAACCCTCTCAGGCCGAGACCAGGCTTTAAGTCGGCTCACGCAGCAAGTTGCAGAGCTATCTGAGTTGCTTGCCATCGAGAAAAAAGAAAGCGCAGAGCTGAAATCCAGAATAGATCAACTGGGTATAGATCTAGAAAATACCTTATCGGAGAGAAATACGCTAAAAGATCAGCTGGTCGTGTCTAGGCAAGAAAAGCAAAACCTTGATGAAGCATTGATGATATCTGAGACCAAATTGAGTGAAACAACTTTAGAGCTTGCAAGTTCTTATAAGGAAATTGAAGTCGACCGTGAAAAAATTAGGTTGCAATTAGGAGAACTTGAACAGCTTCAGAGAGATATAGAGGCTCTAAAAAAATTACGTGCCAAGCTAGAAAATGAGGTTTCCCGTGGCTCGACCGCCCTAAAAATAAGCGAAAAGAAACTATCATCACTTAGAGACAAGTCTAAGAAACTAGAGGCGAAACTCAGCAAAGAGACCGAACTTACCTTGCTCGTGCAAAAGCAATTAAAAGAGACTAAATTATTGCTAAGCCAAATGAAGACCCGCGCTGGTGCCTTGGAAAAAGAAGTTTTGGAGGAAAAAAATCTGTCAGCGACCGAGCGGGCAAGGGTAGAACTTCTAAATCAACAGATTGCTGCCCTTCGACAAAAATTAGAAAAAATTTCTGCCGCCCTGGAAGCCTACGAAGAGAAAAGCAAAAGACAACAAGCGAAAATTATAAATCTTGGCAAACGACTCAATGCGGCACTAGCAGCTAAAGTAGAAGAACTAGCTAGATATCGATCTGAATTTTTTGGGAAACTAAGTGAAGTCATTGGAGATCGTGGCGATATTCGAATAGTCGGGGATAGGTTCGTTTTTCAATCAGAAATTCTATTCGGTTCAGGGTCTAGTGAAATAAAAACAGTGGGCCGCAGAAAGATAGCTGAATTAGGAAAAACGCTTAGTGAAATTGGAGCAAAAATCCCTCCCAAGCTCGATTGGGTGTTACGAGTAGATGGACACACCGACAGACGACCAATTAGAAATAGAGAATTTCGATCCAACTGGGAACTCTCAACAGCCAGGGCCGTCTCAGTAATCAAGCTATTAATACAAAACGGCCTCCCGCCGGAAAGACTCGTTGCAGCCGGGTTTGGAGAGTTCCACCCAATTGAAAATTCATCGAGCAGAGAGGCTCTGCAGCGGAATCGACGGATAGAGTTTAAGCTAACGAACCGCTAATTATTTATAGCAGCTAAATAAACTGTTAAAATTCGGTTTTTTTCGGCAGTTCTACATCAAATTGCAAAGCAGCAAGCCTAGCGTAAAGGTCGCTTTGCTCTACCAGTTCCTGATGTTTACCAATCGCTACAATGCAGCCCTTATCCATCACAACAATTCGATCCGCTCGCAAAACCGTTGCTAAACGATGAGCGACAACAATAGTGGTGCGCCCTCTCATTAGCTTTTCAAAAGCTTGCTGTACAACCCTCTCACTCTCAGCATCGAGAGCCGACGTCGCTTCATCTAGCAGCAGGACGGGGGCGTCTCTTAGCATTGCCCGAGCAATCGCTACCCTTTGGCGCTGCCCCCCAGACAAACGCAAACCCTTCTCGCCTAAAAAAGTCGAAAAACCTGAGGGGAGTGGATCAAGGAAATCGGCCGCTGCGGCCGCTTTTGCAGCCAATAGGATCTCTTCCTTTTGCGCTTCGGGGCGCCCATAACCGATATTCTCCCAGGCATCCGCGGCGAAAATCACTGGATCCTGTGGTACCACTGCGATTGATTTTCGAATTTCATCTATCGCGCCCTGCCGCAAATTGACACCATCCAGCGAAATCATTCCTTTTTGAGGGTCGTAGAACCGCATCAGAAGTTGGATGACGGTCGATTTTCCCGCGCCTGACGGACCGACTAGCGCGACTGTTTCACCCGGTTCTATTACTAGTGAGAAATCTTCTATCGCTGAAAATCCAGGCCGAGACGGATAAGTGAAACTTACTTTATCAAAAACCAAACGCCCAAGAACCGGCGAGGGCAAAGGGACAGGATTTGCCGGCGTGCTCAGGTCAGGTTCTGTGGACAAGAGCTCCAACAACCGCTCACTAGCTCCCGCTGCGCGCTGCAAATCACCAATGACTTCACTAATCGCACCTACAGAACCAGCAACAACAATCGCATAAAATACAAAGGCCGAGAGCTCGCCAGGAGTAATACGGTTTGATACAACATCATGCCCACCCAGCCAGAGAATTACCCCAACTGAACTGAAAACAAGCATCATCACTGTTGCTGTTAAGAATGCTCTGGCTCGAATTCGACCCACAGCTGCGACAAGAGAGACCCCAACCCTCTCACCAAAACGAGAAATATCAACCTTTTCATGACTAAAAGCCTGAACGGTTCTAACTGCATTGAGAGTTTCTTCAATATAAGCGCCTAAGTCAGCAACTCTATCCTGACTAGAACGGGATAATTTCCTTACCTTCCGTCCAAATAAAATGATCGGAGTGATTACTAAGGGCACGACCAGAAAAACAAATGCTGTTAGCCTTGGACTCGTTATGAAGAGCATAGAGGTGCCGCCGAGAAAAAGTAATAAATTTCGAAGTGCCACCGAGACTTGCGATCCGACCACTGACTGCAGGAGAGTGGTATCTGTCGTCAGTCGAGACATCACCTCTCCCGTGCGAGTAAACTCAAAGAAACTTGGGCTCAGTGAGAGAACATGATTAAAGACGTCTCGTCTGATATCAGCCACCACCTTTTCCCCAATCCAAGACACGAGAAAAAAGCGTGCATATGTGGCTGCGGTGAGGATCGCTATAATTCCAAAAAGAGCCAAGAGAGCCTCATTGAGTAGGGTGTCATCCCCCAGACTAAAACCTTTGTCGACCAGCGTCCGGAGACCAACACCCATTACCAATACTGCTCCGGCCGCAACACAAAGGGAAATAAGCGCACCGAAGATCTGAAGCTTATAAGGATACAGGTAGGGTAAGATCCCCAGAAGTGCTCCTAGACTTCCCGAGGGTCTTTTATCACCCGAAATACTCTCGCTACTTTGAATACCTCTCCTAGCCAACTATTTTTCCTTCAGAATCATGGTAAAGAGTAACAACCACTGGTAATCATTTTCGTCAATCTTGGATACTTGCATTATTTATGACTTATGATGTAAAAGACCGCTGAGACGGAGAACGAGATGAAACAAGATATCCACCCAGATTATCACGAGATCACTGTTGTTATGACCGATGGGACGAGCTATCAAACTCGTTCAACATGGGGCAAAGCTGGCGATACCATGAAACTAGATATAGATCCTAATTCTCATCCAGCTTGGACTGGGGGAGCACAGAGGATTAATACCCAGGATACACAAGTAGCTAAATTCAATAAGAAATTTGAAGGTTTCGGCCTAAAATAGCCCAATCCACGGTTGTATGCCTGGAAGACAATGGAGTTTTGTACTTTCCAATAGAATATTTTCCAAAAGCTGTATTTAAATGATTAAGATCAGGCTATTTTTTGAAAACAGACTCTGCTGCCTTCATCACACTATTTTTTGAGACAATCTCAAGTTTTACCCGTTCGATCTCAGATGAGAGCACTTCGATGTACTGTTCAAGTTGATCAAGGGACAGGTCGTCCAAATTTTTAGGCTCAAAGTCTTCAGTCCGCCTGGGCAGATCATCCACATCTTTCATTTACACTTGTATTCCCGTAATCATCATCCGCAAACAAGTTACCAAGTCATTTTGCGCCTAAGTAAAAATCACGCAACCTTTTTGAGGTTTTATCATGTCATTTGCCTTACCTGATAAAATGATCGCGATCGAAATTAAAGGAGCCGGAGGGCCAGAAGTTTTAACGCCCACCAAACGAGACATACCGATAATTAATAAGGACGAAGTCTTGCTCAAGGTGCTTGCAGCGGGCGTTAACCGGCCTGATGTTATGCAGCGAAAAGGCCAGTACCCACCGCCGAGGGGAGCGTCAGATATTCCGGGATTGGAAGTTGCTGGAATTGTGGTCGCACTAGGAGAAGATGTGAGGGACCTAGCAGAGGGAGAAGAAGTCTGCGCTTTGATCGCTGGCGGAGGCTATGCAGAATTTTGTGCAGCCTCGGCAAAATTATGTCTCCGGAAGCCCGCTCATCTGGCGATGGCTCAAACTGCGGCCATTCCGGAAACTTTTTTTACGGTATGGGACAATGTATTCACGAGGGGCCAATTGCAAGAAGATGAGACCCTACTTATACATGGCGGATCAAGCGGGATTGGCACCACCGCCATCCAACTTGCTAAAGCGCGGGGCGCAAAGGTTTTTGTAACCGCAGGAACTGACGAAAAATGCGCCGCATGTGAGTTTCTCGGCGCCGACAAAGCAATTAATTATAAAGAAGAAGACTTTCTCGACGTCGTGCACCAGGAAACAGTGGGAGCTGGTGTCAACGTCATTCTCGACATGGTGGGCGGGGATTATGTCTCTAAAAATCTCAATGCGTTATCTTTTGGCGGACGATTAATTCAAATTGCGATCCAAAAAGGTACCAAAGCTGAAATTCCAGTCCATTTGATCCTTTTAAAGCAGTTAGTTATCACAGGCTCAACACTTCGAGCTAGACCCATAATTGAAAAAGCCAAAATTGCCCTCGAATTAGAGAAAGAAGTTTGGCCGTTGTTAGACAAAAAAATTATAGAACCTAAAATTTTTAGAGAGTTTCCTCTCAAAGACGCGGCAAAGGCCCATAGACTGATGGACAGCAGCGCTCATATTGGTAAAATCGTGCTGACGGTTTGATGGAGTTCCCTTAAATAGGATGTTTTCCGCTCTGCTCCGATACTCTCCGCATCATCGGAGTCAGATGCTATAAGTAATTTACAAAGTTCGTTATGAAGGAGTAAACATGTCACAGGTACTGATGCCCAAGGCAACAGCAGTATGGCTCATAGATAACACCACTTTGACGTTTGATCAGATTGGCGATTTCTGCGCGTTACACCCATTGGAGGTAAAGGGCATTGCCGATGGTGAAGTTGCTATTGGAATGACTGGCCTCAACCCGATCACGGCGGGCCAGCTAACTCATGAAGAGATTGAGCGCTGCTCCAAGGACTCTTCTCAGGCGTTACAACTCTCGGAAGCTAAAGTGCCCCGGCCTCGCAACAGAACAAAAGGACCGCGCTACACACCAGTATCAAAACGCCAGGACAGGCCAAATGCGATCGCTTGGTTGGTACGCAATTTTCCAGAGTTAACAGACGGCCAGATCGGTAGGCTGGTCGGCACCACCAAGCCTACTATAACCTCAGTTCGGGATAGAACACATTGGAACATTGCCAATATTAAAGCTCAGGATCCTGTGGCGATAGGGATGATATCTCGCCAAGATCTGACAACGGAAATTGAAAAGGCAAGAAGAGCTGCGGAGAGGGCCGAAAAACGAGAGAAAAAGAAGGCACAGCTTAAGAAGACAGACGCATCCCCCAACTCTGACGGACCTCAGGATGATAATCCGCGTGAGGCACAGATAGTAGATCCTCTGGCCACAAGCACAGACCAGACAGTCTGATTGAGGAGAGACCCATCAGATCTCCGATTAACTGAGCCTTAGATTGCCAAAAAAGCCAAAGTATCCATTTGCCGTACTCGAATTTGGAAAAACTCGGGAAGTTGCTCCAGATATTTTTTGGTTGCGCATGCCCCTGCCCTTTGCTCTTAACCACATAAATCTATGGTTGCTTAAAGACAGGGATGGATGGACCCTGGTCGATACAGGCTTTAACACCAATGAGACGAGAGACTTCTGGACTTCATATATTGAAGAACTCCTCGATGGCAAAGAAATTAAAAGAATAATTGTTACCCATTTCCATCCAGATCACGTTTCCCTAGCAGGGTGGCTCTTGAAACGATTTGAAGCATCGATTTGGATGACCTATTCCGAATGGATGCAGGCCCAACTTAATCGATTTGGTGGGCCAACCGCAGATATTGACGCGCGAATGATATTCTATCGGTCTCATGGGATGACCCAGAATTCCGTCAATGGATATAGAGCGAAGAGACCTGACTTTGCAAAAATTATAACGCCCCTACCTCATCAATTTGTGAGGATTATGGATGGCGACGTAATAAAGATTAATGGGGATGACTGGAAGGTCATTACAGGAGCAGGACATTCGCCGGAGCATGCGGCACTCTGGTGCGAAGAGCGGAATCTTTTAATCTCGGGAGATCAAGTATTACCACGGATTTCCACAAATGTGTCCGTGCAAAGTAATGAACCAGATGCAGATCCGCTTGGTTTATATCTATCGAGCCTCTCAAAATTTAAAAAAGTTCAGGAAGACGCCCTTGTTTTACCTTCTCATGACCGGCCTTTTTATGGACTGCACGATCGGATAGAGAGCCTAAAAGAACATCATGAAGACCGGCTAAAGGCCGCCTATCAGGCATGTGCACAACCGACAACGGGAACTGAGATGATCCCCACGATTTTCAATCGAGAATTGGACGAACACCAACTTGGTTTTGCCCTGGGTGAAGCCTTAGCACATGCTAATCGTCTCTTTTTTGAGGGAAGGCTCTCAAAAAAATTCTGCGATGACGGGTGCATAAGATACAGCCAATTATGATAGACTTAATTAGTAAATTTTCATCAATCGGCTGATTTACAAAGATAACAAGGTCAGGGTTTATCTATGGCTCATATGAAATTAGGCTTATTCATTCGCCCTACAGGGCACCACATTGCATCTTGGCGACATCCAAATGCCCATGATGATGCTAATGTAAATTTTGATCGATTTATCGAAATGGCGCAAACTGCTGAGAGGGGCTTTTTTGATATGCTCTTCTCCGCGGATACGCATACCGCCTGGACAACCACAGACTCAGCTTTGAACCGCCAACATTATTCCGCTTGGCTAGAACCATACACTCTATTGGCAGCCCTTACCCCACATACACGTCACATAGGATTGGTTTGCACGAAAAGTACAAGTTTCGATGCCCCGTATACCGTTGCGCGCCAATTTGCAACACTGGACCTAATAAGCGGCGGGCGCTCTGGCGTCAATATTGTAACCACTGGCAACGGACGCTCAGCGCTAAACTACAGTCAGGCAGAACATAAGCCCAAGCCAGAGAGGTATGATATTGCTGATGAGTTTGTCGATGTACTAATAGGTCTATGGGACAGCTGGGAGGCAGATGCTTTTATAAGGGACAAAGACACGAGCACATTCTTCAGCTGGGATAAAATGCACATGCTCAATCACAGCGGAAAACATTTTCAAGTTGAAGGACCTCTCAATGTACCCCGGTCGCCCCAGGGGAGACCGATAATTATCCAGGCGGGTGGCTCAGATGCCGGGAGGGAGCTAGCGGCAAAATCTGCGGACGTAATATTCGGGGCCAGCCAAAATATGGAAATGGCTCAGGAGTTCTACAGAGATGTAAAAAGTCGGCTTTCGAAATATGGCCGTCAACCAGATGACCTTAAAATCTTACCTGGGCTCTCGGTAACCGTCGCAGAAACAAAGGAAGAAGCGGAAAAAAGATTTAACGAGCTTCAAGACCTGATCCATCCGGATCACGGGCTCGCATTTTTATCGCGCCGGGTAGGGCATGACTTCACCAAAATGGACCCTGACCTTTTAGTACCTAAGTTAGAAGCTGTTGACGATGTTGGAACCAGATCGGGCCAAATGATCGAATTAGCTCGGAAAAACAGATGGACCCTGCGCCAGCTTTATCAGCACTTTGCCGCCGCGCGCGGACACATGGTGTTGGTCGGAACACCTGACATGGTGGCCGACATTATGCAAGAATGGTTTTCTAACCAGGCCTGTGATGGTTTTAATATTATTCCCTCCTTATTCCCAGACGAATTTGACGCATTTGTTGACCTCGTGGTTCCCGAGTTACAGGCGCGTGATATCTATCGTAAAGCCTATGAAGGAAACACCTTACGCGAACTTTTAGGTCTTCGGATCCCGACGCACAGGCAGACAAAAAATATATAAATCCGAAAATTAAAAATAGATACGAGCTCTCAGAAATCCGGTTAATGATTGCATAGGACCAACTTCGCCCAAACTCGACATATTGCAGCAATTGAGACACATTATCCTGGAGATCGAAGCGCCCTCCGATCAATCTTCATCAGTGTTGTTCTAGGGAGTGAGTCCACAAATTTGATTTGTTCTGGGACTTTGTATCCTCCAATCTTTTGAACGCCAGATCGCAAACGGGCCGCAAGTTCATCTGTCGCTTTGTATCCAGGATTAAGAACAACAAAGGCCATTGGTTTGGTTAACCCATCCTTATCTTCGAAAGAGACGACTGCAGCCTCCAAAACTGCCTCATCTTCAGTTATCGCCGCTTCCACTTCAATCGGCGATACCCAAAGCCCTTTGACCTTGAATACATCATCAGATCGCCCCGAGAACCAAAAATATCCGTCCTCATCAAACCGAAGAGTATCTCCCGTTCGTGTCCACTCGCCGATAAATGTCTCTTTTGTTTTATCCAATTTTCGCCAGTAAAAGAAACACGCTGTTTTGCTTTTTATCCATGCTTCGCCGTCTTTATTTGGCTCGGCAATTTCTTGGCCCTCCTCATCGACAAGCTTAGCCTCAAAACCAAAGACCGGCTTACCTAAACTCCCCCTTCTGAAATCTCTAGGTCGGTTGGCAATCCATTCGTAAGTTATTTCACTTGAACCAATAGAATCGAGTATTTCCAATCCAAAAAACTCAAAAAACTTTTCAAAGATTTCGGGAGGCATTTTTTCGGAGGCTGATGTTACCACCCCAATTGATGAAAAATCTGGAACCCGCGTTTGACCCGCGAACAGAATAATATTTTTAATAATCGTTGGAACCGTAATCAGTTTAGAGGGTTTTGAGGCCTCGATAATTTTGACTACGTTCTCGGCTGTGGGAGGTAGCCGAGAGATCACACTGGTTGCACCAAAATAGAGTGGTATCAGCAATCCTGGCCACAACCCATGCGTGAAATATTTTTTTGATGTCGCGTGAACTATATCTGATTCTCTATATTCTAAAAAAGCACCATGCCTCTCGGGCACAAGATAGAAGTCATGAGCAAGATGAATGATACCTTTCGCGGTCCCTGTAGTTCCCCCGGAATAAAACATGTAGGCGATATCATTGTGATGCAGTGGATATGGCTCTGCTTGATCAAACTGGCCTTCAACCATCTCCGAAAAAGTCAGCGTTTCTCTGTCTCCTGACTCTGTTACTGAAGCTCGATCACCCCGTATAATCACTGTTTTCAGTGTATGGGGCAATTCTTCTGCAATAGCATTTAATTTTTCAACCTGTTCACAATCAATAAAAAGCGCGCCACAAGAGGTGTCTCTCAGAAAATAGAGTAGACTCTCGGCCTTATAGGCGTCAGAAACGACGGCCGGAACAACCCCGCTACGTATGGCTCCAAACCAAGTAGCAGAATACTCTAGGCTATCAGTGCCGAACATAAGAATTCTTGACCCAGGTTCAATTTTCAGCGATTGAAGACCGTTTGCTGCACGGCAAGTATGAGATAATAGCCCTCGGTAAGTAAAATTCTCGCTATCAACGATTAATGCTGTTTTATCTCCAAGATTATTTGCAATATTACTATCAAGTAAAACAGTGGTTGGATTGAAATATTCCGGTATGTTTGGATCATTGAATGAGAGCCACTCATCTGAATAAATTTTCTTCTTGTAATTATTCACAACTTAATCCTTGAAAAAAAATTTCTTGACCTACTACCTTGTGGTTCTAGTACCCAACAATCACCTCTCCCGAATTGGGGCTAATGACCTGGCCTGTAACCATGTCGCACTCTCTCGAGGCAAGCCAACCGACGGCGTATGATATTTCTAGCGGTTCGGTAAAGCGACCAAGGGGCATAGCTTTAGAACGATCTTCGAGCATTTGATCAGAGTTACTCCCACGCGTCATATCCGTAAGTATAAAACCTGGCGCCACAGCATTGCAGCAGATTTTCCAAGGCGCAAATTCCCTAGCCCAACTCTTAGTGAAGCCGGAAAGTGCGGACTTCGCTGCGGCATAGTGGCTCGCAAAAGAACTGCCACCCATCGCGTAAATAGAAGAGATATTAATTATTTTTCCGTATTTCCGGGATTTCATCCCAGGCAAAACAGCTTGGACCGCAAAGAAAGACCCGCGCACCTGGATATCAAATAAATTGTTATAAATTCCTTCGGTAATGTCTTCTACTGCGAGCTTGTTACCACTTACACCCGCGTTATTGACCAAAATATCAATCCTACCGAGTTCAAGCTCTTGTTCTGAAATCTTTGCTGTAAATTCTTCCACATTTCTAACGTCTGCAATAATTTGTCCAGCCCGCCTACCGTTACTGCGAACCAGCTCCAACGTTTCTGCAAC
>CAJXEC010000044.1 GCA_913052165.1 uncultured Rhodospirillaceae bacterium
TGGTAATCTTCAAATCTGGGCTTCTGGGGAAGAATCATACTTCAAAAAATATGAAGAAATTATGGCTCCCATGGCAAAATCTGTAATGTATGTAGGTGAACTGGGGAACGCCAAACTTGTAAAAAATGCGATGGCTATGCTTGCAGCGATAAATCATATGGGTTTGTTGGAAATATTTTCTTGGCTCAAAAAGGGCGGCTTAGACGCCCCAACTTTTGAAAAAATTATGGCCGACTCGATGTGGGATTGTAACGCCACCAGAAATATAATGGGAAAAGTTGTTCAAGGTAACTTTAAACCAAGAAAATCTTGGATGCCCAAAGACGTAGGTTTTGGGCTCGACATCGCGAGAGATATGGAGGTACCGATGCCCTTTGTTAGCTTAGCATCTCAAATGTTTGCAATTGCTCAAGCCACAGGACACGACGGATGGGAGGCCACTGGGATTGCCGCCAACGTCTACGATGCAATAAACGGTGTCAAAAATTGAATTAAATAGGTTTTGGGCTTATCGCTTAGCAGCACAAAAACTCAGGACACCGCTCGTATATATTTGCAGAGGTGTAACAGCAGACTCTAAAAGTTGGTGCTGACTCCAAACAAACACACGTCGCAAATTGGACAAAGAAGCAAACATATGACTCAAGACCTCAGGAAAATTCTATCTGTTAAGCGCGAAATCTTGGGATCAAAGAAAACTTTTTCAATAATAAAATCGTGAGGTAACCCAAAAGCTTTTTCCAAGCAGGAAGACAACACCGACCTATAATCAACCGTCGCCATCAAATCTCTGCCGTCATGTAAATCGATTTTTTGCAAACCTGGCCAATCTGTAACGACCTTCTCCTTGAACCCGTCACCGCCTGCTAAAAGTCCCGCTGATCCGTACCCATGATCAGTTCCCAGTGAACCATTCACGGCCACAGTTCTCCCAAATTCAGTCAGAGTAACCACGATTGTTGTTTCCCAATCTTCCTCTAGTTTTACCCTGAGAGTTTCAAAAATATTATCCACTAATCTCATTCGAGAGAAGAAAACACCACTATCCGCGCCCTGGTTTGCATGTGTATCAAACCGCTTTACTTTTATAACTGCTGCCCTTGGTCCCCCGACCTTCCGCAATGCTACCGCGGCATGTTTCGCGAGAGAGATCGGGTCCCTCCTTGCTCTACGGTTGTTTATATTTTCCTTGAAGTACAACGACTCAAACGTTTCAGAAACCATTCCAGACCTTGCATTAGCAAGGTACCGGGCAATCATTGGATCGGGACCATCAGTCTTTTTTATTTTCGCCGGGTAATATGTGTCATTACCTTTATTTCCCCTCAGCAACAGCGGAAGATTTAAAGAGAGGGACTCTCCCGAGAAACCTGCCAAGTCTAGTGCTCTTCCAAGCCACCCGGTTTTTACTGCGAAAGGGGTACTTATGCCGCTCTCCATTATATTTTGTCCCTCAAAGTGCGACCTTCTTTTGTATGGCATGTTGGTCGCATGGACTATCGATCCAAAACTAGACTTAAGGAGCATATTGAAGTTCTTCAGGGCCGGATTAAGTGCAAAATGCCTGTCAACTTCCAAGAGATTTTTGGGAACAAGTTCTCTTCTCTGATCGAATAACGCCATGTCTCCAATAGGAGGAACTGCCGCTAACCCATCCATTCCCCCTTCTAAAAGAATTACCACCAGTCTTCCGGATTTTACATCAGTAAACCCGGCGCGCGGCCAACCTAGCAAGGTCAAATAGCCAAGGCTTGAGGCCAGAAAATGTCTTCTATTAACAACCAAAACTCACCCTCCCATGAACTCAGGGGAACATGTTAATAACGTAAATTTCTCCGCCTCCGTTCGACCTTTCGATACTAAATTCCTCGTTTTGCGTGCCATTCCGAGCCTACCAATCACCTCGTCACAAGAGATCCCGGGGTTTCCATACGAAAATACCAAATTTGAAACTCTCATGCGACGATCCATATGCTCCGAGGACGTCCAATCTTCCTGCTTGAGTGAAAAGCCGTCTGGTTGACGTTTAGACCAGAAGTTTTGACCAATCTCGCGATATAATCGACTTCCACCCCCGTCAAAAAATGGATCGGATTCAAGCTCTTCCCAGCCTGCAAAAATGTTGGCACCAAATTTTCTTAGAATGCTAAACGTCCAGGTAAGCGGCCATTGAAATTTTGGTTGATTAATTGCTTTAAAAGCGCGCTCTAGAACATTGCGGTGAACTACTCTCAGATCTCCTTTGGAATCGTGCCAAGCTGACTCAATCAATGAAATGTCTTTTTCCGACGGATTTTCGTTTATAAAATGCTGGCACAGTTTTTTCGATAAATGCCTGATGGTATGCTTATTCCTCGCAAGATCTTCTATTAGTTCCTTCAAACTTTCTTGGCCTGAAGAGAAGATACCTGGGGAATATGTCTTTCCAAGTACTACTTTTTCGCCTGGCTCATGATGATGATCTATAAACGGCTCCGATAAATCAGTTAAACCTAGTTTTACTAGTCGTTTCCAAACTCTTTCACCGTTAAATTGCCACCCCCATCCAGATAAGATCTTTGCAGTATTTTTTATATCCACCTCTGAATAGTTCGCGGAAGTTGAAACTGAATGAAGTTCTAGAAGCTCTCGGGCTAGGTTATCATTCAAACCTACGCGTATCCTTCGATCAGGATTTAATTTAGCTCGAACACCCTTATCGGAATTTTCTCCAATACTGTAGACATTATCCAAATAGGTAAGCATCGCGGGATGTTTCGTCACGTTGTAAAGGAGTTCGGCAAAAGTTCCCTGAATTCCATTTCCGATTACATTCCAATAGAGATCTCCGGTATAGAATCTAGTCCCCTTAGTATTGCCAACAGAAAAATGGTTCCACCAAAAGGTCATAAAACGTTGTCTTACCGGATCATCTCCCAAGATTGCCTGGTGAGCCAAACGTAACTGATCAAAATGCCATAAATTACTCTCTCGCCTGAGCCGTCTCAATAATGTCATCTTTTGTTCACTATTGAGATTTTGATTTCTTTTGATCTGCTCTCTAGAGCTACGAAAAAGTCTCGCCTCTTTCACACGATCCTCAAGGCTATAGGTTAGCTCTTTCGGCCATTTTTCAATCGGTGACCCAGACCTACTCCTTACCCCTATTTGTCTAGCCGAGGAATTAAGCTGTGTTAAAGCGCGTGTTAATGTCAACGCATCTTCATTTGGCTTTAGCCCGTATCCTACCCGCAAAGAAATATTCATCACGCTCGTGTAATTACTCAAGTATTAATCTGTCAAAAAATAACCGTTTTTAATCGCCTCATACCAAATTTCGGCAACTGGAGGTATCAACCCCAAAGGCAAGCCTTCTTCGCACTTTTCATAAAAGTGAGTGCCCGTAGCCAACCTCGTCACAGAAACTTTAGGGGCCGGCCTCATTGCTTCATACATGGGGATGACGACTTTTCTATAAACCTCCTCTGTATGATCTCTGCTATGTTTACAAATCGCCAGTAATATTGGCGGTACCGGTTTAGTTCCGGGGCCTGTTAGCTCTCGAGTGTAACCAATATATTGGTCTATCAATTTCTCTCTTTCGGCCTCGTTCAATTTTAGTCTATCAGCCGCCGCCGTAGCTGCTTCTCGCAATGTATTTTTTTGGGCATAATGAATGGGATATTCGGCTTTAAATTGAGGTTCATTTTTCTCCGCATTCCAATCATCATGCACTTCCTCCATTAACCAGGCCAATCTCATTAATGCATTTGGACCCTCCTTACTTAAGGCCTCCGCTCCCCTGTAACGGGCAATATCACGCCAAGTACGGACAATCAGATCATTAAATGGATTTGGCCAATCTATGCCGCCCATCTCTCGATACATGTAACCAAATGGTGAATTCTCAATCCCCACAACTCCTGCGATATTTTCTACGCGTTGGGTTAGCATATGCACAAACGGCCCGCCTGTTGAGTGTCCGTGAACATAAATAGAATAATCCTTACTCGGGAATTGATTTGCACATGCCTCCCGCATCGAAATTTCAAAAGCCGCTGGCCAAGCCGCCATTCGATCATAAAACTGTGTTCCTTTTTTTGCTCTAGCAACTGGGCGGGTTCCATACCTAAGTCGAAGCGAGTCATCATAGATAATGTCATATTGGTTTGGTTCAATTCTCTCTCCACGAAGCCATATCGGAGTTCTCAAAGAACCATCATCAAGAACGGTTTCGCCAGGCCAATCACGCGAGGGGTCGGGGAAATAAAATCTACCCGGATAAGTCATACATACTACTCGAAAGCCAAATTTTGTTGCTAAAAAATGATTGAGTTTATGCATAGACCGAAAGTCTCCCGATCCACCATGTAAAATAAACATTCCCGCTTTGCGCCCGTCCGCCCCCACGAATATCTGTTTTGGATCCTCAGGCTCGTATATTACCAAACCAATATCCCAATCCATCTCAAGAGCTTTTATTCTAAAAATATCCTCCGAGATCCTGATCTTGATGTCTTTTTTGGACAAGATCTTATTTGACGATTGAATTAACTGTTCTACCCCCAATTGTGTTGGTGCGCGCCAATCGATTACAGACACATCTACCTCCTACTTTAACCTCCGCATATAGTAACCTATTACGGTTTTATTCGAATTTATTTTATGATTTTTTTGATTGCCCATTTAGGGAAGAAATGGATGATCTAGGCTCTTCTTATGAGGGGAATCGCACCCTTTCATGGAATTTGTAAGGAAGCTTGCGATCAGCATGGCCTCTAATTGCGCTCCGCAGTCAAACTTGGACCAGAATTTTATTTGAATAAACGCGATGGCCGATTATCGATCCAGGCTTGTTGCTGAAACACTGAAAAATTATTTCATGTCGATAACCGATTATTTTTTTGAAGGTTTCTTGAGTGGTATTGAAGAACCCCATCATATTTGATGATTGAGTTCAAATATTCTCAAACGAGATCCGGACACGCTTTTCAATGCCACAATCCCTCGAAAGTTGACCCCACTTATCGATTAGGTCTTTGAAAAAAGTAGTAATGCTCTGCTGGCCCAAATCCGAGTGAAACAGGGGTTCCCGCAAGCTTGCCATAATAATTTGGCCAAGCTTCTGGCTCAAAGTATATTTTATCAAAATACCAGTGCTTTTGTCGCTTTTCTCCTTTGTTTAATCTAGCAAACCATCGACGAACCTCGGTTTTTTGTGCCAGAATCTTTCGGGTGCAAGAGAACCGTCTTCGACTTCCTTTAAAACAGTAAATGAGTCGATTGAGAATTTTGATCTCGAGATCCCCGGGCAACTCGCTCACTGACAGCTTCTCTTGCGCAGAGGCGAAAAGCGTCAAAGGTATTTGTCCCAAATTAGATCGCTCCTTTCGCACAAATTTTACCCCAGAGCCATCTACCGTTAGATAACCACAGAAAACATTTTTACGTGTTTTGAGAGGGATCGGAGCCCTCGCGAGACAGGACGGTATTAAGCCGTATAAATAAATGTGTGATCCAACTGCATAATCTCTATTCGGACCGTCCTGTCTTAGAGAATGGATCGCATAAATTAGCGATTTGTGACGTGACGTAATCGCATCAAAAAGTTTATTGCCCACTATTTTATCGTCTGAGACGTCTACGGCAGAATAAAGTTTGAGAGCGTCTTCGTATTCACCGTAAAGAATGGCCTGTTCAATGTGTGGCGCTAAAACCGAAAAACGAATTCTCTGAGATAAGGGCAAAGCCAACAACCTGTGCATACCATCTACCGACATTAAAAATTGAGAGTAGTTCATCAATTGGTAGTTCACTAAAAGCTGCAAAAGCCTGTTTTCAGGCTGCTCCGCCGCAAATTTAACTAAACCTGACATATAATCCTCAAGATCGTCGGATAAGTTAGCACTAGAGAATAGGTGCCCAAGCGCTAGGATCAAAGCAGGTTCATTTTCTTTTTCGAGTCCACGAGTAAAAGCGAGTGCTTTGCTGTATTTTTGTGATGTTGCCAAATATTGGATCCGAGCTATCTTAGGTTGTAGAGGAAAATCAATTAACGGGCTTTTTAACGCTTCACCGGTTCGAATTTGGTTACAAACCTCATTACCAACCGGTCCTGCAGCAATCACTTCATTGCAGAGATCTACTAGCACTTTTATGCTCGAACCTGTTGTCAGAATTAAAAAATCCCAAATCAACGGATGATCAGTTACCTTAATTTCTGATGAGGTTTGCTCATCCAAAAACCTTGGAAAAGACAACAAAGCTTCTACCTCAAACCTAGACAACGTCTCTTTTCTCTCAAGTTTAGGAATCCCGATGTTGACCAAATTGACTACATGACGAAAATGCTTCTTCCTTTTGCCATCATAAAAATCTAGCCCACTTGCATACTCCAAAAGTGTAAATTTGTATTTTGAGGCGGGATACATCGACAAAAAATCTTCAAAATTCCTCCGCCAGAGAGGTAAGTCATAGAACGAGCTCTTATTTAAGCCGCCTTGGATCATTTCGAACCTCAGCTGTAGCGAAGTGAATAAAGCCCCCTCGCCTACCCAGCTCCGCCTATTTGCTAATGCTATCTTTTCAAACGCTGAAATTAGATTGCCAACTTCTTTTGGATTTAAGAAATACGAGCGTTGATGGTAGTTCGCAGCCGCGAGCAGATAGGTCAACCAACCTTTAAGCTCGGCAAAACTGTTAGAGTATTCACTTGGATCGGGCCCAAGCAGATCTGCTATTTGTCGACCAATTTCCTGTTTGGAAATCCGATCCAATTTATCTTCTGAGTTTCGATTATTTAGGCAATTTCCTGATGGTTCTGACAATAAAAATCGTGCTCCCGATAACCGCTTAACATTCTCAGTCACCCCCTCTTCAGCTACAAGGGCTCTGATGTAATCCAGTGCAGCACTGTATTTCTTTAAACAAAAATTACTCTCGACCGGCTTCCATTTTTGTAAAAGATCGCTGAGGAAGGGATTGTCTTCAACGATACTCTCTAAATCATAAAAGACATCGTTACGATCTAATTTATAGGACAAAGTTTGATATGAGGTGTTTTTGCTATCGACCAAATGGTTACGCAAAAGACTTTGCCAAAGGTCACTTTGTTGGCGACTAGTAAGACTTGGCCGCGACCCATCCGGATCCCAGACCCTCAGATGGTGATTGTTATAAGTGGCAAAGCAGTGAGGCCCGAAGTTGACAGCATTGCAATTAGCATACCCACCACCGCCAGCGAATGCATTATCATTCGGAAAGATTACTACAACCAGAGCCGTTAAAGATACCAATGTCGAGTTGCCTACTGATGGAAACTTTCTTGAAAAAATGATCCAAAAAGCCTGTGTCAGGACAAAACAAAGATATGTGAACATTATCGAGCCTCTCTAATGCCGACACCAGGTTATCATGAAGTTCAACTTTTTGTGCCCCTTGATAGAGTTGAACGCTTACCGTTTCAACGTTCTCTACTAATGCTTTAAATCCGTCCAGATTATCGAATGACCAGCTTGCAAGTCCAGAAACTGAGACAGGTAACTGCAGCTGCTGGGAGCGCAATAAACGTATCCAATTGGCGTAATGCCTGAGGCGTTCAGATGGGCTGTCATAGTCGATAAACAAAAATTCCACTGGAACTTTCAAATCAGAAAAAAAGCTAAGTGCTGATTTAATTTCCCTTGCTACCCGATGAGGGGAAATTAGGGCCTCAAGCCTCCACACCAACCCTATAGGCTCCTCTTCTCTCAAGGCTCTCTGGACACGGAGATGAGAGACGTATTTGCCACTTCTCTCGAATGTGCCGATAAGAAACCGCGGACCAGCCATACGGCATCTTTTCGTCCGTCGGTGACAGTATTCAAATTCTGACAAAACATCATGCTCAGCCTTTTGATGCGGCCAGACCCACTCGAAAAATACCAACTTAGGTTCCTTGGAAATCAAATATTTTGCCAAAAAAGCAGCGCTGATGGCCAAAGCCGAAAACACAATAGATAATACAAACGCCAAACTGATTTTTTGTCTCATTTATCGATATCCAATTGCATCCCGCATGAAAACAATTAGGAACTCTATGTATGTTTGCTCTACTTCCTTTCAATTTTACTATTAAGGTTACACGAAGTCTTGTCCACAGAGCCATCCTGTAGACTTAATGATTCACCGTAATTTTTTGTGCCCGCTCGGCATAGAGACAAAAAGTTCAGGAAAAAAATAGAGATATCACCCTATTTGCAAAAAGCACTGTAGATCATGGCTAATTTCGCGTTTTGATCAGGTTCCTCTGCCAACTGCTTTTGAAACTTTTTCGAGCGATAATCGGCTAGTGCCTCATGAAATACCATTGTCGTTATTTTCTGATTACCCAGCCTCTTAAATTGCTTGCAGAAAGCACGTTTTTCGTAAGGGTCGGAGAACATCCCGTTATTTGCAAAACTAGAAAACGGAATACAAATGAGCAACACTGCAAGTAATTTCTTCATCTCCTGCCCCGAACACAAAGCGTATTAGTTCCACTTTTCATTGCAGAATGTCTCGTAGATAGTAGATACCTCTGCTGCACCCTTACGACTAATATCTCTGAGATCACCATATACATCAGCCAACTTAAGGTCTTTATTCTTAATGGCTTTCGCCCTATCCCGATCGTTTGTTACAACTAGCAGCGTGAGCGAAAAAGCTATGCTTTGCAATTGCGGGCACACCTCCGAGCGCGTGAATGATGCAGCATCTTTTGTTGCAAATACGGCTGCAGGAATTAGAACAAAAACTAGCACACGTAATTTTTTCATAAGCTCCTCAACTTCATTCAAGTGTGGAGAATAGATCGGATTATCGAACGGGTGGAGGGGTCACTTGCAGAGTTTAAATTTTGCTTCTTTAGATGGGGTAAGACTAATTAATCATAGAAACAAAAAAAACTAAATGCACACTAAAACACCGATTAATCCGTGATCCTTGAGACGAAAAAGTGTCGCACTCTATCAATATGACAAAGAGTCAAACTAAATTTAGGTGTTGAGAAAGGTGTTACGACAACTCTACCTAAATCGTAATATTTCAATCACCAGGGTGGCGGGAGCGACGGGACTCGAACCCGCGACCTCTGGCGTGACAGGCCAGCGCTCTAACCAGCTGAGCTACGCCCCCTAGATACCGTGTAGCGAAGGTGTTATCTACCAAAAACTATTAAGTCAACAGAATCACCACCTTTTCGCCGTTACAATTTTTATTCCCATAACTTATCAAACCATAGATCATTGGATATGAGAATCCTCAAAACTAAAAAGGTATCTATTTTTATGGGACTAGTGGTGTCACATTGGTGCAGGACAACACCACATGAAAAATACCACTTGCATTTTTATACAAGGCACACAACGATTTGCAAAATTAGAGACTATCGTCGTAAAAAATAGACGCGTAATTATATAACACGATAGTCTCATAGAGATACTATGATTGTTATCTTTATTCTCTTTTTTCTGTGCGTAATATCAGAGCTTCGTGCACTCTTAATGTATGTTCAATTTCTACCTTATTGTATGAAGCTAGAGCTATGTATGACCAATGAACAGTGTAGCTAAAGAGTTTGAAGACAGCTTTGAGAGTTTTAAAAATGAGTCCGCTCATCGTATTCGTTGTCTTGTGGATACAACCGGAGATGTTGGTCTTAAAATTGTGAGAGACACAGAGCTCCTAGGCTTCAGCTATAATCATGACCAAAGACAAGCTCACCATATGTTGGCTTTGACTAGTAAGATCAACGCAATCATGGATAAAAAGAATACTGCGAATATGGTTTTAATCAGCATGACTATTCCAAAATAAGGTGACTCACGAATTTAGCTTCTGGTGTTTAAAAAGTAGTTCAGGGTAAGTCGAATATTTTACGGCGCTTAGCCCATTTACCCTCAGTTTTGTTTTTCCAAATTGACTTGGGCCCAACTTGGTAGGATTGTTTTTTTCTTATTGCTTTAAACATCCAATCACTCATTGTTCCAATAACCTTGTCTTCTATACCTAGAAAACCATGTGGTGAGATTGGTCCGCAATGACGACCGTCTCCACTCTCTCCTTCTCGAAACGAGAGAATTATCTTTCTCGGTGAATTATTTAAGGCGTGCATTATTTCCTTTGCATATCTAGCGGGTGACGCGGGACACTCGTCATCTTCATGATGCACTATCAAGGTCGGAACTTTTATTTTTTCTAAATACCCCGAAAAAACCGTGTCATGCTTGCCGGTCGTAACGGTCGATGTCAGAACTATTCCCTGTATGTTCAAAGCTGCAGCATGATAGCTTACTGCTATACTCCCTCTGCTAGTGCCGACTAACCAAATAGGTTTTCCCGTTTGTTCCCTAATTTGTTTAACCAGAAAAGAAAGATCGGTTAGGTAATAAATATTCCCACGATCATTCTTTAAACTATCCATGTCCGATGGGAGGTCCGGCGTTAATGTTAGAAACCCATTCTTAGAGAACAAACTCCTAGTTCGTACCAGGAAGTTACGGCTGCCAACGGTCTCATTTTCAACATCAATACCGATGTCACCATTACCACCGGCCAATAATATTGCAGCCGCCCTTATATGTTTCGATGGCGTATTTTTTATAAACGAAATCGTTACACCTTCCCGGGTGTTAATCGTCTTATACTCCTCAGAAATTACCGAATGAGAATGAAGTACAAGGGCAAAAGTCAGGCAGAGTGTGGCGGTCAGTTTTCTCATATCAAGGGTAGAACAGAATGACTATTCCAAAATAAGGTGAGCTAGATAGCTCCTTCGTCTGCAAGAAATTATTTTGTTTCAATCCATGCGGCCTTATACAGAAATGGAAGTTGTTTCTCTTCCCGTTGGTCACCAAAACCGGATAATTTTAGTTTCCAAACTATCTTTTTCGAGTCCTGATCAAAAATGAGCAAATGTTTTGAGTCAGTAAGTAATATTAAACTATCGGAAATAGGCTGGTTGGTTCTAAGAAAGGTATAGCCCTGATCTCGGTACCTAAATATATAGGAATTGTTTTCCTTAGTCGAAGTCGGCTTCCGTTCTCTTGATATTAATCCCTGCTTTCTCCCAATCGCAATTAGCTTACCATCTTCAAACCGAGGATCATGGACAGCTCTAATCCGACGGTGACGTTCGATAACTTTGAGATTTTTATCAATCAAAACCACTTTGTGAAGATTTCTGAGGCTTACGAGAAAACTCTCATCCTCGAATTTTTGTACAGCGTTGACGTGGGTGTAGTCTCCTGGAGGTCCACCTTTTCTCTTTGGTCGGTAACAATCGGCTGTTTTGTGAGCGCAGGAAACTCCGCTATCAGAAATCCTCCACTTAAATATTTTTTTACCGTCATTCGTGATTTCAACAACTTGATAATCCTCTTTTCGGTCCCATGCATTAACGAAGATTGTGTTGCCATTTGGTAGTCTATCTGCGTCGTGGGAGACCATGTCAGTTTCATAAGACCAAACTATTTCTTTTTTTCTATTAACTTCATAGATACCACCCTCTGGGACCACAAATAAGAATTGATCCGATTTGTTTATCCATTCTATATCGGCTCCCTTACGCATATTTCCCTTTTGCTGATATTGATCAGGTATTTGATAGTTCCAAGTGACAACACCGTCTAAGTTGACTTCGTAGATCGTTCCTGTGGACGGATCAATGTAAGCAATTCTGCCTTGTGGCAGCGCCACATTCTTCGACTTCCAAACAGCACCTACATTACCGTTTGCATAAAGAAAATTGTCATTTGCGAGAGCAAATAGACATGCAAAAAATGTAATAAAAATTTTGACGGTCATTTTTTATCCTTCCTTTTAAGCCAAGTCCCGTGCTCTCATATGCGTATATCTCTGTAACATCCCCAAATCTTTATGGCCTGTTATCGAAGATATTTCCAGTACAGTCAGACCTAATCCAAAGACCGTGTTGTAGCTACATGCCTCAGATCATAAAGTCTGAGGTTCTCTAGCCCCATTCTCTTCATGGTCCGGCACCATAGGCCCCGCAGTGCTGCTTCAGAGAGAGGGAATACCCTTCCTGATATATATACAGGAATTATCTTTAATTCTTGAATGGCTATTGTAGAGAGTGGAATAGTTCTAAGAAAAGCATTCTTAGTTGTTGGTAAATAGGCAGTTCTATCTGTGAAGTTTATGTTCTTCCACTCGAGCTTTAACAGCTCTCCTCGTCTCATAGCCCTTTCTATTGCCACAACTACCAGATGTTTCAGCTATGGGTTTTTGGATTGACTACAGCCTTCTAGCAGTAGTTTTTCTTCGCCTATCTCTAATCGTCTATCTCCTGATGGGTTCTCTTTTGGTTTGCTGACCTGCCTCACAGGATTGCCTATTAGGGGCATATCCTAGTCTTTAATGGCCGTCTCAAAAACATGACTGAGAAGCTTAGTTCTTTTTTTACCGTACTGGATGATACTTCTTTTTATCTTTTGTTCCTGTATTTGATTAAGTGATGTGGTTTTAAGTATCTAAACTAATCGAGTTGATAGGGTCTCTCATCAGTTTCTTTATTCTGATTTCCTCTACCTGATATCCTTTCTTATTGGGAGTAATTTCAGACAGATATCGCTTGAGAACCTCTCGAAGCCAGAGCTAAACAGACCTTTTTCTATTTGTATTTATGTTTCTTTCGTCCACTGCATTGCATGGGTTTTACTGAGAAAGGTTTTGGTTATTGGATTGTGATTAGAAAACCTAATTCTGACTCGCCATTTGATTCTGTCTTTTGTTGTTTTCCTCGTAAAAGTTGCCATTCGTGAAACCCAATGGTGCGAGATTGGTGTCAATGGAAGAAAGGCCACTTACATTGCAAAAGATTGTTCTTCTAAAAACTGAGCTTCTTCGCACCCGAAGATAGAGGCGCATTTAGTAATATTTTTGCCATGACCCTCATAGGCATCGTTTTCTGGGGATGAATATGGTGGGCGGTGACGGGATCGAACCGCCGACATCCACGGTGTAAACGTGGCGCTCTCCCAGCTGAGCTAACCGCCCTCAAATATTTTTTACTACAGCAATGAACAAGATTCAAAAAAAATCGGCCGCCTTTCCGACGGCCGACTTAACTAACCAAAAACTTAATTAACAGCGTCTTTAAGGCCTTTGCCAGCTTTGAACTTAGGCTGATTGGACGCCGCAATCTGGATCGTTTCACCGGTCCGCGGATTCCGTCCTGTTGTAGCCTGACGCCGGCTTACGCTGAATGTTCCGAAACCAACAAGGCGCACCTCAGTGCCGCCCTTCAATGATGAAGTGATTGCATCTAAAACAGCATCCACTGCCTTTGTGGAATCAGCTTTTGATAGCCCGGAATCGGAAGCCACTGAGGCTACGAGATCATTTTTATTCACGATATTACCCCCTCTTACCTTGGAAGGATTTAAAATATGCCCAATTTAAGGCTCGAAATGTCGTCAACTTGAATTAACAACGACGGCTTCGAGTCTAGTGGGAGTGTCTCCCTACAGTCAATCGCCTAAGAACGAATTTCGCCTAATTTATCCCGATTTTCCGCTAATTTCCCAACAATTAGCGAATCACCCCTTTGTACAAAGCCTAGGTGTACCGTCACCGGGTCGAAATTCTGCTCAATGTGTGACGACACCCGAAGCATCTTTTTCAGGCTCCTCTGCCCCCGTCACCCCGTCGACTTCTTCTTGCCACTCGATCGGCACAAGGTTCTGTGTCAGGGCCCGATCTAACACTTCATCCACAGTCGATACAGGAACAATTTCCAAACCTTCTTTCACATTGTCAGGGATTTCTGAGAGATCTTTTTCGTTGTCCTTCGGTATTAAAACCAACTTTATACCTCCTCGAAGGGCCGCCAGCAATTTCTCTTTCAAACCCCCAATGGGTAGAACCCGACCCCGCAATGTTATCTCCCCAGTCATCGCAATATCCTTGCGAATGGGAATGCCCGTAAATGCTGAAACCATAGTCGTGCACATCGCCACACCCGCTGAGGGGCCGTCTTTGGGCGTCGCGCCCTCAGGGACATGAACATGTATATCTTTTTTCTCGAACACCCTGGGCTCAATCCCAAATTCAAAAGATCGGGAACGAATGTAGGCGCGAGCCGCCTGCACGGACTCTTTCATTACGTCTCCCAAAGTGCCGGTATGTGCCACAGCCCCCTTACCGGGCATAACGACGGACTCTACGGAGAGTAATTCTCCCCCCACCTCTGTCCATGCAAGACCGGTGCATACACCAACCAAATCCTCCTCTTCCGCCATTCCATAACGATATTTACGTACACCGGCATATTCCTCAAGGTTGGCGCCGGTCACTTCAATCGAGGAAATATCTCCAGATACAATGTTTTTTACAGCCTTGCGTACAAGGTTAGCTATTTCCCGCTCTAAGTTTCTAACTCCTGCCTCGCGGGTGAAAAACCGAATTAAATCTCTTAATCCACCATCAGTGATAGACCATTCTGATTTCCTCAATCCATGCGCGTCGAGCTGCTTATCAATCAAATGCCCTTTTGCTATCTCGACTTTTTCGTCCTCGGTATATCCAGGAATGCGAATTACCTCCATTCTGTCCATTAGGGGACCGGGGATACGCAAAGTATTTGCCGTGGTTACAAACATGACGTCAGACAAATCGTAATCGACCTCAAGGTAATGGTCATTGAACGAATTGTTCTGTTCGGGATCCAAAACTTCTAAGAGCGCAGATGAGGGGTCTCCCCGCCAATCAGCCCCAAGCTTGTCTATCTCATCGAGTAAAAATAAGGGATTTGAGGCACCCGCTTTTTTCATCCCCTGAATAACTTTTCCGGGCATTGAACCTATATACGTTCGCCTGTGACCTCTGACTTCAGCCTCATCTCGCACTCCACCTAAAGACATACGAACAAACTTCCTGCCGGTTGCCCGAGCAATGGATTTGCCCAATGAGGTTTTGCCTACACCTGGCGGTCCCACCAGACACAATATAGGGCCTCTCATTTTCTTTACGCGCTGTTGAACCGCTAGATATTCGAGAATCCGCTCTTTTACCTTTTCTAAGCCGTAATGATCAGCATTCAGAACTCCCTCTGCATGCTCTAAGTCGCGTTTTATTTTGGTTCTCTTCTTCCAGGGAATTCCAAGCAGCCAATCAAGATAATTCCTGACCACAGTCGCTTCCGCTGACATTGGGCTCATTGCCTTCATCTTTTTAAGCTCAGTAGTAGCTTTTTCTCTCGCTTCCTTAGAAAGTTTAGTTTGAGCAATTTTCTCTTCCAACTCTGAGGCTTCATCTCTTCCGTCTTCGCCCTCCCCCAACTCTTTCTGGATGGCTTTCATTTGTTCATTTAAGTAGTACTCACGCTGCGTTTTCTCCATTTGCCTCTTTACGCGATTGCGGATTTTCTTCTCCACTTGAAGAACGCCAATTTCAGACTCCATAAATGATAGAGTTTTTTCTAACCTTTGTGTTACCGTCTCGAGTTCCAACAACTCTTGTTTTTCTTGGATTTTTAACGCCAGGTGAGATGCAACTGTATCGGCTAGTTTACTCGGATCCTCAATTTGGTTGAGGGAGACTAATACCTCGGGGGGGATTTTTTTATTAAATTTAATGTACTGCTCAAATTGCCCAACAACCGATCGAGCCAGCGCCACATGCTCTTGTTGGTCGTCTTCTGCTTCATCAAGTTCAACGATATTCGCTTCGAAATATTTTTCGTTTTCGCTAAAGGAGACTATAGAAGCACGCTTGATTCCCTCCACAAGAACTTTTACGGTACCGTCCGGTAACTTTAAAAGCTGCAGTACAGTTCCGACAGTACCAACGCTGAAGATGTCTTCGGGTTGAGGATCGTCGTCACCAGCTTTTTTCTGAGTTACGAGAAGAATCTGTTTGTCTTCGTTCATGACATTCTCTAGCGCACGAACTGACTTCTCCCTTCCAACAAATAGAGGCACAATCATGTGCGGGAACACTACAATATCGCGCAGTGGTAGGACTGGTAGGAGGTCGGCTGGCTCTAACTTAGACATGTAAACATCCTTTTCGTGCAGAGAGTGGGTATTGGTCTAAAACACTTTACAGTTTTATAAGTGGAGGTCAGATCCAGGAAAATCAAGGTACAATTAGGCGCTTGACTCAACCTCACCATGCCGATCTGAATAAATATATAGCGGTTCGCTACGTCGATCGACCACTTCTCCATTCACGGCTACCTCCTCAACCCCCTCAAACCCAGGCAAATCATACATCGTGTCAAGGAGAATAGATTCCAAAATCGACCGCAGCCCTCGCGCACCAGTTTTTCGATCAATTGCCTTTCTAGCGATCGCTTTTAGCGCTTCATCTGTGAAAGTTAGCTTTACATCTTCCATCCCAAACAGGGTGCTATATTGCTTTACAAGAGCATTTTTGGGTTCAACTAAAATTTGTACTAAAGCATCTTCATCAAGATCCTCCAGAGTAGCTATCACGGGAAGCCTACCGACAAATTCTGGAATAAGGCCAAATTTAAGCAGGTCTTCGGGCTCGATCTCGCGCAATATTTCCCCTGTCTTTCTTATGTCAGGCCCCTGCACATCAGCGCCAATCCCGATTGAACTGCTCTCGCCGCGGGCCGAAATAATTCTCTCCAACCCCGAGAAAGCACCACCCACAATAAAAAGAATATTGGTGGTATCGACTTGAAGAAATTCTTGCTGTGGATGCTTGCGTCCTCCCTGCGGCGGCACGCTTGCAATTGTTCCTTCCATGATTTTTAGGAGGGCTTGCTGAACACCCTCTCCAGATACATCGCGAGTTATAGAGGGATTATCCGATTTGCGAGATATCTTATCCACCTCATCAATATACACAATGCCACGCTGGGCGCGCTCGACGTTGTAATCCGACGCCTGCAGCAGCTTAAGAATAATATTTTCTACATCCTCCCCAACGTATCCTGCCTCGGTTAGCGTAGTGGCATCAGCCATCGTAAAGGGAACATCTAAAATTCTTGCAAGGGTCTGCGCCAAGAGGGTTTTACCACACCCGGTTGGACCGATGAGTATTATATTAGACTTAGCGAGTTCAATCTCGTTCGATTTTGTTCCATGGGCCAGACGTTTGTAATGATTGTGTACCGCGACCGATAAAACTCTTTTAGCGTAGTCTTGCCCTATCACGTAGTCATCCAGGACCTTACAAATATCGGCCGGCGTCGGAACTCCATCTGCTGATTTCACCAGCGCTGATTTTTGTTCTTCGCGTATAATGTCCATACATAATTCTACACATTCATCACAGATGAATACTGTCGGCCCCGCAATCAGCTTTCTTACCTCGTGTTGGCTCTTTCCACAAAACGAGCAGTAGAGAACGCTTTTGGAATCTCCGCTTCCAGATTTACTCATCCATAACCCCTGGTAAAAAAAACAACTGAAGGTATGTTAAACAAGGTGCCGCAACGCGTCTATTGCCAAAAACCAAGAATTTCGGTCATGAAGGAATAAATATTTAGGGCCGATTCTCTTATTTAAGCCTTAGAACCAGAGGGCATTCGGCTATTATCCAAAAATAGCCCTAGATTTCTCGTCTAAGATGCATCTTCTCCAGCATCGGGGCGAGAGGATACCACTTCATCAATGAGCCCAAATTCTTTTGCAGTCTCCGGTGACATGAACTTGTCTCTTTCCATGTTATCTTCAATAACAGAGAGATCTTGTCCTGTGTGTTCAACGTAAATTTGATTTAACCGCTCCCTCAGGTCGAGTATCTCCCTGGCATGGATTTCGATGTCGGTCGCCTGCCCCTGAAAACCTCCGGAAGGTTGATGAATCATAATCCTCGAGTGCGGCAAAGCATATCTTTTGCCTTTTGCTCCTGCAGACATTAGCAAAGACCCCATCGATGCCGCTTGCCCAAAGCATACCGTTGAGACGTCAGGGCGGATGTACTGCATTGTGTCGTAAATGGCTAATCCAGCGGTCACTACCCCCCCGGGAGAATTGATATAAAACGAAATATCTTTGGATGGGTTGTCTGCCTCCAAATAAAGCAACTGAGCAGAGACTAAGCTTGCTACTTCATCAAACACGGGACCCGTAAGAAAAATAATCCTCTCCTTTAAAAGGCGGGAATAGATATCATAAGCCCGCTCTCCTCGATTGGATTGCTCAACCACCATGGGAATAAGAGAACTCATTTGTACCTCAGTCATTTATTTTTTTATGCCAGTCATACTAACCTATTATAGATCTTAACTCGATCAATCGGTTTTTTTCTCGGTTTCATCGGGTTGATCAAGCTTCATCAAATCCTCCAACGAGACTTTCTTTTCCGTAACTTTCGCCAACTCAACTATGAAATCCACTACCTTTTCTTCAAAAATCGGCGCGTGCAGCTCAGTTCTAGCAGAGTCGTTTTTCTGGAAATACTCCAAAACTGCAGCCTCTTGACCTGGGAATCGAGCGGCCTCTGTATGCATCGCTCGATTGAGGTCATCCTGTGTGACCGTGATGTTATTTTTACGCCCTACTTCTGCTAAGAATAGCCCAAGTCTGACCCGCCTTTCAGCGATAGCTAAATAGTTCTCTCTCAGTTCCTCCTCGTTCTTATCTTTGTCTGCCTCTTCAAGAGAACCCTTTTCTTTTGCCTCTGAGATTTGTTTCCAAATTGTATCAAACTCGCTATCAATCATGCTATTGGGCAATTCAAACTTGACCTCATCAGCCAACTTATCGAGCAAAGCTCTTTTTAAACTGGCGCGCGTTAGCTGCCCATATTCCCTATCAAGTTGCTCCCGAATCCCAATCCTTAGTGCTGCGAGATCTTCAAAACCGGATGCCTTGGCTAAATCATCATCAATTTCTACCTGGGCTGCTCTCCTGACCTCTTTGACGGTCACATCGAAAGCTACTTCTTTTCCCTTTAGTTCGTCATTACCAAAATCTTCAGGCATGGTGAGAAAGGGGCTACCAATTGTTAAAGATGAAGTAGCAAACTTTCGAAATGCATCTAAATCTAATTGTTTTTGTATCTTATTTTCTGCGTTTGTTATAAACACGTTAATTACAGTATTTGATAATACCTCAGTGCCTACCTCTGTGTAGTTTCTTACATTATCTAATAATTCGCTATAGTTCATGGTGTGCTTATTGAGTTACCCATACCTGGGTGACTACTACAATAATAATATAGTGTCGGAGCTCCAATTGCTACTGTAATTTCTAAAGCTCTTGTGGTCGCTGATGTATAACCACTAGCATAAGCTGACTGTGATACTGAAGATCCATTAATTTTAAATGTTACGCCAGTTGTATAGACTGACCCAGAATTGTGACTACCATCAGACGTAGTGCTCAGGTAAAAAGGATGTGAATCAACAGTATTATCACTTAGATTAAATATTGCAGAAGATCCCTCATTTATAGTTATGGATGGTGCTTGAACACCATCAATATAAAAGGCATTACCTCCACCACCTGCCTTAGCTGCAACAGTAACTGTGTATGTAGTTGTGCTAGCAGTAGATATTGTGACAGCACCTATTTTTGATTGCATAATTAGTTTTTTATGTGGTGTTTGTGGTAACATACTGTTTGAATCTGTAGGGTTAGAGCCGTCTGTGGGTGATGTGCTTTGCACAGTTGTTAAAAATGCACTATCTCCAGGCTCACCTAAAAAAACAGTTATAGGCATTGGTTGTGAAAATGTGTCAAACGTTGCATCATTAGGCCCTGTGGGACTATCATCTTTTAGTATTTTGTTTGATTCAACTCTAGGATCTTGTAAAGCCTCTGGATCTGGTGGATGGTAGGGAGGATCTAATTGTGGATGTTTAGGTTCATAACACTCTGGACAAACTAATAATCCATTCCATTCCTTGCTTAAATCTAAATAATCTACTTTAAAACCACATCTATCACAAATTGCTTGTGAATATCGACCTACTGCAAAACTCATTTAAACTCCTGGATAAAAACTTTTAGGAACTATATTTACTGACGTTGACTGCGAATCCTCAGTTATTGCCCTAGCTAATTCGAGTGGCGGTGTAGTTTTGGTTGGAGTAGATAATGAAGGTAGAACGGTAGGGCTAGAGGCTAGTGATCCTAATAAGATAAGGGTAAAGAAAGGTCCGGAAGACTTTCGTCGCCATTTTTTGCAAACGGTTTTAATTCCTAAGAAGGGTTGGAATACAAGCAAGGGTGAAATCTTTGAA
>CAJXEC010000045.1 GCA_913052165.1 uncultured Rhodospirillaceae bacterium
CCCTGGTTGGATGACGGCAGTTATACCAGCCTCAGCGGCAGCCAGCAGACCATCAGAAAAAGGAAAAAAAGCATCCGAGGCTACCACTGACCCATTCACTAATGGTTCCGGGTGTCCGTTTTTCTGAGCAGCGTCCTCAGATTTCTGGATTGCAATTCTGCATGAGTCCACACGGCTCATTTGACCCGCGCCAATACCTACAGTTGCCCTGTTTTTTGCGTAGACAATTGCGTTTGACTTTACGTGCTTACATACTGAAAACGCGAATAATAAATCTTTCAATTCACTTTGCGTTGGTGAACGTTTTGTCACGGTGACCAGGTCGGCGGCAGTTACTCGAGCATTGTCGCGATCTTGGAGCAAAAACCCGCCTGAGAGGGGTTTGAGTATGACGCCATTCGCTGCAGGGTCTGGCATTGAGCCAGTTTCCAGGACCCTTAAGTTTTTTTTCTTTGCTAGGATTTTTCGCGCATCCAAATCGATATTTGGGGCGATGATTACCTCCAAAAATAGCTCTGACATTTCCTCTGCCGCGGCGCCGTCCAGAGTTCTGTTGATAGCGATAATTCCTCCAAAGGCACTAATCGGATCACAGCGCAGCGCTGCCTGAAACGCCTCGGCTATCGAAGATGCTTCCGCGACGCCGCTGGGATTTGCGTGTTTTATAATTGCTACTGCGGGGTCATTAAATTCCGCGACCAATTCGAATGCGGCATCGGTATCATTGAGGTTATTGTAACTGAGTTCTTTACCTTGTATCTGTTGTGCAGATCCCACCCCCGGATTGGAGCTCCCAAATCGATATAAGGCCGCACTTTGATGCGGATTTTCCCCGTATCTAAGTTTTTGCGAGAGTTTTCCTCCTAATGAGAAATGGGGTGTGAACTTCTCGTCGGTTTGTTGGGAGAACCAACCTGAAATCGCGGAGTCATAAGCACCGGTTCTGGCGTAGGCAGCGGCTGCTAAACGACGTCGTGTCTCAGGGGTTGTATCTCCATTACGGACACGCATTTCTTCCATGATGGAATCATAATCCTCTGGGCTAGTGACTACTGTCACACTTTCGTGATTTTTTGCCGCCGCTCTGATTAATGCCGGTCCGCCAATATCAATATTTTCGATGCAGCTCTCGAAATCTGCGCCACTATCGACAGTCGCCTCGAAGGGATAAAGGTTCACGATTAAAAGGTCTATCGGGGCAATGTCATGTTTATCCATTGTCGCCTTGTGGGCCTTTAAGTCTCGCCTTCCAAGAAGACCTCCATGTATCTTTGGGTGAAGTGTTTTTACGCGGCCCTCGAGAATTTCAGGAAATCCCGTATGCTCGCTCACGTCTTTAACGATTACTTTTGCCTCTCTAAGAGTTTGGGCTGATCCTCCCGTTGAGAGAATTTCGATATTATGCTGCTGAAGAAATCGACCAAAATTTACAAGTCCGGTTTTATCGGACACAGAAATCAATGCGCGGGAAATACTCATCTAACTTTCTCTAATTTAATTTTTGGGTGATAGATTTTTCTCGTTTTTTGGCAGGACGCTGGTTAGAAGAGCGGTGCAAAGAAAAATTGTAGCTACCCACCAACTTTGCCAAATTCCGTACGCAACGCAACTGATTGAAAACGTCGCCATTAGAAATGCAAGCCCAACTGCTCTCTCGGGCCATGGGTTAAGACGTCCTAACCGAATTCCGATTGAAAGAATAAGTAAGAGCATCATAAAGGCCCCAATTATCCCCAGTTCAAGCCAAATTTCCAAGACACCATTGTGGGGGTGCAGCTGAAGTGAACTGCCATATTTGGATTTATCTTTCTTTTCCGCTAAATAACGAGATGAGTTAAATCCCCAACCAAGCATTGGCCTATCAAGAATTTTGTTTGCAGTAAAATCCCAAATTTTAACTCTGTGTTGGGCGCTTGATGGGAGTTGCGTGAATTCGAAAAAAGATTTACCGAACAAAGTTGTCTCCAGGGGCTTTGAGCCTGGAATGGTCTTATGAATAAATGGAGCACTTGCAATATATGCCATTAAAAGCCCGATGGCTGCATAAAAAGTTACTCTGGGCATAACCCTACAGCATGCGATAGTAGCCATCGCCACTCCGAAGCCCAATAACGCTGCATTACTCTCAGAGAACGTCGCAGGAATACAGTATAAAACGCATATTAGGAGGACCAATAGGGGTTGCCTATGCGCCGCGAGAAAAGCGGGTAATAAGATTAGCACCAGAATTGTTGCCCCCCGGTTCATTCTCCACACTTCATCCCCGGCAACCCCATTGTGAGGAGCTAAAAGAGGGAGCAGGTCCCCCCTCTCGCGTAGAATACCAATTAATAAAATGCCTAAGCATAAGAAATAACTTACTAATAGCAGCTTCCGCAGAGTTGTTCTGCCATCCGCTGTTACGGTCGAAGCACTTGCTAATAATACCGTCCCAAGAAGTATGCTGGCCAAAAGCTTTGGCAGTTTTTCCGCCCCAGAGGAGGGGTTTACTGACCATATCAGGCTTATCGCAATCCAGATCAATAAAATAAACAAAAGCCGGGCTTCTTGAATGAGAATTACATTTTTGAGAATAGTTGTACCAAGAATAGCAATGCTAATAATCGCAAATATGCCAACAATGGGGGCGATTGAAAGAGGGAAAAAGGCAGCCGCAGATGCTGCAAATGCGCATGCTATTCCTAAGGTTTTTGCGTTCCCAGATGCTCTTTGCAAACTTTTTAAAACTCGTATTTGTCGGAAGCCAGTGTTGGCTCGTTTCATTCTGACCGAGTATGTATCACTAAAATTGGAATCTGAAAAATGAAACCAAAAATTGGAGGCCTCCAGGCTTATGTCTAGTTAACCTCATTGCTAAGTCAGATAAGTTCACATTAAACTCGATGCTGTTTTGACTCTGAAAAGCCTTTCAAAGACGAGCAACCATCCATTTTATAATAGTTTCTCTGTCATTAGTGCCGGCGGACACGACGATCTGTAGAGTGCGTTTTATTCTGTCTCCAGCACCAAGATAAACGCTGTCTTGTAGATTGATTACCCCCCCTTTTGCTTGAAAACGCCATCCCTCGCCGCTTGGTAGCCTCAGTAAAACAGCTTGGCCGCCTTTAATCAGGGAGGCTCTCACTGCGGGATGAAGATGGAATCTTGATGCAAATTTTCGGCCCCCTTTGCCAAGGAGTGCATCTTCACCTCGAAGTGAGGTGCCCGTCCCATCCAGGTGTAACCTTCTGCGATGGATGATACCAAATGTGGGTTTGTAGCCGTCATGTTCGGCCAGAATCCATATTTGTCCGTCCCGCTCTTGACGTTGATAAGAACCTTGTCGAGGGCGATTTCCGAAACCACCCGATTCTAAAACTTCCGCTGAGTTGATGTTTTCCACCGAGACAGTAGAGTGCGCAGCAGTGGTCCTTTGGGCTAGCCTCCAATCCCTGCTATCCCCTAAATGAGCGCCGCAGTTCACTATCAAGCGTTGCTTGCCAATACTAAACTCGAAACTCAGAGCTCCTGCATGAGCAATTAAATCCGGGCCTGGAGGAGGAGATTTACCTGTATCCATCAAAACTAATGCTCTACTTGCGACAAGTCGTTCAAAACCAGCTGTGGTGGCAGAAAAAGTTGGTTTAGCAGGCGCCTCAGCTCTCTCCAGAACTACATCAATTAGCCAGTCTTCGCCCTCTATCCCACCGTTAAAAAGTGCAAGCATTCCATCGCCATGACGAAAGAAACGCAACATTGGAGCCATACTTTCAATAGCGCTTTTAAGTTCAGGCGGTGGCAAGTCATTTTTTGATCGGTATGCGGCTCGAATATCTATTAAATCTTTTAAAAGATTGAGTTGTTGTGATGGATTTCTCTCATAAGAGCATCCATCCTCTAAAAGCTGTTTTTTAATTTCGGTTACTAATTTTCTTTGAAGTTTTCTCTGATTCTTAGATTGGTGTATTGCCAAATCGGCCAGAATAAGCCCTTTAAGGGCCGAAACTCTCTCAGTGCCGGGCAAGGTATTCTTAGATACTCTATTAAGGTGCCGGGCTTGGCGTTGAAGGCTATTAATAAATGCACTTTTAAAGCTGGCTTCGGAACCACTCAAAATAAAATCAGAATGTCTGATCCAATTAGCTATTCTTGCGCCTAAGGCGTTCGGACGCCAACTAATTTGGTTCCATCGGCCGTCCGTCTTCATCCACTCGCGAATTAGGTATCTTGCCCTTTCTCTCGCGTTATCGGTTCCTAAGGCTTGTAAGTCGTTAAGCCATTCGAAATGGGATACTCTGCTTTTCCAGCGCGCTGAACTTCCCTCAGCGCGCCAAGGATTATTAGTCTCGAAGATTGTTTTGCCGGCGAGTTCAAAGTCACCGTCTATTATGGTTGCGCCTCTTCCTGCATCCCCGGGCCACAGATCAATCTTCGGCGGCAGGAAACCACCTTTTGTACGCGAGCCCCTATTTAACGTTAGGTTATAAAGACTCATTCGAAAGAATGGATTTAGGAGGGAGAATATTATTCGAGTCGGGGAAATTCTTAAAACTCGCGACCAAAGTCCTCCCATTAACCAATGTGGCCGCATTATTTTATTTTTCCGTAAGGACCTGTTTTGTCGAAAAAAAATAGGGGATATGCAATATGCTACGCGCCTCTTAATTGGCAAATATTATCCCGGTAACAGTCCGGGCCGCCTCTAAAGGTGGCCGTTCCGGCAACTATTACATCCGCCCCTGCCTCAGTGATTTGGGCGACATTTTTCCTATTTACTCCTCCATCTACCTCCAAATGGATAGGTCGCTCACTTGCAACTATCATCTTTTTGACAGTTCTGATCTTTTCAATTTGATTCTCAATAAAACTCTGCCCGCCAAATCCTGGATTGACTGTCATAACCAATATCAGGTCAACGCTATCCATCACAAAACGGAGTGTTTCTGCTGACGTAGATGGGTTGATAGAGACCCCCGCCTTTTTGCCCAAAGATTTGATCAATTGAAGGGATCGATGAAGGTGCGGCCCCGCTTCTTGGTGAACGGTGATTAAATCTGCGCCAGCCTCGGCAAACCTTGGGATCAAATTATCTACCGGAGCAGCCATGAGATGCACGTCAAATGGCAAATTTGTCACTGGACGCAGGGCCCTGACTACACCCGGTCCAATAGTGATGTTGGGTACAAAATGCCCGTCCATTATATCAATGTGGATCCAGTCTGCACCGGATTCATCAAGTGCCCTTATTTCGGATCCCAGTTTTGCAAAATCGGCTGATAATAGAGATGGGGCAATTCGAATCATAGGGCCAGTCATACTCGCTTCCCTCTTTGAGAAAAGGCCTTGCACGAGGCCCCTTCTCCTAGACATATTTTGACTATTTTCTCTTTTCGCATCCCTGTAATTTTATTAGGTGCATTATATTATTAACTATACATCTAATACAGTCTGGCGTGAAACAGGTTTGAGTCCAAATAGTTTAATTACCTTTTTGCAGCCGTTCTGGGCTTACCAGATGTTACTGGATCACGGCTTTAACATGTTGCTTCAGCGCTATTACAATTTTTCTCAATTTCGCCTGAGTGCGCACATATAAAATCCATCCATGCCGCCCAGATTTTTCCGATCAGAGGGCAGGGTCCGACCACCTAAGTCCCCTAGCTGGATTAGCGCGTCTTTAAAAAAACCCTCTTGATCGACCGGGATTGGCCTTATCCCCAAATTTTTTTTGAGAAGTCCCTCAATGACTTTTTCCCCTTCTTCAATTTGTAGTGAACACACGCTGTAAACAAGCAAACCCCCAGGATTGAGTTTGCTCACGGCTTCTGTTGCCAGCTCTAGTTGAATTTCTGCCATCCGTTCCACTATGCTTTTATCTTTGGTGTACGGTATATCGGGGTTTCGCCTTATCGTACCTGTGGCGGAGCATGGCGCATCTAATAAAATCGCGTCGGGTGGCTCCGAAGGAACGAAACGCCTGGCATCTGCGATTACAGGCTTTATATCGTATCCGAGCCTCTTTAAGTTTTGTTTGAGAATAAAAGTTCGCTTATTGGATTTATCGACCGAGGTGACCAGAGTGCCGGCCGCCAATAGTTGAGCCGTCTTTCCGCCTGGGGCTGCACACAAATCGATGACGCTTGGTTTTTTTTCAGTATTCCCAACCAAAGATAACAGCAATCGTGCTGGGAGTGATGCAGCAAAATCTTGGACCCACCAGCTTCCATTTGCATAACCAGGAAGTTCTTTTATGTCGCTCACTTTCGTGAGACGGATTGTTTTATCATCAAAGACCTTGGTCCCAAGGATTTGGGCCCAATATCTGGGCTCACCGCTAACAGTTATATCTAATGGAGGTTCCTGTGCATGGATTTCAGCGATTGATCGAGCTGCCTCTTCCCCATATGCGTTAATCCAACTATTCCACAACCACTTAGGTGTATTTAATCTGATATCGATTCCTCGAAGGCGTATGGCACCATCGTCTGCAATCCTCCTCAAGACAGCATTAACCAGACCTTGATGGCCTGGAAACCGACGGCACATATTAACGGCGATGTTTACGACTGCATGTGCCGGGGATGTTAAAAAAATCAGCTGAGCTGCGCCTAGGAGAAGAATCTCTTGGACAGTTTTCAATCTTTTTGGGAGCGGGGCCTTAAGGTATGTTTTGACCAAAGCATTTAGCTGGCCCCGTCTGCGTAGACTGGTGGCTACTAAAAGATGAACAAAAGCCCGATCACGAGGTTCAAGCATTACGAAATTTGGGTCGCTTTCCAACGTATCCTTCAGAGTTTCTTTGTTATTTAAAACAGACTCTAGGATGGAAAGAGAAATCTGGCGCGTTTTGAGCCCGGATCCCGGGTTTTTATTCATGTTGTTTATGGTCTGCCTCGGATTATTAATATAAAAATTTTTCCATCAACCCCAGGGACCCTCTCGTTCCCCTGCGAGCATTCTTAGTTCTCTTATGCGATTCTCCGTATTAGGGTGAGTGGAAAAGAGGTTATCAATAGATTTTCCGTGTAGTGGGTTAATTATAAACATGTGAGCAGTGGCGGGGTTTGCCTCGGCAGGCTGGTTATCAATAGCGCTAGCGGTTTTATCCAATTTTGCTAGCGCAGATGCTAGCCACAAAGGATGGCCACAAATTTCTGCCCCGATTTTGTCTGCTCCATACTCTCTCCCTCGGGATATCGACATTTGTATCAATGCGGCTCCGATTGGGGCAAAAACCATGACGAGTATGACTCCAAGGAGCCCCAGTGGGTTAGCCCGTGAACCGGAGCTAAAAAAGAAAGCGAAATTGGCTAACATTGAAATCGCACCGGCGAGAGTTGCAGTAAGAGTCATCAGCAATGTGTCCCGGTTTTTAATATGAGCTAGTTCGTGTGCCATGACCCCGGCGATCTCTTCACTGCTTAACAAATTCAGCAGCCCTGTAGTAGCAGCAACGGCCGAGTTTTCCGGGTTTCGTCCTGTAGCAAAGGCATTTGGTTGATCGCTATTGATTATGTATACCTTTGGCATCGGGAGGTTTGCTTTTTGAGCAAGCTGTCTTACTAATCGGTAGTAATGGAGATCTTCGCTCTCCCTAATGGCTCTCGCATTATACATCGAGAGGACTATTTTATCCGAGTTCCAATAGGCAAAACCATTTACCGCAAGGGCAAGAAAAAAAGCGATTACAATACCTATCCCGCCTCCAAGGAAGAAGCCGAGAGTGAGAAAAAAGCACGTTAAGGTTGAAAGTAGGATCCCTGTGCGAAGGTAATTCATTTTAACAACGTTTAAATAAATCTTTCCCCAGGTGGGGATTTATGTCGGCCGACAAAAGATATTTTAAATTTGCGCCCTTGCAAAATCCAAAATTGGACTTACTTACGAAGTATGGAAAAAAAATACGAAAAAAATGGTGAGCCTAGTTCCCCTGATAAAAAGAATGACCCGAAAACAAGTAGAGAGATAGGCGGGAGAAATGGGCTGGATCCCACTCGCTACGGGGACTGGGAAAAAAATGGTCGATGCATCGATTTTTAGTCAGTTTTTGGCACACCTTACTTTTAAATTTTAATTAACGTGGCTTACTAGCGGTTTTTTCGAAGCTCTTCGACCACAGATGGATCTGCTAGGGTCGTAGTGTCTCCGAGATCTCTAAATTCCTCGGCCGCTATTTTTCTTAATATCCGCCGCATGATCTTTCCAGATCTCGTTTTAGGAAGCCCTGGAGCCCATTGAATAATATCCGGGCTGGCAATTGGTCCTATGCGCGAGCGCACCCATTGGCTTAATTCGCTTCTCAAGTCTTCCGACGGTTCTTCACCTGCCATTAGTGTTACGTACGCGTAAATACCCTGTCCTTTGATTTCATGGGGAAAACCAACAACTGCCGACTCAGCTACCTTATGATGCGCCACGAGGGCACTCTCGACTTCCGCAGTGCCAATTCGGTGTCCCGAAACATTAATTACGTCATCAACTCTTCCCGTTATCCAATAGTAGCCATCTTCATCTCTACGACATCCATCACCAGTAAAGTAGTTGCCTTTGTATGTAGAGAAGTATGTCTCTACAAAACGTTCATGATCACGAAAGACCGTGCGCATCTGCCCAGGCCAACTGTCTTGGATTATCAGATTGCCCTCTGCGGCACCATCGAGAACCTCCCCATCGGCGTCAACTAGGGCTGGCTTAATACCAAAGAAAGGTCGGGTAGCTGATCCTGGTTTAAGAGCTGTTGCCCCGGGCAACGGGGTAATTAGTATCCCACCGGTCTCTGTCTGCCACCATGTGTCAACAATTGGGCAACGTCCCTCGCCTACTATTTCGTGGTACCATTTCCAAGCTTCTGGATTGATCGGCTCCCCTACTGTGCCCAGAAGCCTTATTGATGCTCGGCTTGTGGCTTTAACCGGATTATTGCCTTCCCGCATCAAGGCCCTTAACGCAGTGGGAGCTGTGTAGAAAATATTCACCTTGTGCTTATCGCAAACTTGCCAAAAACGCGAGGAATTAGGGTAAGTGGGTACACCTTCAAACATGACAGTGGTAGCTCCATTTGCAAGGGGGCCGTAGAGGATATACGAGTGCCCTGTGATCCAGCCGACGTCAGCTGTGCACCAGTAGATGTCGCCATCGTGATAATCAAAGACATATTGGTGGGTCATAGAGGCGTAAACCATGTAACCCCCTGTGGTATGAAGCACTCCCTTTGGTTTGCCCGTGGAACCTGATGTGTAAAGGATGAATAATGGATCTTCAGCGTTCATTTCCTCGGGCGGACAATTCGGTGAGGCATCTTTTATAAGTTCGTGCCACCAGACGTCTCGGCCTTCCTTCCAATCAATATTGTTGCCCGTGCGCTTCACGACAATGCAGTGTTTAACCCTGGGGCATAGTTCGAGGGCTTCATCTGTATTGGCTTTCAACGGGATGGCACGACCTCCTCGCACACCCTCGTCAGATGTGATAACAAATTCGGAGTCACAGTCTTGGATCCGACCTGCAATTGCCTCAGGTGAAAATCCTCCGAAGATCACAGAATGGATGGCACCTATTCGAGCACAGGCTAGGACCGCAACTGCAATTTCAGGGATCATGGGTAGGTAAATCGTTACTCTATCACCTTTGTTTACACCAAGATTCTTAAGAGAGTTTGCGAATTTGCAGACTTGTTGATGCAATTCTCGGTAGGTCAGCGTGGTATCTTGGTCAACTTCATCTCCCTCCCAGATGATGGCAATTTGATCTCCCTTGGTTGATAAATGTCTGTCGAGACAATTTACCGAGGCATTGAGGACGCCGTCTTGGTACCAGCGAATACGGATGTCATCGTGGGCATATGAAACATCTTTTACCTTGGTATAAGTTTTTAGCCAGTCAATTCTTTTGCCTTGCTCTGCCCAAAACTTCTCGGGATTTTTGATGGAGGCCTCATATAACTCCAAGTATTTATCGTTATCAATCCACGCATTTTTAGCCCAGCTTGTAGGGACCGGATAAAGATCGTTCTCGGACATTGCACAACCCTCATGTTTAATTTGAACCTTTACTTTGGATACTAAAAACTATGGCTAATCGATTAAAGCAAGGCAAGTTAGCCTTTTTTATCCTTATTTTGCGTCAAAGCGTGTTGCTTTTCTGCGACTATCAAGCTTTATCGCAATTTGAGCTAAAGCTAAGAGTGGATTAGATTTCCGAGAGCTCTCGGCTTCCGCAGTAATTAGATGGCAGCTGCCTGTCGGGACACCTAAAGAGGCCCTAATTTGATCCAATTCCCTTGAACATAAACAGATACAGGTGCAAGCCTCATTCCCTGGCAAGGACCCCACGTGCAAATGCCATCCTCTATGTTAAATAATGCGCCGTGGGTGGCGCACATGATCGCATCGTCTTGAAATGTTAAAAAGGCGTCTGGTTTCCAATCAAGTGGCGTCCCTTGATGAGGGCAAAGGTTGATATAACCAAAAACTTTATTGTCGATGCGTACAATAAAAAATCTTGGACGTCGTCCAACCTTAAAGCCTTTTGAGCCAGGATTGGGCAAATCCGTTAACAAGCAGAGTGGCGTCCCCGGACCGTTATCTTCAACTTTATGGTCGTCACCATAATTAGGCATTAGCTCAAGGGTCTATCCCGCACATTTGACATAAAACTGTCCACTCGTCCGCTCCAACCGGGACGACAGATAGTCGAGACTGTTTTACTAGGGCTAGGTTTGATAGCCTTGGTTCTTCCTTTATTTCCGATAAAGTAACAGGGGTTTTTACCGGGTAAAGAGCCCGAACATCAACCATCCCAAACCGACCAGTTTTGTCGGTGTGATCGGGATAATGCTCTTTTACAACTTGAACAACTCCTACGATACGCTTTTCATTTACGGAGTGATAAAAGAAACCTTTATCCCCTTTCTTCATCGCCTTCATGTTATTGTTGGCTTGATAGTTCCTTACGCCGTCCCAATGCTCAACCCCTTTCTTAGTTTGATCCTCCCAAGACCAAGCACCGGGCTCAGATTTAAACAGCCAATATTTCATGTCTTCTCCTAAAAAATTTTGGAACTAACGCCGATCATCAGTTTCCCATCTAAATTGCCTTGAGAGCAATGATGCGATGACCTCTTCGACTTGGGCTCCGTGATTGACCACTGAATTGATGCTCTCAGATATCGGCATATCGATTCTAAGTTTGGCGGCAAGAGTGGAGACAGCAGCGGCAGAAAATACCCCCTCCGCGACCGAGCTTCGCTTGCCTGTGACGGCTTCTAAATCTTTCCCCTTTCCCAGTGCTATCCCCAGAGAGTAATTGCGCGATTGAGGACTGGTGCAGGTTAAACTCAAATCGCCTAAACCGCTTAACCCCATGATTGTCTCAGCCCTTCCTCCTTTCGCTAGATTTAAGCGAGCCATCTCAGCCAAACCTCTTGTTATCAGCGCTGCCCGGGCATTTTCTCCAAACTTTTTTCCCTCAGCAATGCCGCAAGCTATTGCCAGAACATTTTTAACTGCTCCTCCAATTTCAGCTCCCACTACGTCGTCGCTTTGATACGGTCGAAATGTCTGCGTGCCAATTGCTTTTATGATGGCGTCGCCAAAATCGGGGTCTTTGGCCGCAAGTGTAATGGCTGTGGGTGAGCCAGCGGCGACCTCGGTCGCAAATGTTGGGCCAGACAGTACGGCAATATTTCTTCCGCCTAGGGTCTCCAGGGTTACCTCTGACATTAGAGCGCCGGTTTTTTGTTCGATTCCTTTCGAGCAGATAACTATTGGCACATCTCCACTTAGAAATGATGCGAGCCGTTCTGTAACACCTCTTAAAAATTGTGCGGGTGTTACCAAAAATATAACATCAGAATCAACAGCCTCCTCGAGAACAGAGGTTGCCCTAATTCCTGGATTTAGTGGAATGTTAGGCAAAAAAAGTTGGTTTTCGTGGCGTTGATTTATTGAATCAGCGACAGTTGGTTCATGAGCCCATAAAACAGTGTGATTACCGGCCCCTGCAATTGCATGGGCAAGTGCTGTTCCCCATGCACCGGCTCCAATAATTCCGATACTTTCAATATTCATTGCGACTTGATCTCATCCATAAGACTTAAATTCGGACCGTTTTGACTTAGGTTAATCCTAAACGTCGATAATCGAAATCAAAATTTACAAGCGACATGTGATCTCGGGATCCAAAGACCAACAATGTGTTTTCTTACCGAGTATTATTTAACGAGATAATTCGTTCAATGGCCATCTTGGGCGGGGTTTAAAATCAAGGCCGTCAGATAACCCCATTCTTAGCCTCTCTATACCGAGCCATGCAATCATGGCGCCGTTATCTGTGCATAGACCAACCGGGGGAGCAATGAATGGAAGCCCGTGTTCCAGCGCGGTTTCCTCTAATGCTCTGCGAATGGCGCTGTTAGCAGCGACGCCTCCAGCAACCACCAGAGATCCCTTGGTTCGCTGATTTTCTCTAAAGATCTCGATAGCATTAACTGCTCGATCCCTTATTACTTCAACGGCTGCTTGCTGAAACTCTGCGCAAAGATCTGCTTTATCGTTATCAGATAATTTTCCAGGGGGAAATTTTTCTATTTGATGCCGTACCGCTGTTTTTAGGCCGGAGAAAGAAAAATCTGCCCCAGATCGTCCCCGCAAAGGGCGGGGTAGTCTAAATCTGCCGGTTGAACCTCTTTTCGCCAACTTCTCCACAGCGGGGCCGCCAGGAAATCCAAGGTCCAGCATTTTTGCAGTTTTATCAAAGGCTTCCCCAAGTGCGTCGTCCATCGTACTTCCAATGAGCTCATATTTGGCAAGACCTTTGACTTTGACAAATTGAGTGTGACCGCCTGATACGAGCAGCAAGAGATATGGAAACTCAATATTATTTGTAAGACGAACGGTCAGCGCATGGGCTTCAAGGTGGTTGGCAGCTACGAAGGGCAAACTAAGAGCAGCGGCAATTCCTTTCCCGGCCATAGCGCCAACCAGAACCCCTCCAATTAGGCCTGGTCCGCATGTTGCTGCTACTCCATCAAGTTGATCAAAAGCTATATTTGCACTTTCGATAGCTTGTCTGATAACCCAATCGATCGCATCCATATGCGCTCGAGCGGCAATTTCTGGAACCACACCTCCGTAAGGGGCATGATGTTCTATCTGCGAATAAACTACGTTTGATCGAATTTTTTTGTCGCCGCTGACGATAGCCGCCGCTGTTTCATCGCAACTGGTTTCTATGCCTAAAATAATCATGTCACTTCGCAATCTGAGTGATATCCCCAGCAGTTCTAGAAGGTGCTAGCCTATCTTATCAATACGCGCTAGAGACAGTTAAGATGAAATTTGAGTCGGAAACATATAATCTTCGGTTGGCGACACGGAGCAGTCCACTTGCCTTGGCCCAAGCCGAGCAAACTGTCAAAGCGCTAATGAGGGCGCATACCGGTCTGGCAAAGAATTTAGACGTGAAAATAGAAAATTACCGCACAACTGGGGATAGATTAGAAACAGGAAAATTATCAGCCATTGGTGGGAAGGGGTTATTTACCGGGGAGATCGAGCAGGCACTCATAAGCAATCACGCAGATTTGGCAGTTCATTCTCTGAAAGATATGCCAACCGAGTTACCTGAGGGTTTGGTCATCGCGGCTTACCTATCCAGGGGTAATTTTCGTGAGGCTCTGATCGGGAGCTATAATTCTCTGGATGATCTGCCTATAGGAGCAAAAGTGGGTACAGCGTCTCTGAGGCGTCAAGCCATACTAAGAAACATTCGTCCCGATCTGGTTATCGAAACGTTGAGAGGTAATGTAGATACTCGATTAAGGCGAGTCTCTAATGGGGACTTTGATGCTAGTCTGCTTGCGGTGGCAGGTCTTGAGAGACTGGGTCGGGTCGGCGCTGCTTCCGCAATACTGTCTCCCGACCAAATCTTACCCGCAGCCTGCCAGGGAATTATCGCTGTCGAATGCCGCGAGGATGATGGTCGCCTCAGGGAAATATTGTCCTCTATCGATGATCGTGATACGCGCATTGCGGCAAAAGTAGAGCGGGCATTTTTGTCAGAATTAGACGGGTCCTGCAGAATGCCAATTGCAGCACTCGCCTTGATACAAAATGACTTGGTAAGCTTGCGAGGTTTAATCGCTCGACCCGATGGGAGTGAATTACTGGAGGTGCAACAGTCAGCGAGGTGTTCTGATGGCGAGAGACTTGGGATTGAACTCGCTAGACAATTGCTAGACCGTGCCAAGCCAGGCTTTTTTGATTATTGAAGCCCGAAATTATGACCAGTGTAATGATAACTAGACCAAAAGGCCCGGACGAAGTTCTGGCTGATAGACTGGCGGACTTAGGTTATGTGCCAGTTTGCGAACCGCTACTGAGAATTCATCTTGATCCCAAACCGATCGATTGTTCTGGTGTTCAGGCAGTGGTTTTTACCAGCGCAAATGCTGTTGCATCCTTTTGCAAGACAAATACTGACCATGGACTCACAGCTTTTGCAGTCGGTCATGCGACAGCCAAAATGGCACGACGTAATAAGTTCTCAGTCGTTTATCAAGGAACAAAGGGCGCTGAAGCGCTCATTGCTGAGATTTTAGACATATGTTCCCCAGAAATGGGAGAAATTTTGCATGTTTCGGGCGACGAGGTGAAAATCAATATAGCGAGGTCTCTTCAAGAATTCGGGTTTAAGGCTCGACGCGAAGTAGTCTATCGCGCAGAACCAGTCAAAAAGTTCTCCGAGCCTGGCTTTGAGGCACTAAAAAAAGGAACAATTGATGCGGTAATATTTTTTTCGCCGCGGACCGGCCAAACTTTTGCTAATTTGATCCAAAATGCTCGAATAGAGGGAGTATGTGAAACTCTGCGAGCCTTCTGTTTTTCTAAGCCGGTGGCGGCTGAGCTCAATTGTTTGGTTTGGAAGGATTTGATCATAGCGAGAGAGCCCAGTGCCAACTCACTGGTCGCCGCAATAAGTCAATGTTTCAATTGAGAATAGGGTAGAGAACCTATGTCTGGGACTAAAGATGTTTCATCTAATTCAGCGCGTGGTGATAACCTCGAAACCATGAATGTCGATGAGGAGTCAGGGGAGGAAAACAAAGAGCGAATGTCGACCCCCGGTGAAAACGTTCACAGGCGCTTTACTTTGGCCCGGACCGGGCTCAAGTCTCTGGCGGCCATCACCACTCTCTATGCCATTGCATGGCTTACATGGCCCTTTTGGGCGGGCTATACTCCAAATTCGGTCCAAGAATTTTTAAATCCTGTTTTGGGGTTGGGGCGGGGCGAGCCTCTAAGCCAAAAAGTTGACCTTATGGGAGTCCAAATTGATATCCTTGAGCGCAAGGTCGATCGAATACAAAGTCAACTTTCTGGGCTCAAAAAAACTCCTCAGATTTCTGAGTTCAAAGATAAAGTTGACGGAGTCATTATAGACTTGAGAGGGCACAAAAAAGAGCACGCCAATTTAGGTGACATCACGACAGCGAAGTCCTTGGTTAGTCGACTTGAAGTTGTCGAAAATGAGATTAAAAATTTGGCGGAAAACATAGAAATGCGTGATGGGCCTGGAAGTTTCGAAGATCGCCTTGCTGCGGTAGAAAATGAAATCCGAAAAATAACTGATCTTGGGTCAAATTCGGCAAAAGAGTTAGCTGAAGGTAGTGCAAATGCTCTCAAAGCTCGAGCCGAAATGCAAATAATGGCGGTTGTTGAGGAAAAGACAAAGGAAATTGACAGAGATGTTTCTATACTAACCAGCAGAATCTTGGAGCTTGAGAGACAAAAAGCTGAGCATTCCGAATCGTTATCTGTGAACCGCGCCGAGGGCTTGTTGATGTTTGCGATTGGTAAATTAAAATCCGTTGCCTTGACCGGAGAGAAATTCGACAAGGAGTGGGAGACTTCTTTTTTCTTGGCGTCAGAGAACCCCCTTGTGCGAGAGGGATTAGCTTCGATAAAACCTTTTGCGGAATCGGGTGTGACCTCCATACGCGGATTGCAGACAGAACTGACATTGCTAGCTGATCGGGCGACAAAAATGAGTCCCTCAGAAGATAACCCACGTTGGATAAATCAAATACTTGAAAGGATAAGTTCTTTGATAACGGTGCGGCGCATAGGCCCAAACGCTGCTGCTGGGAAGGACCATATTGCGCTGATGGCCCGAGCGGAAATCTCCCTCTCGGATGGAGACCTTCCGGAGGCAATAAAAGCGATATCCGACCTAACGGGCAAACAGAGCGAGCTATTTGAGCCTTGGTTGGCAAAGGCTCGGATACGTTATCGTGTCGAGGACACGTTGGACAAAGCGATATCGGTTTTGTTTGCGAAACAAGAATTACCAGCTAAGAAATGATCCAAACTTTTTTTATTCTTGTGGTCAGTTTTTTTGCGGTTTTTTTAGCGATTGAGGTCGCTGACATCCCAGGAGAAGTCTCATTTATTTGGGAGGGGTGGCGGGTGGTAGCTCCCGTTCCCATCTTGTTTCTCTTGGCTTTCACCTTAGGGCTAGTCCTAGTTCTTATTTTCTCACTTTGGCGCGGACTGTGGACTACTCCTTCAAGATTAGTGGCGGCTTACAAGAAGTCCAGGCAGGAGCGCGGTTACAGGGCATTGACTCAGGGTATGGTTGCTGTTGCTGCGGGTGACGCAAATGAGGCTAAAAGACAAGCAAAACGTGCAGAGGCACTCTCAGATGCTCCTCCACTTACGATGTTATTGGCGGCACAGGCCGCTCAGCTCCAAGGAGAGGAAGAGGCTGCAACAGCTTATTTTAGGGATATGTTACAAACTGAGGAGACAGCTTTTTTGGGCCTGCGCGGTTTATTAATCCAGGCTCAAAAATCTGGAAATAACGATGAAGCCCTAAGGTTGGTAGAGCGAGCGCACCGACTTAAGCCAAAGACAAGTTGGGTGTTGAATACGATGTATGACCTGCACACTAACGGGCACAACTGGGTGGAGGCCTCTCGCGCACTAGATGGACTTGTAAAGATTGGCATCGTCAAACGCAAAGTAGCAAATCGTCGAAAAGCGGCAATGGAACTCATAAAGATCGCCGAGGCAAAGGCACGGGGTGATGAACATGCAAGGCTTGCGGGAAGTAGGGTGGCTCACAAGTTGTCTCGAGATTGGGTTCCCAGTACTATAGGCTTTGCAGAAACCTTGGCTGATTTAAATAAGACGCGTCAGGCTTGTAGGTTGATTGAAAAGAGTTGGGTTAAAACTCCCCACCCAGATTTGCTTGAGATTTATGATAGTTGTTTATCTGAAGACAATCCCATTCAGCGTTTAAATAGGATCGAGAGGCTAGTGGCAAAAAACCCCTCTCATCGCGAAAGCCTTCTCGCGCTGGCCGAGGCAATGATAGAGGCAAACCTATGGGGCCCTGCCAGGATCCATCTGGCGGCGCTTCATGAAAAAGGTGAGACTGTCAATTTGTGCCGGCTCATGGCCAAACTTGAAGAGGCAGAGAATAAAGAATCGGGGTTATCTAGTGATTGGTTGAGACGTATCCCCAACGCTATTCCAGATGCAAGGTGGTGTTGTGGAGAATGTGATCATGAATCAATGGATTTTTTACCTAATTGCCCTGGTTGCAGATCTCTTGGGTCCTTTGAATGGCGCGAGGGAACTAAATCTTCGCATTTAGCTCGTAAAGACAAAGAGATTTCAGATCAACTTGAGAAACCTAAATCTAGCCCATAGGCCAGAAAGTGGTGCCGCAACGAACGGTGACTTGAGCACCGGACCCCCTCATCACGAATAAGAAGCTCCACCGAATACCGTTGTGAACAAAGGGCCCCAAGACCCTATTTAAAAAAAATAATGAAGGACTAGAATACGCTCACTAAAAATCTCATGAGAGCGCAAAACGATACTTAAATTGTCGCCGAAAATTATTTAACACCCAATTTCGAGTAAAATTTCACGAGGTTAAGAACATTTTCGCTGATAATCCTGCTAGGAAAAAGTTATTACAAGAACTGTGCACGGTTATTTACCTGCACGCCCAAGTGTCACTGGGCTAGCGATTGCCGCCGTTTAACGATCTCTGATATTGAATTCCTCTCTAGTTTGATAAGGTTTATTCTAATCAGCTATCAATTCCTCAAGAGGAATCAATTCTATCTCCTCAACAATCGCTGTTTTTAACTTTTAAAATATACCGATTATTATTGTTCACAGCATGAGCCCGCTTATACCACTTTTTATCCCTCGGAAAATATTGTCTCATGTTTTCAGTGGGGGAATGTTTTGCTGTACATCTATATAACAACTCAAAACGGCGCTTGCGTTTTCGCCTAGAATCATCAGGGGGGTCATAGAGAAAACTCTCACCCGCAGAGATTTTAGGAGCTGTTTGGGGGGATCCCTGATTTAGCACAGCGCTAAGAGCATCAATGTCTATGAGGAACGGACTCATTTTATATCCGGTGTATTTGATCAGTTGAATTTCTAAGTCAGCGTTTGTCTTATTAACAATCTTTATCCTGAAATCATAATTACCGGCGATAGATGCTGAAGGTAAAGCAAGAGTCGCTAATAAGAGCAGAAAAACTGAAACCAAAGATTTTGTAAAGAAAAACTGTTTTACTGCAATAATTTGCTCCCATTTTCCACATCTGTTTAAATAATCTTCAACCGATATTTCCAGGGGGATGTTTTTTATTCTCATTTTTTAACTCCTTACTACCGAATATTTTGTAAATTTACAAAACAACAGCTAAGAAATAAATTCCATTTGCGCTTGAATTAAAAGAGCTTTAGCCGCTTTCCGTGATTTAAACGCGCCTAAGTTGAAGAGTGTAAATTAGAAAGAATGATGTCCGCAAATAAATTCTAGTTTTTTCTCTTTGATTGATAAACCTCTTGCGCACATGAAATGGAAATTTTGGTTCTTCATAGAAATACCTCTTCATCCAATCAAAGCGGAAATGGTGCCGCAACGGTGACTTGAACACCGGACCCCCGCATTACGAATGCGATGCTCTACCAGCTGAGCTATTGCGGCACTTCTTTCTAACTAATCTAAAATCAAGTGTTTATAAAGTCGAAAATCAGCGCGGTTTGGGTATTGCATTGACTAAATAAGAGAGATTCTTGCCACCGAGAACAAATCAACAAAAAGGACCATCATTGAATTAAATTTCTGTTCGGTTGAAGGATAGAAATATCTCGGTTTAATTTTTGGCGATATTACGGGGAAAGCTCGATGAGCAAAACATACAGTAATTTTGTTGAGGCTTTCGGTATTGCCATTACAGCTCATCCAAAAACATAACTTAGGGTTAATGCGCGAGCTGACGGATCGGAAAAGTGAGTCAAGCGGGGGGATGCTAACTTGGCCGTTTTACGTCAACTATATTTTGAGTGGTTTGTTGGCGGATCACTGTATAATTTCAAATCCTTTACAACGAAAAACCTGAAACAATTAAATGGTTTAATAAAATGCGGGATAGGATCAGTTTATGGAATGTCGGCGCTTGGATCTGGTTCTATACTTTGTACGTGGCCAAGACCAAGAAAGCTTACGTGCCCGCATTTTAGCTTTCTTCTAAGAGTTTGTTGGCACTGATGAACAACATAAAACTTAATTCTTTCGAGGGCCAAGTTATCCCATGTTGTTTTGCTTAAAGTGAGAAAGAACTGCTGGTTCGGCTTTATATGAAATCGAAAGAGGCTCGCGCACTAATGCAGTCTTTTGGTAGTGAAGTTTCGGCCGAACGGAGAATGAATGCGAGGTTTGCGCGACCGACAATCGGGGTTTCTGCCGATTTCTTGCACTCT
>CAJXEC010000046.1 GCA_913052165.1 uncultured Rhodospirillaceae bacterium
GAATTATAGCATGCTCATTCAAAGATTATTAAATCCCTAGAGCTTGTCCATTATGCTTGTTGGAACTTCTGTATAACCCGCAGTGCCAAGTTCATTTGCTAGGACCTTCGCCGCCCCCCCAAATTCTGAGAGCCGCTTATTCTGGTCATCTTTTGCTCTTCTATCGGTAGCCTCGGGATCAACGAACGCTCGAAGCTCTTTTATCAAATCTTGAAGTATTTTTTCGAATTTTGGATTGGATGCTTCATTTACTAGCTCCAAGGGGTCATCGCTGAGATGAAATAACTCTGGGGGATAATCTACATAATAGTTAAGCTTCCAATTTCCTAATCGCAGCATGTAAGCCCCTGTTGGTGAATAGGCTGCATGATATTCTGAAAATACAGGACGGTCGGGGTCATGCTCTTGTTGTGCAAGCTGAAAAAGTGAATCGCCGGGAAGTGCGGTTGCTGGCACTTCATCTCGTATTCCTGTGGCTTCTAAAATTGATGGTCGGCAATCAACTAAAGATACGGGTGTTTCACAGATTTTTCCTTGATCAATCCCAGGGCCCGCAATGATCATGGGCACTCCTGTTGAGTGCTCGTAAAGAAGAGATTTGCCCCACATTCCCCTATCACCGGCATTTTCGCCGTGATCTGATGTGAAAATAATTCGGGTTTGGTCTTCAAGACACTCTTCTTTAAGTGTTTTTAATACCAGCCCGATTTGGTGATCGATAAAGCTGCAAAGCCCAAAGTAAGCGGAAAGTGCTAACCGCGTTTTTTCCTCAGTCATATTGTTGCTGTGTGGCTGATAAGCGTTCAGCACCTGTGCCCACGGATGAAGTTTATAATTAGTGGTTTTAGGGTCAGTGAGGGGTAGTTCCAACTCGTTTGGATCATATAATTCAAAAAATTCTTTTGGTACGGTAAGCGGATAGTGTGGCGCGAGAAAACTTACAAAAAGTACCCAAGGCTCGCTGTTCATGGATCCATTGGTCTTAATCCAATTTCGGGCTAGTTCAGTTACTTTGAGGTCATATTGGTTGTAAGAGGAAAGACCAATTTGGGCTTTTGCAGGGAAGCCGTCTTTTAAATGCGCGTCTTTGGAAAGAGGGGGAAGTGGATCCCTGATTGCTCCTTTTATCGATCCAACTCCATCTTTTATGTACATCGGGATATGGCTTTGATCCAATCCAAGGGGGTCATCGCTTGATCTGTAATGAAGCTTGCCAATAGTTTCAACTTTGACACTGGCATCTTGCAGGACATGACTCCAACTTCGGATGCGACCATCCCAAGCGATGGAGTTATCCCAATAACCTGTTTTGTTGGCGTAATTTCCTGTAGCAAAAGCAGCTCTTGCTGGAACGCAAATTGGACAATTGGTATAGGCATTCGTAAACCGGGTCCCCCGAGCTGCTAGAGTGTCTAAATTCGGTGTTTGAACGAATTTATGCCCCGCGCACCCAAGAGCATCCCGACGGAATTCGTCTACCATTATTAAAAGGATATTGCTTTTTTCCACGACCGGCTCCAGTCCATTGTGGTTAAAGATTAGTCCTTGTGTTTATTAAAGCAAGCGTAACACTGAATTTTAAATCCTATCCTCGGCGATTAATTATACTTAGAAGTTTTTCCACTAAATTTTACCCGAAACTTCCACGAACCGAGAGCCCTGCATCTATTGTCATCGCAGAGCCGGAACTGTAGCCAGATTTTTCTGAGGCAAGAAAGCAGACGGCCGCCGCTATCTCCTGCGGTTTGCCGGCTCTGCCGAAGGGCAGGTGAGAAAATAATTCTCCATCGGCTCGGTTACCCTCACCGGCTTGATCAAGTTTGTGCCGCATCAGCATTTTCATGCGATCTGTCGCGATCGGCCCCGGGTTTATCGCAAGAACTCGGATGCCATCTTTTGCACTGGTGCTGCCTAAAGATTGAGAAAATGCTGTCAGTGAGGCATTTGCAGCGACGCCACAAATATATGAAGGATCTCTTGTATCGCCCGCGTTTCCAATAATATTAATTATCGTTCCCGAGTTATGAAGTTTCATCTTTTTGTAAAAACTACGGCACATGTTGATGTAGCCAAATACTTTAAGGTCCCAAGCAGCGCGCCATTTTTCTTCGTCGATTACCTCTAAGGAGCCCCCAGGAATGGCACCAGCATTATTCACAAGGATATCTATATCAGGATAGGCATTGGCAAGTTGGTCAGCGGTTCCGCTGATGGATAGATCTAGTGGTTCTATAGAGACCCTCGTAGAAGTTTTTTTATTAATTGAAGATTTGAGACCGACTAAATCTTTTTCTGTTCTTGAAACTAAAATTAACTCACAGCCCTCATTTGCCAGAGCTTCGGCAGTTGCTCTGCCAATCCCTTTTGAAGCTCCGGTTATGAGCGCTTTTTTTCCGGAGATTTCTAAGTCCATTATTTATTCCTTTTTGTGGCAAAATTGTTTTGTAGCTCTCTTTACCTAAGCCTGAGGTAATCTATTAATGAGTTCCTTTTTTAGGACCTTGCCGACGCCGCTTTTGGGAAGGTTGTCCATCAGAAATACCTCCTTGGGGACTTTGTAAGAAGCCATTTGTTGTTGACAATATTCAATAAGTTGCTCCGAGGTTACTTGCGAATTTTTTTTCAAGACGACGAAGGCAGCTATCTCCTCGCCAAATTCCTTTGACGGCCAAGCTATTACAGAGGCCTCAAATATCTCCTCGTGTAATGATAGGACATATTCAATTTCAGCTGGATATATGTTTACACCTCCACGGATAATCATATCCGATTCTCGACCGGCTAAGAAAAGATAACCTTTATCATTTATCCATCCCAAATCGCCCGGGAAATACCAACTATCTCTAAATGCCGTTTTACTGCCTGAAGCGTCATTGAAATAACCGTTTGCAGTCCCTGGATGGCGGTATCTTATTCTTCCAACCTCTCCAATCTTTATAGGATTATCACTGTCATCAACAATCTCTAGTGTTGCTCCAAAAACAGGCCGCCCAACACTACTTGAGACCTCTGTTGGATCATCCCAAAGGAGAGCGGAGCATCCCCCACCATCTGTTGATCCGTAAAAGTTTAGATATCTTGAACAGAAACGCCGCATCAGTTCTTCACGTTCTTCGGCATGCAATACAGCACCAGTGGAGAAAAGTAGATCTAAAGTTTTAAACAAAGGAGCCTTTTTACTTCCGCCCTCCAACGTAATAAGTCGTCTAAGCAAAGTGGGTACTAAAAATAATCTGGTCGCGTAAAATTGATTTGCGTATTTCAGGAGAGCCTCTGGTTTATAAGGGGGCGGGTGCAATAAGACTGTGCCACCAGAATAGAGCGTGCACATTGAATATCCCCGGCAACCACCAAAATACAGAGGAGTCGCACACAGATATCGATCACGTTCAGAGAATCCAATCGTAATAAGATAAATAAGGAACCGTGCTAAAAATTGTTCGTGCGTTATGAGTGGGCCTTTTGGCGTGCCGGTTGTACCCGACGAGAGCGCTAAAAGGAGCCCTTCATCTGCCGACTTTGGAGCATTTTTAAGAGGTTCTAATTCTTGGACTCTTTCTTTCCAATTTTGGTCGACGATAATATTTTTCCAGTGTCCCGGGACAGAAATGAATAAATCATCAGGTTCCGATAAGACTGCTTTAGCGCCAAAAAAATTGACAATTCTTTCCTTCTCTATCGAGGTCCAGCGCCAGTCAATAGGCAAAATTACGGCTCCACATCGAGCTATCGCATAAAGGGCAATTAAATGACCGACTGTATCTTTAAGGTTTAACCCAATGATATCGCCGGGTCCGAGATTCATTCGTTTGAAAGCGGATGCCCAAAGCGCCACGAGGTCTCCATATTCCCGGTAACTGATAACCTTTCCAGTGGTCCCAATTATTGCTGGGTGATTAGGCTTTCGGCGCGCGTTGATTTCGATGGTATCGGCGAGGTTCATGTTAGGAGGGAATGAATGCCATTAGAAGCTTTTTATGATATGACTTTGACCAAATTACACCAAAAGAGCGGGGGGTAAAGAGACGAGTGAGCGAGTGGGATTACAGGGGCGTCGATGCTGTAGTGAACATATGGACTCCGGAAGCCCTGAAGCATAGGCCTGATTGGCGTGATGATTTTTTTGTTGGAAAAATGGGCGTTGAAAAGTCTACATCTGATGGTGTTGATTTAAACGAACTTTTGTCTCGTTTGGACAGTGCAGGGATCGAAAAAGCTTTCCTGATCGCCACAAGGGCCGGGCCAAAAGGAAATCCCTCCTGTTATCGGATTCCTTATGAACTCGTTGCGCGTACATGTGCTGAAGCCCCTGATCGCCTCTTCGGGCTTGCAGGTATAGATCCGCTTGATGGGATGTCCGGCGTAAAAGAGTTTGAGCATGCGATCTGCGAACTTGGTTTTATCGGGGCTCATTTTTACCCACATTGGTTTGAAATCGCGCCCGATGCCGCGAAAGTTTATCCTTTTTATGCAAAATGTGTTGAACTTGATGTTCCCATCCAAATGCAGGTGGGGCAATCAATGAATTATGACAAAAACTTTCCGCGACGGTCTGTTGGTAGACCAATATCACTAGACTCTGTTGCTTGTGATTTTCCGGAGCTGAAAATTATCGGTATCCATGTTGGGATTCCTTGGGCCGACGAAATGATTGCCATGGCCTGGAAGCATCAAAACGTGTTTATCGGTTCAGATGCTCATTCGCCAAAATACTGGCCGGAGAGCTTTAAGCATTACATAAGAACTTATGGGCAAGACAAGGTTATCTTTGGAACTGATTTCCCGGTTTTGGATTTTGAGAGAACCGTTGAGGAAATAGATAGTTTAGGTCTCAGTGATAAAGTAAGAAGAAAATTTATGAGAGACAACGTCATGAGAGTTTATGGTCTAGAGGCGTAGAACCGACCTAATGAGTAATCCAAGAATACCGTTTACGTTGAGCAGTAAAAGAGGTTCTCTTGTTCCTCCGGCCGGTAAACCGGTCCTGGTACATATTGTCATTAATGTCGAGCACTGGATTTTTGAAGCAGAGATGCCAAGAAAAATCCTGACTGCCCCGCATGGCCTCGAGCAGGTTCCTGACATTCCAAATTACAGTTGGGCAGAGTACGGCATGAGGTGTGGGATGCCCAGACTCCTCCAATGTTTGACTGCACGGGAATTGCCGGCCAGTGTAAGTTTGAATGCAGGCGTTATAGAAGCCTACCCATCGTTAGTGAGAGCTATGTTAGATGCGGGTTGGGAATTTATCGGTCATGGTTTACACCAAAAGTCAATTCAAGGGGAAAATCAAGAAGAAGATCTGATTGCAAAATCGCTGGATTTAATCGAGCGTTTTACGGGCGCGCGACCAAAGGGATGGCTGGGTCCTGGTTTAAAGGAAACGCTTGAGACCCCGGATATTTTAAAAAAATTAGGTGTTGAGTACGTGTTTGATTGGGTTTTGGATGATCTCCCTTGTTGGATGGATACTCGGCATGGCGCCTTGCTCTCTTTACCCTATACACTAGAGCTTAATGACAGCGTAATATATGCAGTGGAAAAGCATGCGTCTCCGGAGATGAGCCGAAGGCTGTCTGACACGCTCTCGGTATTTGAAAAAGAAGTCATTGAGCAACCACGAGTTTTAACTTTGGGTTTGCACCCGCATTTAATCGGGGTTCCTCATCGTTTCTTTTATCTCGAGGCAATGCTTGACCTATTAATATCTCGCGGTGATACCCATTTTGTAACAGGGCAAGAGATAGCTAAATGGTATGAAGCTGTTTGTCCGCCCCTGGAGAACTAGGTAAATGGAACCAAAGATAATTTCCTCATATGAGGAGAGGTTTAAAGCGAAACATACAGCCCTAATCTTGATAGATATGCAGAAGGATTTGGTATGTGATGGGTTTATCTGCGATCTGGCGGGACGGGACCTGAGCGCGACTAGAAGCGTTATTCCGAAAATGGAGAGATTACTCGAAGCGGCTCGACTCAATGGTGCGTTGGTTTGCCATGTAGGATTCTGGACGCTCCCCGAAAACAGGTCAGACTCGGGGCCATGGTTGGCTCAACGCCGTCGTTCGACCTACTCGTCTGATAAACTGTGTATTGCTGATACAGAAGGTGCAGAATTTATCGATGAACTGTCCCCAGAGGCCGGAGAATTAGTCATTCACAAGCATCGCTACAGCGGATTCAAGGGTACTGATTTGGACATGACACTGCGCGCGCGGGGGATAAAATCGATCATAGTCACCGGTGTTTCAACCAATGTTTGCGTTGAGAGCACGCTGAGGGATGGTTTTGAGATCGGATATTACGCGGCCATTGTAGAGGATGCAACAGCAAGCTGGGACATGAATCTCCACAGAGCAACCATCGAAACTGTGAACCACCGTTTTGGGGTTGTGTTACAGACCTCGGATATTTTAGATTTTTGGAGATTTAATTAGTGGCACATCTGCCAATGATCAAGATAGAGGCCTAGTCTCCTCGTTTTGCGAGAGGAAAGTTCTCATTTTTTTCGTCGTTATCCTGGATATTGGGAATGAGATTACAAAAAGGGCGGCCAATGCTGCTACGATTGTTGGACCCGAGGGAGTATCTAATTCGAACGAGAAATACATTCCAATCACGACTGAAATGACTCCGATAAGGCATGCAATCATGGCCATCATCTCAGGTGATTTGGAAAGTTGACGAGAAGCAGCAGGGGCTATTATCAGCAACGACGCAATCAATAAAATTCCTACAATTTTTATTGATATGGCGACAACAATGGTCATCAAAAACATTAAAAGCATCTGATATCGGGCAACGGGAACATTTTCTGCTTGGGCAAGGTCCTCATCAATTGTCATTAGAACAAGAGATGACCAATTGTATGTTAAAACACCCAATACTGACCCTCCCCCGACAACTAACCACCAGATTTGGTCGTTTCCGACAGTTAGGATGTCTCCGAATAAGTAACTATGGAGGTCTATAATTTGTTCTAAAATACTAATCGTGATAACGCCTATTGATAAAGAGGCATGTGCGAGAATACCCAGCAAGGTATCCGTTGCAAAGATTCTTTTTTGCTGTAACCAAACCAATATCAGGGCAAATAAAGAGCACAGCATTATAACGGAGAGGTTGTGATTGACCCCCAGGGCAATACCAAGTGCTATTCCCAGGAGCGCACTATGGGCTAAGGAGTCCCCAAAATAAGCCATGCGCCGCCAGACCACAAAGCATCCCATGACACCCGCAACTAAAGCAACGATGACCCCTGCGAGAAGGCCTTTAATTATGAATGGCTCAATGGTCATGGGAATGCTTATGCCCGTGTTGGTAGACGGCCATCATTTCTGCCATGTCATTGCCGAAAAGTGTTTTAAATTCAGGATCTTTGGTGACTACTTGAGGTTCACCGGAGCAACAGACATGACGAAATAAGCAGATCACTCTCCTAGTAGTCGCCATCACCATATGCAGATCATGAGATACCATGAGGATGGTTAGTTCACGCTGCTCGTATATTCGGGTCAGTAGTTTGTAGAATGCTAACTGCCCTGCAATGTCGAGATTTTGGGCAGGTTCATCTAATACCAAAAGCGACGGCTTCCCTATCAAACTTCTCGCTAAGAGAATTCTTTGAAGTTCGCCTCCCGATAAAACATTTAGAGACTTATGCAAAAGGTCTGTGATATTTGTTTCGGTTGAGATTTTGTCCAGTTCATTGGGCGAGAGTGTTTTTCTTAGGTTTAAGAACTGTAAAACAGAAATAGGCATTGTATGCTCTGATGAGAACTGCTGGGGTACATAACCAACCTTGAGATGGTTTGCTTTTGTGACCTGCCCCTGGTCTGGGGCATAGAATCCCATAAGACACTTTAAAAGCATTGATTTTCCGCCGCCATTAGGTCCTAAAACTGTAATAAAGTCGGAGGTTCCAACTTTTAAGGAAACGTCATCCAAAATTTTTTTGCCACCACGATTTACCGTGATATTTGATGCGGTGATTAGATCAGTCATGAACTTCTAAGTTTTTTCAATCCAACAGCTTTCTATCAATTGATGAGCGTTAAGAGTGTCACAGTCCGGACACGACGATAGCATAAATAGTTCTTCTAATCTTAGCCGCAATCAACATAAAAAAGGATGGAGCATTGAGCTCCACCCTTTTTGAGTGTTTAGGCAAGCCGGCCACCATGCACCGCTTGCTAAAAAATCAAATGCTAAAATTCCAGGTTGTAAGCTATTTTGGTACCAACACGGTCCTTTCTTTCATTTTCTTCCTCTGATTGTTTGTAACCTACGGAGAGATTGATACCATTCTTAAACGTGTAACCTACGGAGATTTGCCCAATGTAACCATCGTGATTTTCATCCTCTTCTCCGGCTTCATTGTTTATATCAGTATGTGTGCCTCCGAGATTCCAACCTTTGTAGTCGAAACTGAAACCGACTGTGGTATGTATCCTGTCATGTGCGGACTCGCCACTAAGATGATCTATTGCCATTCTCTCAACGAAAACTCTGGTGGCAAGATTTTTTGTGAGGTCTTGTTTATATGCCAATGAAGTTACAAAACGCGTTTCCGCTTTTTCGTTTCCTGTTCCAGCGGCCTGTTTAGCGTAGCCAAGTTTGTAGGAAAAACCTTCCGCTAGGCTATTATCCAAAGAATAAAAATCTTTTCCCCCTAAAGAGATTGCGTAGGATTTAAATTCCTCATTATTCGCCAAACCTCCATCGGATTTGCTTTTGCTGCCCCGATTGTGCATTAGCGACCCACTCAACACTGTGTCCTTAAAGAAGGTGCTAACGTTGAGAGTATGAACACCATAATCACCAGCATCGTGCGAAAATTTGGTGCCGAGGCCGATGTGTTCCTTTAACATGTATCCTTCCGCTACTTGATAGCCAAATAAACCCGGCCAGGAGTGATAATTGAAGCCAAGCTCTGGATTAAATTTTCCTGCATATATGTTAAGCCCGTCATTCTCGTAAGTGAGGGTCAATTGTTCTACCACAAGAGGGTGTGCATCAAAAAATTGGTCCCCAGTTCGTGCGGCTCCTCCTCCATGCGCATGACCAGCAGGTTCACCCTCGATCTTGATATTTGAGTCAATGGAAAAATTTTTATTGAAACGATATCCCAGCTCCATGTGAGAGTGGGAATAAGTTTGTTCGACTTCCTCTGATGCTTCAGGTGCCGAGTATATGCTTTCATAAACAACAGTGGCTTCTACATGGGCGTAAAACCCCTCTTTGTCGCCATGGTTGTGATGGTCATGCCCCTCTGCGGCGTAGGCTGATTGGGCTAAAATCATCAACAATGCGAATGGAGGAATAGATTTGATCATTTGGATCTCTTTAATTTAGATGTTGAATTTTTATTAAATGTTATAATATAACATTTTTAACAATATGTTATATTATTACATTTTTCAACCCCACAGGAATACTCGAGGGATCTTCATGAAGCATCTATTCTCAATATTATCAGTGCTTGGGCTAATCGGCCTCTCGCAGATTGCTGCTAAAGTGAGTGCTAGCGAAATTGCAGTTACCATCAAACCCCTGCATTCCCTGGTGACTGCTGTAGCTGGTAACACAGCTAAACCATACCTCTTGGTCTCAGGAAACTCTTCACCCCATGGATTTAAATTTAAGCCTTCTCAGTTGGTCGCGCTCAGCAAAGCAAAAATCATTTTCGTAATAGATGAAGATTTTGAGACATTTATGGAGAAAGCCCTTAATTCCCTCTCCAAAAACGTTAAAAATGTCGGCGTTGCAAAGAGTGGTCGGGTAAAGCTTTTACCTCTCCGCAAGGGCGGGGCTTGGGAAGAAGAAAAGCATGACGGCCATGATCATGGACATGATCATGGCTCAAATGACATGCATGTTTGGTTGGACCCCAAGAATGCGGTTCGAATGGTTAAGGGGATCGTTAGAGCGCTCTCGAAGGTCTTCCCCGAAAACAAAGATGTATATAGATCCAATGCTCGAAAGTTTGTGGCAAGCATATCAGAACTGGATCAGGAACTTGAAAATCATTTTGCTAAAAACAAAAATCGACCGTTTATCGTTTTTCATGACGCTTATCAGTATTTTGAAAAAAGATATGGGCTTGAAGGGGTGGGATCTATAACTTTTGATCCTCACGATTTTCCATCCTCAAAACGTTTGAGAGATGTCAGAGCAAAGTTAAAAAGTACAAAAGCGGCCTGCGTCTTCAAAGAACCGCAGTTTTCTGATCGGTTGGTAAAGACGGTTGTGCAGGGCACTTCTGCAAAAATAGTATCGCTTGACCCGTTGGGGAGTGCCATCAAGCCAGGAGCTGAAATGTATTTGTCTTTGCTTCAACAAATGCGAAATAGCTTTACCAAATGTTTTCAACAGTAGTTTTGGGTTAATTTCCATTCAATTCAGATTTCAATAGAGGATAGAGAAAGCAGAGGATCTTGGATCTTTTGCTTTCTCTCCTATCCGCTATCCGCCGCAATCCTTGAGCGATATTGGTTTATATATAGAGATCCCGAGTCATCTGACTGACTTTTTTTTGCCATAAAAATTCAAAAAAATTCCATAAATCTTGCAAATAACGGCCATGATTTTGCTTCCTTATTGACCCATCATTTCATTTGGAAGGGAAAATAGTGAGTGTGTTAAAAGCAAGTGTTCAGAATATAGGCCTAGAGCCCAGATCATTAAACGAATTTCATAGCGGGCTTAGCTTGCCTGTTGGGTCACGGACCAAGGGATACCTCCGAATAGAACTTGGAACAGAGCAAAAGGGAGGCGGTAACTAATGTCGGCTCTTCTTCTTACCGCATTCGCACTAGTTGTTGCGACGAACGAGATTTGCAAAAGTCATGATCCAATGTCGATAACGAAGGCCTCGATTGAGATGCCTCTCTCCTCTAATGATGATCGTAGAAACGAGGAAAAACCCGACCCCTTGAGGGAAGAAGTAGATTTGGCGCAGAAAAAACTAGTCAAATTGAAAACAACAGAGATAGCCGGTGTGTCTCAGGATAAAAATCTCAGAGAGCATTCTGGAATAAAGGGCGGTTGGGCGGCCGAGGAAAAAGCGGATTTAGTAAATTTTGGGGAGATAGACCCTAAATGGATGAAGTGAGAAGGGTTGTTCGATGAATTTAAAAAGACCAATAAATGTTTTGGTAACGTAACTTTTAAGAACTGGGGTAAAACTCTTGGTTACTTCAGGGGTTCAAGGGAAGATCGACCCCAAAGAGCATTTCTGCTTTTCCGAGCTCTGATAACGTAAAAAAAAGGCATGATTTGTGTCGAGGAGGTATAGAATACCCAGCTTCGATATAAAAAGTGCATGCTGTTGTGGTCACGGGTAACGATGAAGGAGACATTAATGCAGAAAAGTTTGCGGTCCAAAGTCACGCGAACGTTACGGGCAAGGTGAAAGCAATCGATATCACAATATTTGGGGAACTTGAGTGTGAATTTGTTGTATCGGATAGTTTGACCACTGGGCTATAAAGATGAGTTTAGGGGAGAATAATGTATTAAAAAATAGATATTTTAGATATTGGAGATCTTGTCGGCCACATTGCTCTTGGTAAGAGAGGTATGTCTCTCCTGACTGTATGAGATCAACCTGGAAATATCAGTTAATACGTGTGTTATTGAATATCGTTTTAGTAGCAAAGGAGCATCAACTGTAAGTGATGACCAAAGAGAACCGTTTATGGCAGGGCGAAGAACAAAAAAAGAGACAGATTGAGGCGGCGGCTCGGTTTGTTGACATCACTAAATTAGTTTTATTTCCTCGTTGAGGTTTTTCGTGCGATCTGATTGGGAATACAATCGTGAGTAGGAATAGTTCCATAAATAGGCTTAATCGTAGATTTGGCCATAGAGATATGGGGTGGCTTAGACGCCTAGCTATCGCTTGAGCATAAAACTTCCCCGATAGAATAAAATGACTTGCTATAGTGGAGGCTACGAAAATGTTGAATTCCCCATTCGCTAGATTGTGTTTGGTTGCCATTATATTTTTCATGTTAGGCAAATTGGTCGACTTAGGTTTCGGTGGAACAAATAAAGTTGGCGCTCCCTCTCTTTCAAGAGCTGAAATCACAGAGGCTTTTATTGCGTCACTGGGAGATCCACACGGACCACCCGCTCGCGTTTTAGCTTCGGTGATTACAGATGAAAGAGGAAAGATTTCGCAGAGTTTTGCTAGAGCAATGCGTGATCCTAAAAACCCGATCAGTGGCGGCGTTGCCTCTCAACTTCAGTATAAAAATTCGCCTTTATCAAGAATGATCCGGTCATACTGTCGCATTGATGGCAACGTAGTATCCTGTGGTGTCAAAGAGTTCAATCCTTGAACCTAAAAGCAAAGACTTTTGAGTCTGGTAAAGGTTGTATTCCATTTGCTTTAGCAGTGCTTAAAGCGCTTTGGTGTGATACGGCAAACTCTCTAAACACGCTCAGACCACGGGTTAATTGGAATGCTCTGAATATTATGGCGGATAACCCACAGCTTTACCGAAAAAGATTGCTGATTTTATTTTCCGGTTCGATCGAGGCACTCAGAAACCGGTAAGCTGCTTCCATCAGGTTTTACGAGAGCTCAGTGTTAGAGTTTTTCATCGCACTTGCTAAAGCGTGCTTTGACACCCATTACATAAGCCCAACATCTATTAGTAGCCGTTGTTTTATTTATGGATCATTCACCTCCTAAAAACTAATTGGAAACAAAAAAAGTCAACAAAGAATATTTTGCAGGTTTTTAGTCTTTTCGTTAAATTATATCTCTTGATGTGAGCGTAAACTCTTTAACAAAAGCCTATGGATTTATTAACTCAAGGTCTGGTTGGAGCCTCTATCCCTCTTATTTTATCAAATAAGAAACAGCTGGGGGCAGCGGGATTAGCCGGATTTCTGGCCGGTATGGCTCCCGATCTGGACGCTTTAATTCGTTCTCCAACGGATGGCTTATTATTTTTAGAATATCATCGCCAATTCACACACTCTTTTTTGTTTATACCAATTGGCGGCGCCATAGTTGCCCTGGTTTTATTTCCAATCTTGAATCTGAGGAGAAGAGTTGGTTTTTTAGTATTATGGTTATGGTGCTGTTTAGGGTTCGGGACCCACGGTATTCTAGATGCCGCTACATCATATGGGACTCAGCTTCTTTGGCCATTTTCTGAGGCGAGATACGCTTTCCGACTTATCTCTATTGTCGATCCGATATTCTCAATTCCGATTCTTATTGGGATCCTTGCCAGTATTTTTCTTAAAAAGAAAAAATGGTGCATCTATGCGGTCATTTGGTCCCTTTGTTATCTTGTCTTCGCCAATATTCAAAGAGACTCTGCCCATGCGAGTGCTGAGCAGCTTGCAAGTGCACGAGGCCATATCCCCGCACGTCTCGTGGTTAAGCCGACGTTTGGCAATACGTTTCTTTGGCGCTCAATTTATGAATTTGATGGTCGTTTTTATGTAGATGCAATTCGGACTGTCTCCGGGGCTCTTCAGGTGCCTGGCTCGTCGATAGAGAAGCTGAATGTATCTGAACAATTTCCTTGGTTAAAAGAAGGTACCCAGCAAAGAAAGGATTTAGAGAGGTTTGCTCGTTTTAGTGATGGCTTTATCGCGCAGGGGGACGGAGGGTCTGACACTGTTTCGGATATTCGCTATTCTTTTTTGCCTAACACCATTGAACCTCTATGGTCTATTCGTCTTCGCCGAGATGCTTCTGATACCCAGCATGTCACCTATGAAACTCACAGAGAGAAGCCTGCTCAAAAGTTTAGCACTTTAGTAAAAATGATTTTTCAGTAACCGGGGAACATGAGAGGCTTTTTGCTATGCCTATGTGGCCGCATTGAAGATTTATGACAAAACCTTAGATGTTCAAGACACCATAGGAGTTGTTTGTAGGTATAACATCGCTGATATACAAACAATCAGAAGTATCGCGAAAGGCAGTTCCCAAACGCCTGATCTGTCGTAATCGCTGGCGTTCGTTTTTCTCATCATTCATCCGCTTGCGATATACTGTTTTATCTTGAGATTAAATAAACAATCCTCGTTCCACTCCCACCCCGTTTCTTTTTCAAGAGGCAGGATAAATAAAAGTTTGTCAAAGATATGGCAAATTTACAGTAACCTAAAGGCGCGTGCTTTAAGCGATCCAAAACAAAGTACCCTGATAATTTTGATACTCTGAAACTATTCTCTAACCACTCTATTTGCCGCCACGCACTATCGAAGCAACCATGCCGCGTCAGCCCACAGGATTAATGCCGACCAAGTCGACACATGGAGGTGCGCGAGGTTCAGAGGAAATAATGCGGTTAATATTCTCATAGTTCAGATACGAAAGGGACGAGTTTTGGATCACAGTCAGCATGGCCGTTTCGATTTGGCTACAGGCTAGGGCGGACGATCGATTGAGGCTTGAGTAAAAACCCCAGAATATCCCACACAAATTGAAAAAAAGAGGAAAGACTATAATAAAAAAGAAATTTTACGTTTTTTGAGAACTTTTTAATATTTCTTGGTCCAGGTAGAAACGGATCCGGCAGGGTCCTTAGGAGTTTGTGTAAATTTTGAAATGGAAGGTCAGATAGTTGAACAATAAATTACCTGATCTCCGAATAAAATTGTAGACTGACCGAAGTGCATTCTCTTTGGACTTCAAAATTTTGAGCCATTGTAAGCCCTGCTACTGAATTGGATCCAAGGAACATTAGAGTTATCGGTGTGCTTGTTTACACCTTAGATAATAATGCCAACCGAGCAAGTAATATCTCAAAAGTTTAGAGCTCAAAAGCACCCTCACCTCGTTAAGGAATAAAAAGTCGATCTAAAAAAAATATGTGATGAAGGTTTCGATAATTAGAAACCTCTCTCTGCACCGTACCCCGACTGAGAGAAAGGCAGCGACCATCGGTAGTTACTTGTGGACCCCGAATGAATTCAAAAAATTTATTACTGTTGCTCAAATGCGAGCAGTGTCATGCGGCTTTCTTGTCATTTATTGCTTTCCATATTGTTTGCGGCGTGGCGGGCATCGTCAAATTTTTGACCCCGACTGGTTTTAATGCATCATGAATTGCATTCATTACTGCTGCGATACCGGCAACCGTACCACCTTCGCCCGCACCTTTTACTCCGAGTGGGTTTTGTTTGGTCGGTACGGGGTGACGGTCAATTTGGAACTCGCAAAAGTCATCCGCGCGAGGCATGCAGTAGTCTAAAAAAGATCCTGTAAGGTTTTGCCCAGATGCGGGATCATAGACAATTTGTTCCATTAAAGCTTGTCCCGCCGCCTGGGCTATCGCCCCGACTGCTTGTCCATCGACCAGAGCAGGGTTGAGTTCAACGCCGACATCATGGACAGCCGAATATTTAACTAGCTGCGACTTTCCCGTTTCTGGATCTATTTCAACTTCGCAAATATGAAAATCATTCGGAATATTAGAGGCGTTAGGCGTCCAGCTCGCAGTTTCATTAAGCCCAAATTCCATTCCCTCGGGCAACCTGTCAGGTTTAAATGCTGTTTTTGCAACATCGGTAAAATTGATCGATCGGTCTGTTCCCGTCACCGTAAAATTACCGTCGACAAAATCGATATCTTCCTCTGCTGTTTCAAGCATATGGGCCGCTATTTTTCGGCATTTTTCACGAGTTTTTTGTGCTGCAAGCAAGACAACTGAGCCACAAATCGTTGCGGTTCTCGCCGCGCCTGTTCCTGAGCCCCATGCATGTTTTGATGTATCTCCTTCGACACAACGAATCATGTCTGAGTCAATTCCCAGGACCTCTGAAACGATCTGTGTGTAAATTGTTTGATGGCTTTGTCCGCCTGCAGTTGAGGCCGTGAGGACTGTTACGGTGCCGGAAGGATCGAACCTTAATTCTGCCATTTCAGGGGCGGGGCTTCCTGAGGGATCGACAGCGGCCGATACACCTACACCATATAATTTACCTCTGGCCTCAGCATTCTCTCGACGAGCTTCGATATTTTGATAGTCTGCTAACGTTATGCACTTTTCCATAAGTGCTTCGAATTCGCCGCAGTCATAGCTCTGGCCGTTTGCAAGCTTTACTGGCATGGCATCAGCGGTAATAAAATTCCGACGCCGAAATTCTGTTGGATCCAATCTAAGCTCCGAGGCGGCCATGTCGACGAGCCGTTCTAATACATAGGAGCCCGGAGTTCCCGAAGGCCCTCTGTAATTCGCCATCGGTTGAGTATTTGTAAGAATGGCTCGCGAGTACCCGTATACAGTGGGAATATCGTAGTTCCCGACAGTGTAGGCGGCGATGCCGTTAGGTGTGCCAAATCCATTCATGGAGAGGTAGGCGCCAACATTACAGTGTGCGTTATATCGAACTGCCAGTATTTTTCCCTTGTTATCGAAACCCATTTCAGCATCAACAATAACGTCACGGGCTTGGTCATCCGAAATATGCCCTTCTGAACGTTCGCATGTCCATTTAACGGGGCGTGCAAGGCGTCTTGAAGCCCAGGCGACAACAGGAACTTCTGGGTATAGCCCGCCCTTCATCCCGAAAGATCCGCCAACATCGCCAGCAATCATCGTCATTTGATTCTCTGGAATATTAAACACGCGCTGGCACATCATGGTCCGCCAGGTGAAAGGCCGTTGCTGACAAGCGTAGATCGTAAAATGGTCCCGGCCCGCATCGTAATCGGCAGCGACAGCGCGTGGCTCCATTGTATTGGCCGTTACCCGGCTAATGGTAAACGTATCTTTAACCACATTCGGCGCCTCTTTGAGTGCTTGTGCCGTCGTGTCAGAATTACCTTTCCGATTACAAAAGGCCTCGTTGTCAGCGCAGCCTTCATAAATAGCAAAAGCCCCCGGTGCCACTCCTGAGCAAGGGTTTGTATTGATTGGTAGCGAATCAAATTCAATGATTATCGCCTCTGCGGCGTCTTTCGCAGCGTTGATCGTCTCTGCCACAACGCAAGCTATCATTTGTCCAATGTGGGTCACCTTATTCACAGCTAACCCAGGACGAGGAGGCCGAAAACCAGTTTCGCCATTCGATCTTTTTGGTGGAGCAGATCCGGGAACGTTGCCCAATTCGTCTTCAACGTAATCCTCCCCGACAAGAATATCCAAGATGCCAGGTAATTTCTTTGCTGAATTAATGTCCAATTTTGTAATGCGCGCATGGGCGAGAGGTGAGCGCAAAAAAACGGCGTGTGCGGCGCCTCTGAGGGGTACGTCGTCTGTATATTGTCCTTTTCCCATTAGAAGTCGGGGCGCTTCAGTTTGTGTGACAGGCTGGCTTATTGAATATCGAGGCATTTTTCCATTCCTGAAATTGGGAGGCTCAAGCAATTCGACATTTTAGCGGCCGCCGAGAGACAAGTCCAACGTCCACCCTCTATGACATGGACAAGAGAATTCAATAATAAGACATCCGATCTCTATTCTTCCAGAAAATATAAAAACAGTTTCTTGTATTTGTGATTAAATAATCGATTTTGATGCAAGAATAGGTTTGTTCTATTGAGTGTCACGGACCCTATTTTTGATAAAATCGTGGCGTCTTTGGGTCTCTTGCGGCCAGGTAATTTTGATAAACGATAAGACCGCTATTATCTCACTATCGTCTAAAAGCTCTGCATAAGCGGGGATGTTGTTTAGATAATTTGCCCGATCATTTTTGCGATACCGTATTTAGTTAGGTGAAATAAATATTCGTCAGAATGATGCTAGGTATGCCCGGTTTGATCGTACGGCGGGGCAGGGAGTTTGCCGTCGGGACCTCGTTCTTGCCAATTTGCTTTTCCTTCTAACTTGGGTCCGTGACAGGAAGCACAATTTTTACTGTAAACTAAGCGTCCGAGCCCAACTATTTCGGCGCTATTTGGCAACAAAACAACAGATTTTCTGGCTCTGTTCGGTAAGACCAACCGGCAATTGCGGATAAGACAATACCTGCCGCGATTGTAAAAAAATGAAAAATATTTTTTTCAGTCGCAAAGATTGAATATTTGGTTCATCGATGGTTTCTTCTAATTTCACGTATTACCTAGCTCGCCTGATGTCAATTACATCAGCACCCCAAAGGCCATTGATGTATTTTAATAGGGTGTTATCCGACTTTGTCGGAGGAGGCTGGTCATAGATTTTTGAAAAAAAAAGGCCCCTCAATAGGGGCCTTTGACTTGCTTCATTTTTGTTCTTTTAAGATTTTTTTTGTTTTGCAAAAACCCGTTTTTTCATCGCCTCAATTACGTCTGGTGTGGCAGCATCGAAACCAGCGTTGATGAGCTTGGTTATTTGGTCTGCAGTCACTGGGGAATGCTCAACGCGGCGTTTTTCGATCTCTTTTATAAAGCCTTTGTCGAACATCATTTTTGTGAACGCGGTTCTGAGTGTCTTAACAACTTTATCCGGAGTGCCAGGTGGAACGTAAAACGCCTGGCCAACCTTAAGATTCATGTTCAAGACTTCATACATTTTTGCTTCAACACTCCCAGGCTTGAGGAGGTCATCTAGGTGAGGTACCCCTTTCGCAGCCGGATGAGTAGACCTTGGGCCGTACATAATCACGGGAATGATTAGTTTCTTCGGTAACCACTCAGGTCTAACACCTGTGAAGCCGGAGAGAAAATTACTACGGCCCATAGTCTCACCTTTTTCGACCGAGACGTTAAGTTTTCCACCACCTTTATTTGTATATATATGAAAAACGTAGACCT
>CAJXEC010000047.1 GCA_913052165.1 uncultured Rhodospirillaceae bacterium
TGATGAGGTTAAACCTGCCGACCACCCGGATCAGGTTCTTTCTGATCTCGCCAAGCTTGGTTAGGTTAAGCTAAAATGATTGAGAAAATTAAAGCGGGGCTCATGCCCCGCTTTTTTATTCTGCCGCGGCGACCGATTGAAATGGCTTAGGCAAGCCATAAAGCTCGGCTGTTCCACGCCAAAGTATTGTATCTTTTGCCTTTTGGGGAATATCATCTCGGTTTAATAGATATTTCGGCGAGTCTGTAATTCGGTGAGAGTGAGGAATATCGCTCGCATAGACAAAACAGTCACATCCATATTTTTCTAGCATGTATGGTAGAAGATCATCATCGACCTCAAATCCAAGAAAAATCCTACCTTCTTTGATGTATTCTATTGGTTTCATTTGCGGTAAACCGCGTTCCATTATCGATTGATGCTCCTCTCGAAGCGCCCCTAGCTCTATTCGATGTTCTATATTATCGAGTGTAAAATCCATAACCTCTGTGGCGAAGTCTATCCATGTGCATCCTGTTTCTAGGAAAGAAACTTTCACGTTTGGATAACGATCCAGAATACCCGACCCACATATCGCCTTGAAACCCCGCACCACCGACATCAGGAATTGGTCGCCGGCCAGTGACGGATATTGTTTCATAGCGCCGAGAGCGGCGGTGCCCGGATGGACATTAATTGGCATGCCAATTTCATTGGCGCACGCCCATATTGGAGCGAAGTAATCATGGTCAATTGATTTTTCGTTATATTCTCCAAAAACCATCAACCCAACGGAACCCTCCTCATGGGTCCGAACCATTTCCTTTACTGCCTCATCAATGTCTGAGGGACATATTGCGGTAATCCACTTAAGTCGGTCTGGATATTGACTCGAAATATCTGCGACCCAACGATTATATGCCCGTGTTAAAGCCTGATTTAACGCAGGATCCTTGGCAATCGGCCATGAGAGAAAAAGGGTGGGATAATTAACGGAAAGCCAGGTATCTTCGGCATCCATGACCTCAAGGCGGTCCTTTGCGGAGTGGAATTCTCCGCTTTCATGCGGCCCCCGCCACTTTGCCATCTTTGTATATTCAGTGGATACGACTCCATCTTTACTGGAGGGCGATCCCCCTATTCGGAGAGTTTCTTCACCAATCTTCCATTTATAGTCATGCTCATATTCGCCTGTTTCGACTACAACCGGTCTTTGATCTCGAAATTCCGGATCAAGGTATTTGTCAGAGAAAGTTTCTTCCCATTCCTCAACGTGCCCATCACCATCAAAAGCGTAAATTTGGCCCATTTGCCTCCCCTTTTTTTTATGCCTTTTCAAATTCTCACGAAACTCTTTTTCCAAATCAACAAAAAAGTGATTTCACAACTGCCTTCTAAACGGAGAAAGGTTTGCTTTAACCACCCAAACTCCTCGTGCATTAAAAATTGTATTCCCTATCAAAACCCTAAACATCAACTTTTTCGTACCCGATAATTCAGAGTCTGGATGGTTAAATTTTTGTTTCTTCGATTTTCAATCCAACTCGGGTTGATCTCGCAATTGAGTTTTGCGCAGTATCAAAAAACTGCGGAGGCAGCGACATGTTCTCGACCATCCTGGTTAACTCGCTAACCGGAGACGATATAAGGCATACTCACTTGGGACATTCGATAATTTCTGCCGAAATGTACCCTTTTAGCGCGAGAGTAGTGTTCACCAACCCCAAACCGCAAAAAGTGGGGCAATTAAAAAGTGACCATGCGAAGGAGGTTTTAATCAGCTTATCGCCATCCGCCTGGGCCGCGGACAGGGGCCAAAGCGCACCAACGTATTTTTAGAGGGAATTTGGGCAGGAAACACCCAAATACCATCACGCTTTTCTCACTCTCGACCAGACAAAAATTACCAAAGATAGAGTACATTCCTTCAGGACAGTAAAAGTGTCTCGAATTTTTTGTCTCCAAAGCCGTTGGGATCTCAAATCGGTCTGGGTGAATGTCTGTGGGGATTGCTTTTGCCACTTTTTTCCCCGTCTCCTAGTCGAAGCCCGTCCTTTCAAGCAACGAGAGCCATTTTCTGTTCCATCGTAATAGGTTTTTTGATTGTTACTCCGATCAGTCCGCTAAAGTATTGCGCCAAGGTACCCGTGGTATACCCCCTTGTCCTGTGCACGTCGGCCCGTAAATCCGCTCGATAGGATTATAGAATCTGGTTTAAATAACTTTATTGTCCCTAACATTCGCAAGCCAATAGTTTTAACGTCTTATATCTTTAATTTGACGTCTGGGTTTATCGTTTTTGTGTGGATAATCATCGTCGGGGGTTGAGAAAACATCACAACATTTATAAAATAAAATGAGCAGCGGTGCCCCGCGAGGGGTGAAAAGGGAACATGGGCACCTGAACATTTTAGGGTGAACCCGGCTGAGCCCGCAACTGTGAGTGGATAGTGACAACCTTCATCAATGCCACTGGTGTAACTGGGAAGGCAGAGGGATCACAGAGACCCACGAGCCAGGAGACCTGCCGCGGCAAGTATCGCCCACGCCCGCCGGGATTTGCAGGTGTAATCAAAATATCTTTGCGGCGGTGCGAATAAACGCAGCGCTGCAAATACACTTTCCATGTATTTGCGTTCTCTCCTCTCCTCGCATTGAGGAGACTTCTGGCTATGCATCGTCACGATGCGTGGCCCTCTGTTTTGGGTTTGAATACATGAAAAAAGTTAAAATTTGGTTAATGTACCCCTTGGCTCTGGCACTATTCTGGAACATTGCTCACGTGCACTCTCAAGGGGCGCGAGACGGCACAGTTACTCTCCCTGAGATCGTTATAATTGGGACCAAAATACCGGCACCCGCTGATCAAATTGGTAGCAGTGTCTCAATCGTGTCGGAGGAGCAGATAGGCCGATCACAGGCTAAGGCCCTTGCAGATGTACTGCGGGAAATTCCTGGTATCGCGGTAAGTAGGCCCGGGCCCGTTGGCGCTTATACGCAAATCAGGATTAGAGGCAGCGAGGGAAATCATGCACTCGTGATAATTGACGGTGTAGAAATAAACGACCCCAGTGGGAATACTGAATTCGATTTTGGCAATATGCCTGCATCCGATGTCTCCCGAATAGAAATTCTTAGAGGCCCGCAATCCGCACTGTATGGGAGTGACGCGTTAGGCGGCGTCATCAATATCATAACAAAAAAAGGAGAGGGGCCTCCAACCCTTGGCTTCCAGGCCGAATTAGGTACCCAAAGAACAGCTCTTCTCTCAACTCATCTTAAGGGGGGAGACGAAAAACTTAACTATTACTTTGGCGTTAGCGGCAGCTCTACGGATGGATTTTCGGTAGCGAACACCAATTCCACCGCGTCCGAGAGGGACGGCAATAAATATCAAAACTTTAACACTAAGCTTGGTTTAAAACCGACAAAAGATTTAGAATTCAAGTTATACGGTCGCTTTCATAAATCCACCCAAGAGACCGATGATCAGCCCGCCGTTGCGGGAAAAATTTTTACAGTAGACAACGATGATAAAACTCAAACACAACAAAGAACGATAGGCATATCAACCAAATACTCTGCCTTGGAGGGTGCATGGGAGCACATCGGAAAAATTGCCTACAATGATGACCGTTCAGAATCGACTGTTAGCGGGTCCCCTTATAAAGCAAACGGTTCAAGATCCAATTTTAGTTATCAAACAAACTATTATTGGGCCACCCCTGAGTTATTCCTCGCCGATCAGTCACTGAGCTTTTTAATTGAGAAAGAGCGAGACTTTCAAGACACCAGCAGTATTTACGGTAAATCAAATCTCGCCGCCACAACAACCGGGTATTCGTCAGAATATCGCGCCTCCACTAAAAACGGTTTCTCTGTCTCTCTTGGTGCCAGATATGATGATAATGATCTTTTCCAAAACCGATATGCGTTCAGAAGCGCGGCTGCTTACAAAATAACCGATAAAGACATGCGTGTTCACGGGAGTATTGGTACTGGGGCCAAAAACCCGACCCTATTTGAGTTGTATGGTTTCGGGCCTAATTTTACACCTAACTCAGATCTGAAAACTGAGACCAGCATCGGGTGGGACCTCGGTATAGAAAAAAATTTCCCAAACAATCAAACTATGTTTAATGCCACATATTTCAAAAACCTTATCACCGACCTGATTAATGGTGCAGGAACGACGGCCATCAACACCGATGGAACGTCGGTTATTCAAGGCCTTGAGCTCTCGATAGAGAAAAGAATATCCGATGTTTTAAATTTACGAGGACAATACACCTTTACTATGGGTCAAGATTCCAACCGAACCCAACTTACCAGGAGACCAAAACACATAGCTAGCCTGAATTTAAATTATCAGTTTTCCGAAAATCGAGGCAATTTCAACATCGGCATAGACTATACCGGAACCCAAACTGACACCGAATTTTCACAGTATTTCGCTGAATCAAACCGTATCCGATTAAGTCCGTTTTTATTAATGAATGTTGCGGCTAGCTTTGTGGTTTGGAATAACTTTTCGATTTATGGCCGCATCGAAAACATCCTAGATACAAGTTACGAGGAGGCTCTGAGTTTTGGCGGACCTGGTATCAGTGGCACTTTTGGGATCAGGACCACAACCAACTTCTAATGGATTCCCGGCCAACCATTACCTTCGGCGTCATTTTTATTGCCATTTCAATAATCTCGGTTCCGCCGAGCATTGCATTAGAGGCAAAACCAAAGCGTCTGGTATCTATAAACTTATGCACCGATCAACTGCTTCTTACACTGGCACCCAGATCACAGATATTAGCGCTCAGTCATTTGATCGGAGACAGCAATTCATCCCCCTATTCGGACAGAGTACAAAGCATTCCATTAATTCAGGGTACGGTGGAGGAGATATTGACTTTGGACCCTGATTTGATATTGGCAAGCGATCACTCAAATCCCCAAACGATAAACTTATTGCGGCGCCTGGGCTTTAAGGTGCGAACAGTCCCTCCCGTCAACGATCTGAGAGACATAGAGACCAATATTGACATGGTCGCTGATGCGATCGGCCAAACAACACGGGGTGACCAAGTAAAGGATCGCATTCGCGCTCTTCTGACCAAATACAAAAGACAAAAAGAAGCCAATGGACCAGTAGCTGCAACGATCTGGGCTAATAACCTCTCCGCCGGAAAGGGAACATTGCAACACTCGATTATCTCGTTCCTAGGATTTCAGAACCTGTCGGAAAACTTTAATGTTACTGGTCTATACTCATTACCGCTGGAAGTTTTAGTTCAGAAAAAACCAGATTTATTATTGGTATCTCATTATACAGACGCTCCTTCACTTTCTAATGCGATCTTCTCGCACCCTGCTCTGAAAAAGGCTTTAAGCGCCGAAACAATAATCAAAATACCTGACAAACTCTGGTTATGCGGATCTCCAGCGACATATGATGCCCTTGAGTTAATTGTTAGAGGGTGGCGGGGAGGAAAGCGGTGAGCAAAAATGAATATTGTTTTCTAAAAACGCAGTCAGTATTGGGCGTTTTGGTTTTCGTATTTTTCCTGCTCTCGCTCTCGCTTGGTCCTTCAAATCTTACTATTCTTGACTTTTGGTTCCTTGGAGAAACAGAGAAGAACAATACTTCATGGCTTATCTTTTTTGAAATCCGGCTGCCAAGGGCAATACTTGGACTCGCGGTTGGATTATCGTTAGGACTAGCTGGTGCAGCTTTGCAAGGATACCTCCGGAATCCTCTCGCAGAACCAGGAATTATTGGTGTGTCGACATCAGCGTCTCTCTTTACCGTCATTGTTTTTTACTCAGGTCTGAGCGCGGGTTTTGCGCTTTTAATGCCTCTCGCAGGTATTCTGGGCGCGACGAGTGCAGTGCTAGTTTTACAATCTCTAGCTGGAAGAAACGCAAGCGCACTCACAGTGGTCTTAGCAGGCGTTGCGATTTCCAGTTTCTCTGGCGCTTTAATATCTCTTGCCCTCAATTTTTCTTCCAATCCATTCGCAACCTACGAGATCGTTTTCTGGCTGTTGGGATCCGTTGCCGACCGCGGCCATGATCAAGTCGCAATCGCATTACCTTTTATGGCTGTCGGCTGGGCCTTGTTGTTATGCTTAGGAAACCCCTTGGACGCCCTCACTCTTGGCGAAGAAGAAGCGACTTCTCTGGGTTATAAGCTCAGTCGTGTTCGAACACAGCTTATTTTTGGGACCGCTCTGGCTGTTGGGTCCGCAACCTCTATAGCGGGAACAATCGGTTTTGTTGGGCTAGTCGTTCCTCACCTTCTTCGACCTTTAGTCGGAAATCGTCCTAAACTACTTCTCTCTACCAGTGCACTTGGAGGCGGCGCGTTGGTCCTCGCTGCAGATATCGCGGTAAGACTTCTTCCCTTCAAACAAGAGATAAAGTTGGGAGTTCTCACCGCACTAATAGGCGCGCCTTTCTTTCTACTTCTAATTATAAAACAGAGAAGGAACGTCTCATGATCCTTCTCAAAATAGATGAACTGTCTGTTAAATTAGGATCCTCAACAATTTTAAATGCAATAACGTTGGAACTTAAGCAGGGTCAAATAATCGGATTAATGGGAGCTAACGGCTCTGGTAAATCGACACTCCTCAAAGCAATCGCCGGCCTTATCCCCCACTCAGGAGAAATATGCTTGAGAGGACAGGTAATAAAAAAACTCTCTCTGAGAGCGCGGGCAAAAACGATCGGATACTTAGGTCAATCTCAACTTCCATCTTGGTCTTTGAGTGTCAGAGATTTCGTGGCTCTCGGACGGCTTCCTTTTAAGGATGGAGATAAAATTAGCGCTAAAAAGATTTTAGAGAAGTCAATTTTGGAATGTGACTTAGCAGACTTGTCTGATCGGTTAGTTACTCAATTATCCGGCGGAGAACTTGCCCGTGCGCGGATCGCCAGGGTTATTGCTGGAGAACCGACAATTCTCTTACTCGATGAACCGATAGCTGGCCTAGATCCCCTTCACCAATTAGAAATTATGCATTTGCTCCAGAACAAAGTATCTGAGGGCCTGACAGTCATATTGGTTCTGCACGACTTATCCCTGGCTGCGCGATTCACGAACAGACTTGTATTACTGAAGGAAGGCCGCATGTTAGTGGCGGGCCCAACAGGTTTAGTCCTAAATTCTGAAAATTTAGCGGAAGCCTTCAAAATTAATTCCCAATATTGTGTTACCGATGGGATACCTTACGTACTTCCTACCTACCCCATAAAAACTTTATCAGACCGGCACAAAGGATGAACGCGCACGCCACAACCGGACTTTTTTTGTCTATCGCAATTCATACAAGTGCTCTTTTGCTATTTAATCAACATGCCTCGCATCGCATAGATACGCCCCCAGAAACAAAGGTCCTTACCGTCGAGTTGTTCTCAATCGAGGCCCCAATCAAAAAACAAACGAACCATTTTTTTTCGTCAGGAAAAACAGTTAGCAAAGATGCCACTGAAAAACAGCGACCAGAGATTTCCGATCCTTCAGGGAGGACCAATATTTTGAGAGCCGTTAATAAAATGGCTCCAGTGTCTAGAAAAAATCCTTCACAACCGTTCCCACTATTGTGGGAAGAGTCCAAGTCTGTTCCTGAGAATACATCTCAAAAAATAAAAACCAAACACGCAAAACTGGTAAATAAACAAAGGAGTCAAACAAGACAACAAACTCAATCCCTGATGGAAAACCAAAGGGTTACACGATTGAAAGATGCGCGGCCGGAACCTGCGGCTTCAAAGTCGCAGATTTTCTCAGCCAAACCAGCGGCGATTACCGCAACGCGACCAACAGGTCTCGCGAGCAACCTGCCTCCTATCTATCCAAAACTAGCAAGGAGGCGAGGAATAGAGGGCACGGTCGTAATAATGGCGGAGATCAGCCCCTCTGGACTTGTGAGCTCAACAAGTATCAAAACATCCAGCGGTTCAAGCACCCTCGATAACGCAGCCCTCAGAGCTGTCAAAGATTGGCGTTTCACTCCAGCTACCAACAATGGCCGTCCGCTAAAGAGCGAAGTTGAAATACCTTTGACTTTTAAAATTTACTAGCGGACCACCAAATTAATTTAGGATGAGACTTGTCAAAGGCGCTCAAAGAGCCGGTTGGAACTCAGCGTAAACAATGAAAAATTAGAAAAACTAAAAAATGCTGCTGTCTAACTGAGTTTATATCGCCGGATTATTTATCGTACTCCGCCTCAAGGTCCTGCGCGAGTATTTCGTGAAGTTCGGTAGTAACCTGAGGCTCAATACCAAACCAATATTTCCACGCGACGGGCCCCTGATAAAGAAGCATGCCGAGACCAGTACAGGTACGGTTTTGACGCTCGGATGCGCGCCTTACGAGACTGGTTTTTCTCGGGGTGTAAATAATATCGTATAGCACTGCTTCAGAATTTAAAGCTTCAATGGATAAGTCATGTTCCTCCATTCCAACCATGCCAAGGCAGGTTGCGTTAACGACAATGTCCGCTCCCTCTAACGCCTTCGAGCGTTGTTCCCAACTCCCTACCGAAATGACGTCCCCAAAAACCTTCCTAATAATTTCAGCGTGAGCGGTTGTGCGGTTTACAATCAATATCTTTTTAATACCGGCTTTAATTAGACCGTAACAAACAGCCCGGGCCCCGCCGCCAGCTCCAATAACGGTTGCTTGAAGGCCTGAGAGATTAAACAGAGGATGTGCCTGTTCTAAGTTTCTTAAAAAGCCAATCCAGTCATTATTAGTCCCATACAGGCTTTTATCCTCTCTGACGACTACACAGCTAATAGCGCCAATGTTCGCCGCTGCCTCATCAACCTCATCAACCGTCTGTTTGGCCACTAACTTATGTGGAATAGTCACGTTACAACCTGCGAACCCGAGCTTTGGTAGAGCCCGAAGGGCCTCCGGAACTTTTCCCGGTTTAACCGCCAGGGGTAAATAGGCCCCTTTTATTCCCTGCTGCTCCATCCAATAATTGTGCATGAGTGGGGACCGGGAGTGCATTACTGGCCAACCAATCACGCCTGCCAGCGCGAATTTCTCTAGTTTTTCCATCGAGGTCTTATCAATTTTCTAAGCGTCGTGAACAATTCCATCGAGTTTTGCGCTGAAATGGTTCCAAGTTCTAAGAAATAGCCCTGGATTATAAAGTTTTTCATAACACAGCTCGAGTTCTTCCTCAGTAAACGCGTAGGGAGTTCCAATTAGATGAGATCGATATTGACGCTCCGCATTTTCTTCCAGATAGTTCAAAAGGACGAACGCATCGATGATTGAAGCACCAGTCGTGACGACACCATGCGCTTTCATTAGCGCCGCAGGTCGGTTACCGAGAGTATCGGTCAGGCGTTTTGCCATATTCACATTGTTAATCGAATCCGGGGAGTCCAAAACAGGTAACGGGTAAACCAAGGAGCCTTGGGCATATACAGGAAGATAATCCAAGCCTGCAGTCGAGAGCACAGTCGACCAATTGGGATGGCAATGGATCGCCGCACTAACGTCCGCGCGCGCTTTGTAAACTCCTGCATGAAGATGAAACTCCAGCGGCGGCTTTCCCTGGCCTTCAATAACATTGCCGTCAAAGTCAATCTGGCAAATGTCATCAATGGTCAATTGGCTGCGCTGACAATTCCCGATATTGATCAACATGTGATCAGGTGCAATTTTCATACTTGCGTGCCCGTTGTAATCCATAATGCTATTTTGCTCGAGCATCCTTATACAGCGAACCAATTGTTCTTTCTCCTGGATATGAGAAGGCATGTCTTGTCCTCAAATAAATCTTACCATCCGGTTTCCATCGTAATTTCTGTACGCCACAAATTCCAAGCTCTCAGACTTCCCGCATCATTTACAGCGTCAGCAAGTCGACCTTCTTCTTCCTCAAGTGCGTCTAGGGGTTCGCCAGACGATAACAAGAGTGCTGCGGTCTGAATTCGGGCACTTACTTCCGTAAAAACCGCACGAAATACAGAAAGTTGCAGAGTTTTACCGCAGGCAACCGACCCATGGGCTCTCATGAGTGCAATATGTTTGTCTGCTAAAGTTTCTGCGAGAGCAATGCCCTTGGCGCAATCACAGACTAACATATCAGTCTGACCAAATTTCTCTCGAATATCAAATACAGGAGCTCCGCTAGCGAGAAAAGCAGCAGTATGAAATGTTCCAACCATCGGCGTCCGCGTAAGGCCAAACGGAATTACTGAGGGTGAGTGGGAATGAACTATCGAGTTAATATCCGGCCGAAGCTTGTAGATCTCTCCGTGAATAAATCTCTCGATGAAGCTGCCCCGACTGCCCGCATTGAGAGGCTCAGAGTCTAGGTCGTAGGTAATTATATCACCTGGAGTTGCAAGAGCAGGCGCCTGTGATTTTGGCATGAGGTATAACTCTGGGTTCTCAGGATGCCTTAACGACACATGTCCAAAGGCATCTACAACACCTCGTTTCGCAAGTATCCTGCTCGCCGCCGCAAGATCAGCTAGCAGGGCCGGATCAGTGTCTGGTATTACGATAGTCATATTAATGAAAACTAACGTATTAAGTTTAAACCGAAAATGCTTCGACGACTTTTATTTTAAAAAAATTAAGAGCCAGAAAAATTTCCCGATTGATTCGGTGGTCTTACATCAGCTGTTTACCATTACAAATTTCATTGAATTCCAGAGCGCATGGTGTTGACAGTTTACATCTCGAGCGATGAGTTTAATGATATTTGCTAATCCTCCACTCTCCAACAACCATTTTGGAGAATGCGGTGAGTATACCACGCCAGTCGATAGGATTTGTTAATTGCGATTGGAGTCCCTTTCGTGCTGCCCATGATCATGCTGTCGGGAGCCCAAACATTGAGCCTTCCGCAAGGCGTAAGGTCGTCATTGATGGGAAAAAGATCCGAACTATTGATATTCACGCGCATTGAGCAGTCCCCGCGGCCCTCGATGTGATCCAAAAATCCTGAGCGGTCGGATTTATCGATGGAAGATAAGAATGCACGGCTCGCTTCCATGAATAAACAGGGCCTCGACATGGCAGTACTTAGCGTAAACCCCTGCTGGTACCATTTAGAATATGAGGCTGCCGAAGCGGTAATTAAGATCCAAAATGAGGGACTTGCTGAGATTTGTCATGCTGACCCAGATCGTTTCATCGCATTTGCATCAATCGCGCTTCAACATCCAGACTTGGCCGTGGACCAAATAGAGTACGGTGTTAACAACCTCGGTCTCCGAGGCATCAACATTGGTTGTTACGTTGAGGGCCGGGAGCTCTCAGACCCATTCTTTCACCCCGTTTGAGCTAAATGCGACGAACTTGACTTGTTGGTCTTTATGCATCCTCGAGGGACTAATGAAATGGTAAGTGGCGGCCGTTTAACTGGGGGCGGAGCGCTGGCAAACACGATTGGTAATCCTCTCGAAACCACTTTAGCCTTATCCCATCTTATTTTTGAAGGGACGCTGGATCGATTTCCCGGACTCAAAATTTGCGCAGTCCATGGAGGCGGTTATTTCGCGTCCTATGCCCATCGTTTAGATGCGGTAATTCGAACCTTTTCTCATCAGAGGGTCCAAGCATGTTGCAAATACCCGCCAACTCATTACCTAAAAAAACGGTCAGCTCTACTTCGACTCTATTGTCTTTGATCCACCTGCTCTTGGGTATTTAATTAGCCAAACTGGCGTCGATAAAATAATGATTGGCACGGATTACCCGTTTGGCTGGAGCACCACTGAAGTCGATTTAGTTCTTCAAACTCCTGAACTTTCTAACGACGACCGAACCGCAATCCTGGGGGGGAATGCGGCAAGGTTACTCAACACCCCCACCGACTAATATCCTCAGAGTTTTAATAAAGTCTCAGCATTCCTATGTAGCAACTTTGATATATCTTCTTCACAAAGGGGAATCGTTGGAATCCAGGACGTTGCTTCGTTATTCTCCACGAAGGGATAATCCACAGAAAACATTATTCGATCTATTCCAATCTCCATCATGCAGCACAACAACGCGGGATTGGAAAAATTACCACTCGTTGTAATCCAAAAATGCTTACTAAAGATTTCTCGAAAAGACGCGCCACCAGTGTTTTCTATTCGGTTCAAAGCTTGATTAATTCGCCAGAGGGAAAACGGAATACTCTCTCCCAAATGACCTAAAATCATTTTGGCATTTGGATATTTATCAAAGACACCGGATAGAATAATTCGTAACGCATGCGTTGCTGTTTCAATTGTGTAGCCCCAGGCGGGGCCACCTAAAGCAGGGTACTCTTCCAGATAGTCAGACAAATACGTTTCTAAAAAGTTTTTATGAGGCCACGACGGATGCAGGTAAATCGGAACATTTAAAGCCTCCGCACGTTCAAAAATTGGCCAATATTCTTTTTTATCCAGCCAACCATCCGTCCCTGTTGGACCATGGATCATTGCCCCTCGGAAGCCAAGACGCTTCACGGCCCGCTCTAATTCATCCGCTGCGGCTTTAGGGTTCGCGGTCGGTAAAGCTGCAAAAGCAAATAGCCTCTCGGGATTGGCTCTACAGGCTTCGGCGAGCCGATCATTGGCTGACTTTGCGAGTGCTACTGCCGACTCGGCGTCGACCCTTTGAAGAGAAGGTGCGCCATGGCTTAGGACTTGGACATCAATCCCTGCTTCATCCATTTCTTTTAGCCTCAATTCTCCCAAATCATGCAATCTATCCATTAAGGCATTCCGCCGGGATGAGTCCCTTCCCTTAAAGTGTGTTTCAACCTCGTAATCCCAATAATGTTCCTCAAGAGCGATGACCCGAAGTTGGTCCTGTGTAATCATTGAATGGTGTCCCTTTATTTTGGTCTTACTTATTTGAAAACTACCGCGAACAAACAGATCGAAAAATCTCAGCAGTTCTTTCCTGATGGAGTTGTGAATTTTGATAACAAAAAGATCCTTTCGCCAAGACACATTTGTAATTTTATTCTCTACCTATTTGATGCTCGGTCTCTCCAATGTGAGTATTGCAAACGATAGACTATGGGCAGCAGCAAGCTCTGAAGGGCACTTTGTTATGATTAGGCACGCGCTTGCACCAGGTTTCGGCGATCCTCCTGAATTTGTTATCGGAGACTGCAGTACCCAGCGCAATTTGGATGATGAAGGCCGCAGACAAGCATTAAAAATTGGCAAACTTTTTAAGAGTAAAGGTTTTAATAAGGCTAAGATATACTCTAGTCAGTGGTGCCGATGTCGAGAAACAGCATCAATGTTGGGACTAGGAGAGGTGATTGATCTTCAGGCTCTGAATTCATTTTTTGAAAGAGAGGAGAATGAAGTGCCGCAAATGGCAGCGCTTCATGATTTTCTAAGTAGGCAGACTTTAAAACACGAACCTCTCATCTTAGTCACACATTATGTAAATATTGGGGCTCTAACTGGGACCTATCCGGACTCGGGTGGCATCGTCATAGTAAAGAGAATTAAAAACAATAAATATGAGACCGTGGGAGAGATAAAGGTCGAGATTGATTAAAATACAGAAAATCTCTTTTATTTTTACGTTAGGAATAAAAAAGGGTCAAACAGCCCTCCCCAGCTTAAAAGTCACCTCATCGAGCATATTGCCCTTTTTGTCATAAATGGACCAAGTTCCCTCTTTCAGGCCATTTTTGTATTCACCTCTTCGAAATACCTGCCCATTGTCATAATACATGGTTATCGAGCCTTCAGGTTTCCCGTTTTTGAAAAAACCCTCATACTGAATTTGACCGTTAGGATGATATTGGAACCAAGGGCCATCCGGAGCCCCTCTTTTGAATTCCATTTTCTTAAATATCCCACCAGTTTTATGAAACAAAACACCGCCATCCTCCTCGTAGGGTGAATATGGTGATCGGATTATTCGCTCGGCATCTGGTTTTATCATTTTCTAAACAAAATTTTTGAACTTCATTAAAATCTAGAAATAGTTACACGGCGGGGCCGATTGAAGGTGGGGTCTTGATCCTGCCAGTCAATTTGCTTTCGGGAATGCTTAAAATCTTTTGTTCATTGAACACGTCGCCCATATTAGAACTCACGCCGCGCTCTTTAATTGCCTCCAACCATTTACGATGTATCCTATCGTCCTGATCTTCGTACTCGACCTGTCGCCCTCCTTCTTGAATAGAGGTAGCCCCTTTACCCTCCGCGCTTTTTCGTCTCAATGCAATAAAGGGATATCTACGACTTCCCATACTACATGCAAGGTAACGTGCAGGACTCGGGCCTGTGTTAAAATGTTGGTGAAACATCCAAAAGGGAGGCGTGTACATAAACCCATGCTCCCATGGAATTTCGACAAACTTTTCATCTCCCTCATACCAAAGCAGGGTATATCCAACCCCGCTCACTGCGTGTACATGGGTCCCTGCCGCGTGCCGATGCGCCTTTTTGTACCTCCCAACCGGTATTTCTGATGAATGCGCATGCATTGTGCTGTCAGCCAGAATGAATGAAACATTCAGCGAGCCTTTTCCTCGCGCATCCATTGAATATAATTTAAAATTTGTTAAATCATTAACAAAATTGGTTTCCCATAAATTTGCTTCAGCGACATTGTCTCCGCGATTAACGCGCAAATGCTCACCTTCTCCCTCAAAATGACCATCCGCACCTAGTCGCTCAGGAAAATCAAAACCATTCTCGAAAACAAATTTCTCATTGTGAAATAAATTGATTACCAAAGGGGCATCATTGGTACAAGACAGCCTCAAGGGCTCTTGCCCGGACCCATTAAAAATCCGATATTTACAATTTAAAGGCACAGTAAACAGCGCCTTAGGTCCAAATTCAAAAGTACGACTTTCACCATTGGGATATTCAACTGTAGCTGATCCAACACCCTTAAGAATGTAAAAAAAACTCTCATAAATGTGCCTAATTTCAGCAGTTTTCTTACCTGGCTCTATTTCAAGGACATAGTTTGCCATGAAATCTCCACGCCCATGGGTATGGGCGAAACAACCGGTAGTCTCCCAACGATCCCAACGACCCGTCTCGAGCGCCAATAGGTTATGTCCAAAATCGAGATGTATGGGGATACCCTCCCCTCTTGCCCAGTTTTCATAGGGATCAACAAGAAATCTCTTTGAGATATCCTGGCCATCTTCACTTAAAGGTTTTGTATCCAATGTTTCCTCTTTATTCTTCTTAAAATTACTCAATCTTTGTATCAGCCAACCAGCAAGCCGCTGGGGAAAGGAAGGCTCAAAAGCTCACCGAATACGTACCAGTTTATAAAACCAACGACCGCGGCAAAAATTCCTGAGAGAAATATACTTTCCTTCTCGAGCAACATATACGCAAAAATAAACAAGGGTATTGTGATATAAAATCCAAACAAATAGAGCCCTAACAGCAATAGAAATATAGATCCAAAAACCAGCCCCGCCTTGCGCATGCCCCAACGCGTTTTCTCATCTTCAGCAAGATCGATGTCCGCCCCCATTGAGGTATCAGCTGCTCCCGACCCGGAGGGAACGGCTCTAATTATCTCAATAACCAACAAGACGCCCACTATAATTGCCACAATCTCCGGATAAATGCTGGCGGCCAAAGGCATATCCTGCGAGTACACAAAGATTACGCTAAGTGCTGCGGCCGTCAGCAAGTACATAAATATTTTAGCCAGAAACATCATTTCCTTTTCCGATTGATAGTTTTCTCATAAGAACTGGATAAAAAATTACCAAAACCAAAAGGATAAAAATGGTTATTACACCCGGTCTCAGGAGGAATTCGCCCCCATAAAGCTGTATTGAAGTCCACAGATACCTCTCAGCAATTGGGCCCAAAACCAAACCTAAAAGAAATGGCGGACGTGGCCATCCAGCAAATCGCATAAAATATCCAATCAACCCGAATACTGCCATAATTACCACGTCTTCAAATCTGTTTGAGGCAGCAAAGCTGCCAATAACAGCCATTCCTAAAACAATAGGAATTAAAATTGTGGGCCGTACCGTTGTAGCCAGAGCCAGTTGCCGTGTGAAAGCAAGGCAGAGGATCGAGGTGATAATGCTTCCAATAATGAGAAGCCAGATCATCGAAAATGTAAGGCTCAAATCAGTGGTAAGCATATTTTTTCCGGGCGAAATACCAACAATGATCAACCCGCCAAAGATTAACGCCAATGTGCTCGAACCTGGGATTCCAAATGCCAATGTAGGGATCAGCGACCCTCCTTCCTTGGCGTTGGTAGCTGCATCAACAGCTATAACCCCGCGCACATCACCTTTTCCAAAAGTATCTGAAGCTCCTGGACATGTTTGCTTTGCACTCCCATAGGCAAACCAGTCCGCTACCGAGGAACCAAGTCCCGGGATAATGCCAACCCAGATACCGATTAAACTGCTTCGTATAACGAGCCACCAATGCGTAAATGCGTCTTTTATCCCCTGCCGACGCCCCTTGGTTAGATCTCCAAGCGGAACATCAGCAATACCAGTCCCTTTTACCGCCATGTAGATCAACTCAGGAATAGCAAAAAGGCCGATTGTAACAGGAATAAGTTTTAATCCATCGACTAGGTAGAGCTGATCGAAGGTAAACCGGTGAAGACCCGTGGAGACATGCACACCTACCAAAGAGACTAAAATACCCAGCCCCCCAATAATTATTCCTTTGATCGGGGATTTACCGCTAAGCGTCCCAACCATCGCGACACCCACCATGACCAGCATAAAAAATTCTGGTGGCCCAAGAATTAGAACGAGCGGGCGCAAAACTGGAATAGCAAGGAAAAGCGCTATCGCTCCAATTATGCCGCCGATCGCTGAGGATGTGAAGGCTGCCGCCAACGCACGCGCTGCCTCACCTTTCCTGGCCATGGGATAGCCATCCATTATTGTTGCCTGAGAACCGCCACCGCCCGGGACACTAAACAGAATAGAGGTAATGGAATTTGCGGTATTACTTACGGCCCAGACGCTCATAATAAGACAAATAGCCTCAAATTGATTTAGGACGAAGGCTATAGGCAGCATCAAGGCAATCGCGGTCTTACTGCCAATCCCGGGCATCGCGACCAGAGTAGAGCTGACGATAATGCCCACTATCATTAGAAGGAAAGCCTTCCACTGGAGAATCCCGAAGAGACCCTCTATCGCCGCATCAATCATCGACAAGTCTTATTGAATAAGAAAAAAAGGCGGACCAAAGTTGGTCCGCCCTTTTTAGCCTACTTACAGTCAACCATAGCCGCTTCTTTTTTTCCTTTCTGGAACATAACTTTGCATTCCATTCCTACCTTAAAAGCTTTGCGTTTTGCTTTTTTTCCCGCAACCATTATTTTCGTGCGCTTACCGGAGATTTTAAAAGTTTTACCTCCTACAGTGATCCTCTTACCTTTTTTCTTTATTTTGGTAATGGGTCCAGCGACGTTGGGTAGTTTTTTGTAATTGAGCTTTGGTCTTTTTTGCGCGGCCTTGTACATCGCAATCACATCATCCGAAGCACCCAGAACCTCTCTGTTGACCCGGTCAACTTCCTCAGCCGATGTCCACTGAACGTTTCTTTTGGATCGTTTTGCCTCGGATAATAGTGCGGTGTCCATAAGAGTCGCTTTGAAGGCCGCCCTCAACGACTTCAATCGATCTGCGGGAACATTAGGCGTAGTGTAGAATGGCCTTCCCGCTGCCAAGGGCGCTGCCATAAGGGCTGCGAATTGCTTTCCTTTCGAAGAAAGTTGCTCACTAATATGAGCCACACCGGCCAATTCTTTTCTTTTAGCGCCCACCCATAGCACAGGAACCAAGCCCAATTCTTTTATGGCTTTTGCAGTGCTCTCGTAGGAATTTGCGGTGGCATGCACATTCCCTCTCTCGATAGCAAGAAATCTGGATGCGCCCCCCTGAAATCCAGAAATAATTTTCACAGGAAAACCATCCTGTCTCAACAGTGCAGGATAGGTGTAAGAGCCTGCCCCTGGACCGGACGCCGCAAATAATACTGTGGTCTTACTCTCCTTTAGTTGCTTGTACGTTTTGACGGGATGATCCTTTGCCATGGCAACCAGGAAAGTCGCAGATGCAGCGCTTCCTAATGGATTCAATTTCCTCAAATCATATTTGACGCCCGCATCACCAGACCGCTGAGCAATCTGCGCCTCGCGCGATAAGATTGCTATTTCGGTTCCATCCTGTTTAGCCCGGCTCATCATGTAATTAGCCGCCACTACGCCACCCGCGCCTGGCATATTCATAACAATAACTTTAGGGTTGCCGGCTAAGTGTTTTGATAAATGCCTTGCAATAATTCTTGCATAAAAATCATATCCTCCTCCTGGCGCGGAGCGAACAATCATTTTGATGGTTTTACCCTGATAAAATCCGTTGGCCATTGTCACATTTGTAGACAAGGTCGAGAACAACAACGCGAATGCAAACGTTGCTATCAATCCTGAGCAACCTCTAAATTTCATAATAAACTCCCCCTATAATTGTAACTATTTGTTGGAGCATGATAGGCGAAACAAAACCAAGGTCCAGTGCAAAACAAAGATTTAATGGTTACGGTGACCTTTGCACCGAGCACAATAAAGTTGGAAATTTTCTTCAACTCTACAGCCAGTTAGCGTGCAACGACGCTTGAAACGATAAATGCTAATCTCGAAATGGCAATACTTCATGCGAAGCACATTACGTCCTTTCTTTGTTGAAACCCCAATTGGTGGGATTGTGAAGGTAGGAGTCTTT
>CAJXEC010000048.1 GCA_913052165.1 uncultured Rhodospirillaceae bacterium
CGCTGATCGGAGCAGAGCCTCTGCCTTGTTTTGACACTCCTGATATTCCGCTTCCGCGACACTGTCTGATACAACCCCGGCACCCGCTTGAACGTACATGTTACCATCTTTCAGGATCGCGGTTCTTAGCAATATACAGGTGTCCATGCTCCCATTTGCTGAGAAGTATCCGACAGTCCCGGCGTATATTCCCCGTTTTTCCACCTCTAGTTCATCAATAATTTCCATCGCCCGAATTTTTGGTGCGCCTGAGACAGTCCCTGCCGGGAACCCGGCGGCGAGAGCTTCCATGGCTCCCCTATTCGGGTCTATTTCTCCTTCAACATTTGAAGAGATGTGCATTACATGGGAATACCTCTCAATTATCATTTTTTCAGTAACCTTGACGGTTCCTATTTTGGCGACCCGGCCCACATCATTTCGGCCCAAGTCAAGCAACATAAGATGTTCTGCAAGTTCTTTTTGATCACCTAGCAATTCTTTTTCTAGTTTTTGATCTTCAGCCTGGGTTGCTCCTCTTTTCCTTGTGCCTGCAAGTGGACGAATTGTAACTTTGCCATCTCTCATACGCACCAATATTTCGGGGCTGGAGCCCACCACTGAAAAATTTTCAAAATTTAGATAATATAAAAAAGGCGATGGATTTGTTCGCCTCAGCGACCGGTAGAGGGCAAATGGAGGCAGCTTAAAAGGAATTTTAAACCTCTGGGACAGAACAACCTGAAAGATATCGCCAGCCAAAATATAATCTTTTGCCTTTGCTACCATTTTGATGAAATTTTCTTTGGAAGTGTTTGAGTGGAGTTTCAACGAAGGTGATTTTTTCGGAGTTTTGGATATTTGACGATCAAGAGGTCTTCCGAAATTTTTTACCGACTTTAATAACCTATCTTTCGCCAATTCCCAGGCTTGTTCTGCGCTTTTATCGGGAACAGGTCGAACAGGGGTGATAATTGTCATTGTATCCTTTACGAGGTCAAAAATGGCCATGATTTTTGGCCTTATAAACAATCCATCGGGAGTGCCAATTGGATCTGGTTTAGAGGAAGGAATGGCTTCCATTAGCGAGACTGTATTGTAGCCTAGATATCCAACAAGACCTGCTGCCATTGGAGGTAAATCTTCGGGCAGTTGAATTTGTGATTCTTCTATAAGTTTTTGAAGAGATTCGAGAGCTGGCTCTTTATTTTTTACCGTCTTGGAGTTACCAGAGTCATCTATAGAGACAGTATGAGCGATATTTCCATTGCACTGCCAGATGATGTCAGGCCGGAACCCTATTATGGAGTACCTGCCCCGATGCAGACCTCCCTCTACCGACTCTAGAAGGAAACTGTTTGGTTCATCATTGGCCAGTTTCATCATGGCTGAAACTGGTGTCTCTAAATCGGCTGTTAAACTTGTTGCAACAACCTGAGATGCACCGGAATTGTATTTTCTAAGAAAATCTTGAAATGTGGGTGAGGTGCACATTAACCACCTAATTGCTCATCTTTTATGCGCTGAAAAACCTGACGATTAATTGTAAGGTCTGAGGTTTTTTTGAGCTCAGAGATAAGCTGCCGAATGAAATCCTGGGAAATAGCTTCCCTAATTGAATTTTTTGCCTCGGCAAAACTCGCCGACTTACGATCGGCATCAACCCTGATAATCTTGACTACCCTTGCAACCGAGAAAGTGTCGATATTTGCCCCCATAACCAACTCGTTCTCTTTTGCGTTGAATATGGCCAAGGATAATTGGTCTGAAATTTTTGTTTCCGGGCTCCGATTTGATCGAGAAAAAGGTTGGGTCTTCCGCACTGCGAGGTTTTGCGCCTTTGCTACTTGTTTAAGGCCTCTGAACCTTGCGATCTTCATCAAACTTTTTGCTTGTTCAAGGGCAAATTTTTGAACCTGGTCCTGTTTCCAGGCAAAGATAGCTTTTTCCTGAACATCGTTTATTTCAGGGATTCTAGGTTCATAAATTTGATCTACTCTCAGGACGAAAAAACTACCATCGTCTGTTTCTTCAATAGTCGAAATTTCTCCAGGTTCTAGTTGTGTTGTGAGATCAATGAAACGCCGGGATTTTGGAAATTCTGGAACCCGCATGCCGCCGGTGGTGGTACCCAAAGAGTCGACAAGGCTAAATTTGATAGGGTTTATCCCAACTGCACTTGCAGCATCCTCAAGTGATAAACCCGCCGCAAGTTTATCATCAATCTGGTCTGTAATTTGGATGATTTCGTCGGTTGCAATCTCTCTTTTTAATTCTTCTATTATTTGAGGTCGCAAATCCTCTATCGTCGCTACTCGGGCGGCCTCAACCCTGTTTAATTTAAGTATATGCCATCCAAGAGCTGTTTTTATAGGCTTAGTGATTTCATAAAGTTTGAGTTTGAATGCTGGTTCAGCAATTGTTGGTAGCATTTCATTTTTTGATAGAGCTCCGAGTGCTTGAGGGGGCTTTCCCGTTGCGTCAATGGAAACTTGTTCAAAAGTTTTTCCTTTTTTAAATCCTTTCTGAATTTGGTTTAAGCTCTCATCGGATTGGATTAGGATTTGGGAGAAGTCTCTTCGTTCTGGCACAGAGGCCGATGCTTTTAGTGCTTCAAAGCTCTCTCTAACTCTATCAAGAGGAGGGGTGATGCTTTTTCCGAATTCTTTCGGATTAAGATATATTGCAGTGATATCGCGATATTCTGGTGTAAGAAAACGACTCTTGTTCTCTTGGTAGAATTTTTTCAGGGTTTCTGGATCCGGAGTCGTGAAGGAGTCGGCTTTTCGATAAGGAATTGTTAAAATCTCTGCAATTCGTTGCTCATTGCTGTATTCGGTGAGCTTCTCAACGAGCAAGTCCGGTACCTCAAGTCCAGAGGTGTATGCTGAGAGTAACTGGTTTTGTCTAATTTGATTGCTAAGAATTGAGACGAACTGGCTTTCTGAGAGCCCTTCCCGTTGAAGGTAACTTTGAAATGCTTGTCGATCGATAGATCCTCCAGTCCCTCTAAATCTAGGGTCGTCATAAATAGCCCGGCGGATGGTGCTTTCGCCCACCTCCAGCTTTAAATTGTCGACCTCTTTCTGCAGTAGAGTTTCATCTATTATCTCGTCGAGAGCTCTCTCTAAAAACCCAAGTTTAACGGCTTGTCGGTTGTCAAACTGGGGGCCCAATGCGGCTCTCATGATATTGACGGAACTTTGTAACTTGTTGATGACTACATCTTTTTCTATTTTCACGTCATTCAGCGTGGCTACAGTTTGTGGCACACCCTGACCTGGCACCATGTCTCCTATACCCCAGACAGCAAAAGACAGTATTAGAAATAGAGCTAAAATCTTGGCTATCCACGATGCCGCCTTAGATCGCATTGCTTCAATCATGTGTTTCGCTTCCGGGTAAAATATTTAGTCGCGGCCTACGCCGGTTGCTGATCCATCTCATCGTAAACACCACTCTTTTATCATACATCTGGGTTGTGTGTTAACTTTGTGTCTAAGACATGTTATGTTAGATACCTGTATCCGTCGGCGTTGTGCAAGGTGTTATTTCCGAAGGTGTTTTTGTTAAGGTATCAGAATGATTCCCCTAATAGCTGGTAATTGGAAAATGAACTTGATGACGGAAGAGGCTGCAGCTTATGCTTCAGAGTTATCAAACCGTTATCAAAAAGAACAAGAAAAAAAGTGTGACGTTCTTTTATGCCCCTCGTTTATAAGCATACCGACGGTAAGAGATAATCTCTCTGATGATTTGTATCTCGGTGCTCAAAATTGTCACTCTGCATCGGCTGGCGCGTACACGGGTGATATCAGTTGCGGAATGCTAAAAGATGTCGGTTGTCAGTACGTTATACTAGGTCATTCAGAGAGGCGTTCGGCGTATGGTGAGGGCAATTCATCAATAAAAGATAAGGCTCTGGCAGCAATTTCTGCGGGCCTTAATGTAATTATTTGTGTGGGTGAGACCTCTGAGGAACGTAATCTCGGCGAGACCTTGGCGCGGATCTCTGAGCAAATTAAAGGCTCTATTCCAGAAAAGTTAACCTCTTGGGAGCTAACTATTGCTTACGAGCCAGTATGGGCGATTGGAACAGGGCTAACGCCTACGTTCGACGAGATTGCTGAAGCGCACTCAACAATAAGGACATGTCTAGCTGAAACAGTTGAGAGCGCCTCAGAAGTTCGCATTCTCTACGGCGGCTCCATGAACCCCCAAAATGCGCACGATATATTGTCAGTCGAAAATGTAAATGGAGGCTTAATCGGTGGGGCGAGTTTGAAATTAGATGACTTTTGGTCAATCTACGCCTGCGCAAAAGATCTATGTTGAATTTTGGTTTTAAAAAAAGTAGTTAACACTCATTAATCCGGAATAAATTTTAAAATCATTATTTCTGATTTTTGAAAGGTGTTATCAATGCAAACGATTTTACTCCTGATCCATGTTTTTTTAGCACTCGGACTTGTATTGCTCGTTTTATTGCAACGGAGCGAGGGTGGAGCGCTAGGTATTGGTGGCGGGTCGATGGATGGGTTGGTATCTGCGCGCGGCGCAGGAAATCTCTTGACCCGTTGGACCGGTATTCTCGCGGCGTGTTTTATTGCAACTAGTCTAATTTTAGCGATTATCGCTGGAAACGGACGAGACAAACGTTCTATTGTTGATCAACCGGTAAAAACAAATCAACCCTCCGTACCGGCAGGATCATCCTTGCCAGCCGCGCCTGTTGGAAAATAGACCGCAAGCGAATCACCTCGGGTAAACCGCTGGTTCCGTTTTGACTTTCCGGATGGGCTAACCTGTATTTTTTGTGTATTATGCAGTTCCATGACGCGATTTGTATTTATTACTGGCGGCGTGGTTTCCTCTTTAGGTAAAGGCATTTCCTCGGCTGCCCTTGGAGCACTTCTTCAAGCAAGGGGTTTCAAGGTCCGGCTTAGAAAGCTGGATCCGTATTTAAATGTTGACCCAGGAACTATGAGCCCCACTCAGCACGGCGAAGTTTTCGTCACCGATGATGGCGCAGAGACAGATCTAGATCTTGGACATTATGAGAGGTTTACCGGTGTCTCAGCGCGAAGAAGTGATAACGTCACTACAGGAAAGATTTATTCAAATGTCATCTCACGTGAGAGAAAGGGTGTCTATTTGGGGGCTACCGTCCAGGTAATTCCTCATATTACGGACGCGATAAAGGAATTTATATCGGCTGATTTATCCGATGAAGATTTCGTTCTCTGTGAAGTTGGGGGAACTGTTGGAGATATAGAAAGCCTACCTTTCTTGGAGGCTATCAGACAGAAGGCTAATGAGCTAGGAAAGGATAAGTCGCTGTTTGTTCACTTAACTCTTTTGCCCCACTTAAGTGCTGCGGGGGAGTTAAAGACCAAACCTACACAGCATTCTGTAAAAGAACTGCAAAGCATGGGGATCACTGCTGATGTGCTACTTTGTCGTTCAGACAGAGAGGTTCCCGAAGATGCGCGCAGAAAAATTGCACTTTTTTGTAATGTTAAGCCTGAGAGAGTAATTTCTGCTCCAGATGTCGAAACGATTTACGAGGTCCCTTTGATCTATCATGAACAAGGTTTTGATAAAGCTGTTTGTGATTATTTCGGGATTGAGACCTCAGCAAAGTTAAATCTTAGGCGCTGGCAGGACATCGTGACCCGTATAAAAGGACCTGAAAGTCGAGTGAAGATAGCCGTAGTAGGCAAATATACTGAGCTACCGGATGCTTACAAGTCTCTAGCTGAGGCATTAGACCATGGAGGTATCGCTAATAATGTCGGCGTAAACATGGATTGGATAGACTCAGAAATCTTTGAGAGTGAGGATGTGGTCCATTATTTGGAGGATGTCCAGGGTATTTTGGTTCCAGGAGGGTTTGGAGAACGGGGGGCAGAGGGTAAAATAGCTGCCGTTAAATTTGCGAGGGAACGAGGTGTACCCTATCTGGGAATTTGTTTTGGTATGCAAATGGCAGTAATTGAAGCAGCACGCAATCTTGCGTCTATCGATGGTGCGGGATCGACAGAGTTTGGGTCGGTTAGAAATCAAGTAGTTGGGTTGCTTACAGAGTGGAAAAAAGGGACGACACGCGAGAGGCGTGATCAGCATACCGAATTAGGCGGATCAATGCGGTTAGGAGCATACCCTTGCAAATTGAGCGAAGGATCATTGGTGCGATCGGTTTACGGAATTGAAGAGATAGTTGAACGGCACAGGCACCGCTATGAAGTCAATATTGATTATCAGCAGCGTTTAGAGGAGTGCGGTTTGATCTTTTCGGGTCTGTCACCCGATGGCCATTTGCCGGAGATAGTTGAATTAGCAGATCATCCTTGGTTTGTTGGTGTACAATTTCATCCTGAGCTCAGATCCAAACCATTTGAACCTCACCCATTGTTCACAGCGTTCATCAAAGCGGCTGTAGAGCGCTCGCGGCTTGTTTAGCAATGTCTGAAGTCTCTTATCGGAGGTTGTGACTAATGTCTGACGCACGGCAAATTAAAATTGGGGCTTTAGAAATTGGTAACGAACTACCGATGTCGCTGATTGCAGGCCCTTGTGTGCTGGAGAGCCGCCAGCATGCTTTGGAGATGTCGCATGCGTTGGTCGAGATTTGCAAGAAAAGTCATATCGGACTTATCTATAAAACGTCTTTTGATAAAGCAAATAGAACTTCTATCAATAGTTCTAGAGGGCTTGGCTTGAAAAAGGCGTTGCCGATTTTATCCGAGGTGAGAGAACGTTTTGGTTGTCCAGTTTTAACGGATGTTCATTCCGTAGAACAATGTGGTCCAGTTGGGGAGGCGGTCGATGTCATTCAAATCCCGGCATTTCTCTGCAGGCAAACCGATTTGCTAATTGAAGCGGCGGGGACAGGCTGTGCGCTTAACATAAAAAAAGGTCAGTTTCTTGCGCCGTGGGACATGAAAAATGTGGCGGCCAAGGTTGAGTCTTCAGGAAATGATAAAATTTTGCTTTGTGAACGGGGTACGAGTTTCGGATATAATACGCTAGTGTCTGATATGCGTTCTTTACCAATTTTAAAAGAAACCGGCCTTCCAGTGGTTTTTGATGCGACGCATTCTGTTCAACAGCCCGGTGGACAAGGAACAGTTAGTGGAGGGCAAAGGGAATATGTCTCGGTCCTAGCAAGGGCAGCTGTTGCTGTGGGCGTAGCGGCTATTTTCGCAGAAACTCATCAAGACCCTGACAAGGCGCCAAGTGACGGACCCAATATGGTTCCTTTAAAAGAAATACCCTCCCTCATAAAAACGTTGCAGGCTTTCGACGAACTATCCAAAAGTAAAGTCTGACATGGCTGGTATAAAAATGGATTTATTTGGAGATGTGTAGATGACCGCAATTACAGCAATACATGGTCGTGAAATCCTCGATTCACGAGGAAACCCCACAGTAGAGGTAGATGTTCTGCTAGAAACCGGGTCCTTTGGTCGTGCCGCTGTTCCGTCTGGTGCATCTACTGGCGCGCATGAAGCGGTTGAATTGCGGGATGGAGATAAAAAACGTTTCGGTGGGAAAGGTGTTTTGCGGGCTTTAGACGCTGTCAATGGTGAGTTAGCCGAAGCTCTCTGCGGGATGGATGCAGAAGATCAGCCTGGCCTCGATGAAATTATGGTTGCTCTAGATGGAACTTCGAATAAAGCCCGATTGGGAGCGAATGCCATTCTGGGCGTCAGTTTGGCTGTTGCAAAAGCCGCGGCGGAAGAGTCTGGTTTGCCACTGTATCGATACGTAGGAGGCATCTCAGCTCATATTATGCCTGTTCCAATGATGAATATCTTAAACGGCGGTGCTCACGCAGATAATCCTATCGATATACAGGAATTTATGATTATGCCGGTTGGATCAGAGACATTTTCAGATGCGTTGCGTTGCGGTGCAGAGATCTTTCATTCTCTGAAATCAGAACTTCAAAAAGATGGGTTGAGCACAAACGTAGGAGATGAAGGTGGCTTCGCGCCGAACATTTCTGGAACTCGTGCTGCTTTGGAATATATTCTCAAAGCAATAGAGGTGTCGGGTTTTTCTCCTGGAGATGATGTGATTATAGCGCTTGATTCTGCATCTAGTGAATTTTACCGAGATGGAAAATATCACCTTGCAGGGGAGTCGCGAGTTTTTGAGAGTTCAGAATTGGTACAGTATTACCAGTCATTAATTTCCTCTTATCCTATTCTAAGCATTGAAGACGGAATGGCCGAGGATGATTGGGAGGGCTGGAAATTGTTAACAGAAGCTCTGGGAGACAAAGTTCAGCTCGTGGGAGATGATTTATTCGTGACCAATACGGAGAGGCTTGAGCGAGGTATTGAGGAAAATATTGGAAATTCTATTCTTATCAAGGTCAATCAAATTGGAACGCTCTCAGAAACTCTTGCAGCGGTGGAAATGGCGCATCGCGCATCGTTTTCATCTGTGATGTCACATAGGTCCGGGGAAACCGAGGACTCTTCGATTGCAGACCTCGCTGTCGCAACTGGTTGTGGGCAAATCAAAACCGGCTCGATCTGCAGGTCTGATCGCATTGCTAAGTACAATCAGTTGCTTAGGATAGAGGAAGATCTAGATAGGCTAGCAGTATATCCAGGATCGACTATTTTTGCGTCGAAAAAGTAATTCCAATGGAACACAAAACACAGGTAAAAATATCGGTTTTGTGCGAGTAACCGACATCAAATTTTGTAAGTGAATAGAAGATATATATTTTTTTAAATTTCTTGACTAGGGCTGGTCATGTATGATTCGTTCATAAGATGGATCTATTTCTTGAAATAAGAAGACGGGGTAGGCAAGTCGCGGGCTCTTTTTTCGGCGGCATACTGGTTGCGTACTTTTTATTCCATATGGTGCAAGGGGAGAGAGGTCTGTTCGCCTGGGTTCAATTAAATCAGCAAATTGACCAGGAAGAGCGTGAGAATAAAAATCTCTTGGCGGAGCGCGTGGCTTGGGAGAATAAAATTAAATTAATGCGCACTGAGAGCCTTGATGCGGACCTTTTGGATGAAAGGGTTAGACTGATGATGGGTTTTTCGAGTAAAGACGAAGCGGTTATTTTTTTAAAAGGGAAACTCTGACTATTTTGATTGCGTCATTTTTGCAGAAAAAAAGTAACGTTTCTTTCAAAACACACCCTTAAAAAAACATAAACTTTCTCAAGGAAACATTGCTTGAGATTTCGTTTCGTATACCCTTAGGTGACGTTTTTTTAGTTATTTTCTAGCGTACAACTGGCAAGTCCAGGGGAGAGACGTTATGGCATCTGGTTCTGGTAAAAAGAGCAAGAAAACAGCGGGTAAAAAGTCTTTAAAACCTGACCTTGTGAAAAATTACTCATCCTCGGAGAGAAGAAGCTCGAATGATCAACTGCTCCATTACTATCGAGATATGCTTTTAATAAGGCGTTTCGAAGAACGCGCGGGACAGCTTTATGGCATGGGGCTAATCGGAGGCTTTTGTCACCTTTACATAGGCCAAGAAGCGGTTGTCGTGGGTGTGCAGGCGGCACTAGAAGAAAACGACAGCGTGATAACAAGCTACAGAGATCATGGCCATATGCTTGCCTGTGGCATGGAATCGCGTGGAGTAATGGCGGAACTGACTGGTCGCATTGGTGGTTATTCCAAGGGTAAAGGCGGTTCAATGCATATGTTTAGTCGAGAAAAAAATTTTTATGGTGGGCACGGTATCGTAGGAGCCCAGGTGTCCATCGGGACTGGTCTGGCTTTTTGTCACAAATATAAGAAAAATAATGCAATTTCTGTAACATATTTTGGAGATGGTGCAGCGAATCAGGGACAGGTCCATGAGAGTTTTAACATGGCGGCCTTGTGGAAATTGCCAGTCATATATGTGATCGAAAATAATAAATACGGCATGGGGACTTCGGTAGAGCGTGCGTCCGCGGAAACAGACCTTTACAAGCTGGGTGAGAGCCTCGGTGTCCCTGGACGACAGGTTGATGGTATGTGTGTGGAACTGGTTAAGCAAGCAGCTTTGGAAGCAGCCGAGTGGTGTCGGTCTGGAAAAGGGCCTTTAATTCTAGAAATGCAAACTTATCGATATAGAGGGCACTCAATGTCTGACCCGGCTAGATATCGTTCAAAAGAGGAAGTCGACAATATTCGTACAAATTCCGATCCAATTAACATGTTAAGCGAATGGCTTATCGAGATTAATGCTGCGACAGAGGCCTCTTTGAAAAAACTGGATCGAGAAATTCGATCGATAGTGGCCGATGCAGCCGAATTTGCTCAACAAAGTCCTGAGCCGGAGCCAACAGAGCTTTATAGTGATGTCTATGTAAGCGCCTGAAAATTGAACGGGAATTAACGAATATGGCAGTTAACATTTTGATGCCGGCTCTTTCGCCGACGATGACTGAGGGTAATTTGACCCGATGGTTGAAGACAGAGGGCGACCAAGTTGATGCAGGAGATGTCATCGCTGAAATTGAAACAGATAAAGCGACTATGGAAGTCGAAGCGGTGGACGAGGGCGTGTTGGGTAAAATTTTGGTTGATGGGGGGAGCGAGTCAGTTCCGGTTAACACTGTGATAGCAGTACTATTAGAGGAAGGAGACGATCCAAAAAATGCCATTGAAGTAAATACCGCCTCGCCTGCTGGGCCTCCCGGGGATGCAAAACAAGGGGCTTTTGGCGGTTCTCACACCAGTTTGATGGGAGATAAAATTGAGAGCGCCGATCCTCTTTGCGAGAGCGCTATCAAGACGGAAACAGTTTACACTGGAAGTACAGTCGTTGTTTCCATGCGAGAAGCTCTCAGAGATGCAATGGCTGAGGAAATGCGCGTTGATGATGCTGTGTTTTTGATGGGAGAAGAAGTTGCCCAATATGAGGGTGCTTATAAGGTTAGTCAGGGACTGTTGGCTGAATTCGGCGATAGAAGGGTAGTCGATACTCCAATTACGGAACACGGCTTCACCGGTATAGGTGTAGGTGCTGCATTTGGAGGATTAAAGCCAATTGTTGAGTTTATGACATTTAATTTTGCGATGCAGGCAATGGATCAAATTATTAACTCTGCAGCCAAGACTAATTATATGTCAGGTGGACAAATGGGCTGTCCGATTGTATTTCGGGGGCCAAATGGAGCTGCAGCTCGTGTGGCGGCGCAGCATTCTCAATGTTACGCTAGTTGGTATGCCCATATTCCTGGTCTAAAGGTGATTGCGCCATCTAACGCGGGGGATGCAAAGGGTCTGTTGAAATCTGCGATCCGTGATTTAGATCCCGTCATATTTCTCGAAAATGAGATTTTGTATGGAGAGAGCTGTGAGGTCCCCGTTGACGCTGATTGGACTATACCGATCGGAAAAGCAAGGGTAGTTAGGGAGGGAAATGATGTTACTATTATTGCTTTCTCGATAATGGTTGGAAAGGCACTCTCAGCGGCTGAAGAATTGAGTGCCGAAGGGATTGATGCCGAGGTAATTGATCTCAGGACGTTAAGGCCGCTGGACAAGGAGACAATCTTGAAATCGGTCAAAAAAACTAATCGAGCTGTCGTTGCAGAGGAAGGTTGGTCATTTGCGGGAATTGGCTCGGAAATCTCGGCAATCGTGATGGAAGAGGCATTTGATTACCTTGATGCGCCAGTAGGTCGGGTCTCCGCAGAGGATGTTCCACTTCCCTACGCAGCTAATCTTGAGGCTCTAGCACTTCCTCAAGTTGTTGATATTTTGTCGGCTGTCAAAACGGTATGTTATAAAAGTTAGGGCTCTACAAATGCCTATAGAAATTTTAATGCCAGCTTTGTCCCCGACAATGACTGAAGGAACTTTGGCGAAATGGTGCAAAGACGTCGGCGACAATGTTGTTTCTGGGGATGTCATCGCTGAAATTGAAACAGATAAAGCGACTATGGAAGTCGAAGCGGTGGACGAGGGTGTATTGGGCCGCATCCTAGTGGCCTCGAAAACAGAAAATGTACCTGTGAACACGGTTATTGGCGTATTGCTCGATGATGGTGAAACGCTGGATTCGTTGGACATGGATTTTAAAACTCAACAGACTGTGGATTTTGACGCAAAGAAAAATGAGGCAGAGGCTTCCAATGTCCAAAAGGGCTTCTCTAAAAGTCAAAAGTCGACACCATTGGCCAAACGAGAAGCAATTGCCCAGGGTCTAGATATCGCAGCTATTGAAGGGACAGGCCCAAGAGGAAAAGTTACTAAGTCGGATGTAGTTGCTGTTCAAAACATTGATAGGCTCGAAGCAGCATCATCCTCTGAATTAATAAGCGAGCGAGAAAAAGGTTTTTCTGAACGGATTTTTGTAAGTCCTGTTGCGCGAAAAATTGCTTCGGAGGCTGACATCGACCTGAGCCTCATAAGAGGCAGTGGACCCAATGGACGGATAACCATGGCTGATGTTCTAAAAAGTCCAAGTCATACTGACGACAAACGAGCCAATCCCGTTACCTTGAATGGCGGAGAGTTAATCCCGATGTCAGGGATGAGAAAAGTTATCGCAGAGCGCATGGTTTCAGCAAAATCAAACGTGCCCCATTTTTATCTTACAGTGGACTGCGAAATAGATGAGCTTTTGAAGTTACGAGAAATGATGAATGAGGAGAATTCATCTGGGGGTGTAAAGCTCTCAGTTAACGACTTCATCATCAAGGCTTGCAGTCGCGCTTTGATAGCGGTTCCTGATGCAAATGTCTCCTACGACGGAGCGGCAAGTGTAAGGAGATATCAAAACGCCGATATTTCGGTAGCGGTTGCATTAGAAGATGGTTTGATCACTCCTATTATTCGAAATGCTGATAGGAAATCTCTCTCCGAAATATCCGAGGAAATGAAGGTCCTTGCTGGTAAAGCGCGGTCCGGAGCGCTCATGCCAGAGGAATATCAAGGGGGGTCATTTAGCATCTCTAATCTGGGGATGTATGGGATAAAGCATTTTGAGGCGATTATTAATGAACCTCAAGGCAGTATCCTAGCGGTTGGAGCCGGAGAAAAACGACCCGTCGTGAAGGGTAACGAACTTGCCGTTGCGACCGTAATGAGTTGCACCCTATCTTGCGATCACAGGGTCATTGATGGCGCGGTTGGAGCACAACTTATCTCTGCAATTAAGAAATATATTGAGTATCCACCTCTTCTTTTAATGAGTTGATGCAGAAGTTTGGCAGTTTTTTTAGGCGATTATTTAGTTTTTACACGGAAAGAGTAGATGTCGGATACAAAATTTGATCTGGTCGTGATCGGAGGAGGCCCAGGCGGTTATGTAGCGTCGATTCGAGCAAGCCAGCTAAATATGAAGGTGGCTCTAGTCGAGAGCGAACATCTTGGGGGCGTCTGCTTAAATTGGGGGTGTATTCCAACAAAAACTCTTTTAAGATCGGCAGAGGTCTATCATATGCTAGGCTCTCTGGAGGAATTTGGTCTCCGTGGTGAAGGATTCTCATTTGATATTAAAAAAGTCGTAGCTCGATCTCGTAAAGTTGCCAAACAGCTTAATAATGGCATCCGACATTTGCTTAAAAAAAATAAAATATCCGTTTTTGAAGGAAGGGGAAAGCTCGGAGGGGCCAATACTGTCGTAGTTGAAGGGAAGGATACCACCTCACTGGAACTAACCGCTGACAATATTATATTAGCTACAGGGGCACGGGCGCGGATTATCCCTAACCTAAAGCCAGACGGAAAACGCATCTGGACATACAGGGAGGCCATGGTTCCTGAGACATTGCCGAGTTCCCTGCTTGTAATCGGGTCTGGGGCAATCGGCGCAGAATTTGCCAGCTTTTATGCAGATATGGGTGCTGAGGTAACGATAGTGGAGACGTTGGATCGTATTTTGCCCTCCGAAGACCACGAAATATCAACATTTGCACGCAATGCCTTCGAGAAACGGCAAATCGAAATACACACTGGATCAGTTGTAAGAATGCTTACTTCTAATAAAGACAATGTTGTAGCTGAGATAATTCTTTCTTCGGGGAAAGAGGTCAAAAAGACCTACGAAAGGGTCATATTAGCGGTCGGAATCGTAGGGAATAGCGAAGATATTGGATTAGAAAACACAGCTGTTAAATTGGATGGGACGCATGTTGTTACCGATGAATGCGGCGCGACAGGTGTCCCCGGTATTTATGCAATTGGAGACTTGACCGGGGCTCCCTGGCTGGCTCATAAAGCAAGTCATGAGGCTGTTACATGCGTGGAACATATTGCTGGGTTACGTCCACATCCGATGAAAAAAGAAATGATCCCAGGATGTACGTATAGCCGACCGCAAATAGCGAGCGTGGGCTTAACCGAAGAGAAGGCATTGGAACTGGGATACGAGATTAGAGTAGGAAGATTTCCCCTGGTTGGTAATGGAAAAGCGATTGCACTGGGCGAGACTGAGGGTTTGGTTAAAACAATTTTTGATTCTAACTCGGGCGAACTATTGGGCGCCCACATGATTGGTCCAGAAGTGACAGAACAAATTCAAGGGTACGTAATTGCCAAAATGGGTGAAATGACGGAAGAAGAACTAATGCATACTATTTTTCCGCATCCAACATTATCAGAGTCGATGCACGAGTCTGTTTTAGATGCCTACGGAAAGGCAATTCATATATAAAAATGCCCCAAGATACCAATTTGCGGCCCAGGCATCCGGAGAAAATTAAAAAACCTGATAATATTTCTCCCCAAAAACCGAGCTGGATCAGGGTCAAGGCACCAACGTCGCCGATTTATGAAACGACTAAGCAGCTGATGCGCGAGCTAAAGTTGGTAACGGTTTGTGAGGAGGCTTCTTGCCCAAACATTGGAGAGTGTTGGCAAAAGAAACACGCGACCATGATGATAATGGGTGAGATTTGTACAAGAGCTTGCAGCTTCTGTAACGTGACGACAGGGTTGCCGCGGAAATTAGACAAAGACGAACCAATCAAAGTTGCTGAGGCAGTCAAAAAATTAGGGCTTCGGCATGTGGTTATAACATCGGTCGATCGGGATGATTTAGAAGATGGTGGGGCCGCTCATTTTGCCCAAACGATCAGAGCTATCAGAGCTTCCTCGCCTGATACGACTATTGAAATACTTACCCCTGATTTTTTGAGAAAAAATAATTCACTAGAGCGGATTATTGATGAACCGCCTGACGTTTTTAATCACAATTTAGAGACGGTACCAAGATTATACCCGAGTGTAAGGCCTGGAGCGCGCTATTATCAGTCCCTTCGTCTCCTTGATAATGTCAAAAGATTATCACCAGGTCTTTTCACAAAATCTGGTTTGATGGTTGGTTTAGGGGAAGAAAAAGGAGAAATTATTCAGGTAATGGATGATCTTAGGGTGGCTGATGTTGACTTTTTGACGATAGGTCAATACCTACAACCTACGGTTAAACACCACCCTGTAATTAAATATGTAACCCCGTCGGAGTTTGAGGTTTACGCGGCTGTTGCCCGTAACAAAAAATTTCTTGTTGTGGCATCTTCTCCATTAACCCGATCGTCGTATCACGCAGATAGAGATTTTTCATTATTGCGACAGGCGCGGTCTGAAAGATTGTCTTGAGATTCTTCAATGCCTTCTCATCAAGAGACAAAAAAACTCCCATATTCCGCAGAGCAAATGTTTAACTTAGTCTCTAATATAGAAAGTTATCCAGAATTTCTGCCGTGGTGCATTGGGGCGAGGATCCTGAATAGAGACAATCAAAAACAGATAGTTCTTGCAGAATTGGTCATAGGTTTTAAATCTTTTCAGGAAAGATTTGTTTCTAGAGTTAAATTCTCGAAGGTTGAACGAATTCAGGTGACCTATGAAAAGGGTCCCTTTAAACATTTAGAAAACTGTTGGGAGTTTGTTAGCTGCAAAGATGGTTGCGAGATAAAATTTAAAATTGATTTTGAATTTAAATCAAAAGTTTTTAGAACAATTATGGAGCCCCTTTTTTACACTGCAGTAACAAAAATGGTCGCTGCCTTTGAAAAGCGTGCGGAGAAACTTTATGGGGCATCCACGGCTTCATCGAAAACAAGCTGAAGTGCGTGCCTCACTGATTGATCGCGGATTTGATCCCGCGTTCCAGAAAAAATGACATGACCAGATTTGGCGTTAGACCAACTTGTCGCAATGCCGAAGTGAACTAATCCAACTGGTTTTTGTATTGTCCCCCCTCCGGGGCCCGCAACACCGGTAATAGACACGGCGATATCGGCATTAGACTGACAAAGCCCCCCATTAGCCATGGCTATTGCCACTTCACCGCTAACGGCACCAAACTCATCGATTTTGTTCAATGGAACTTGTACTAGTTTGTTTTTAGCTTCATTGCTGTATGTGACGAACCCGCAATCAAAAACTTTTGAGGAGCCGGGGACCGAGGTTAATAAAGCTGAGAGAAGACCGCCGGTGCAAGATTCTATTGTGGTTAGCCTTTTTGAATTAGATTTGCAGAGTTCGACTAGCTCTGAAGCTTGATTGAAGAATTTTGAACTAACCAACGTCATCTCCATTGGAGGATAAATATTTCAATGAGGTATAGGATAGGAATCGCGAAAATTGCAGCGATTATATCATCTAGCATTATGCCAAAACCGCCTTTTATTCTCCGATCGACCCAGTAAATCGGCCATGGTTTAATTATATCAAAGAAACGGAAAAGAATAAAACCTGCAACTAAAGTCCAAAGGTCAACGGTCACAAAACAGAGGGTAAATAACTGTCCTGCTACTTCATCAATTACTACCGAACCAGGGTCGGGTTGACCGATGTTGTTGGCATAATTTTCTGACGCCCAGACTCCAATAATAAATAAAATTACTGAGACGCTCAGAAGGGTTTGAGATCCAAAAGAGTTACTTAGCCACCAAGCCAAAGGGAGGGCAGTCAGTGAGCCTATAGAACCTGGAGCATATCGAAATTTGCCTACGCCAAACCAGGTTGCAAGGACAAAATATAATGAAATACGGATTACAATGTCTCGTGCTCGTGGTTCTGGGGCAAGCATACAGATACGATTGCTTGGGAAGCGATTCCCTCTGATCGCCCGATAAACCCAAGCTGTTCAGTTGTTGTAGCCTTAATGCTAACACAGTCCGGGTTGACGCCAAGGACATTGCTAATGTTGGCTGCTATGGCTTTCCTGTAGGGATTAATTTTGGGCCTCTCACAGATTACATTGGCATCTATATGAATGATTTTCCCACCTAATTCTGAAAGCCGTTCGCCAGCTGTTTTAAGAAAGATTGAACTCTCTACGTTTTCCCACTGCGGATCTGTATCAGGGAAATGAGTTCCGATATCGCCAGCTGCGATAGATCCTAGTATCGCATCAGTAATCGCATGTAGCAGAACATCCGCATCGGAATGACCTATCAATGCGTGGTCATGATCTATTTTAACGCCTCCAAGGAATATGTGGTCGCCCGCTCCAAATTTATGTACATCAAAACCAATACCAGTTCTGAAACTCATGACGTTTTCTCCTAAGATGTAAGATCCATGGATCAAGTCTTCAGCTGTGGTGATTTTTAGATTTTTGGGATCTCCGTCAACGATGGATACTGAAAGTCCTGCTTTTTCAGCTATTTCTGAGTCGTCATTAAACAGCTTTTCTTGCGCTAGGTTATGTGCTCGGCTGATTTCTCGGTACCTAAAGCCCTGGGGTGTCTGAGCCCTGACAATATTTCTTCTCTCTACAGTCTCTTCAAGTAAGTTGGTCTCGTTTATCCGCTTGAGCGCGTCGTGGACCTTAAGGCCAGGTATTGCCGCATCAAAGCTGTCCAATTTTTTGATAATTTCTGTAATTAATCTCTCAGATGGAAAAGGCCGGGCACCATCGTGTATTAAAATCTTTTGTGGCGGCGCTCTTTCAAAGCTCTTGAGTCCATTTCTTGTTGACTCTTGCCGCGTAGCCCCTCCGATAACTGGACTCATGAGGGGTAGATCACGGCTTACAACTTTATATAGCTCTTCATCTTCTGAACGAATTACAACTTTTACCTGATCAATTTCAGGATGAGAGATTAGAGCTTCCAACGCATAACGGAGTATAGGCGTCTCTCCCAATAAATTGTATTGTTTTGGGATATCTGAGCCAAAACGGGATCCATTACCGGCTGCCAGGACCAAAGCGAAACACTGTGTCATTTGAAACCTGCTTAACGACCTCTAATTATTTATAGCATAGATCTTTGTGAACTAAATCACCTCCTTGAGATACAATTTTACTTCATCCGACACCTTTGTGACGGTTCATTTAAACTTGGAAACAACTGGGGCTTATTTTTTAAAGTCTATTTGTGGATAAGTCCCCTCTCTGGTGACCTTTTATTGGTTGGAGGAATGTCTTTTTTACCTGAAAAAAGTGAGGGCAATCCTTTCAAAAGGCTCTACAAAATCTTAGGTGCTTTAGTGATCTTTAAGTAAACTTCAGATTAAATATAACCTGCATTTTTGCAACATCCCTCTCAAATCCCAATAAAACGAGCAGGTGGTCTTAATCTGTTAAGATCAATAAGGTGTCAGTATTCTTTGGTCGTATCCAAGCACGGATTGGAGGGTAATCGTTAAGGAAATCATAACCTAAAA
>CAJXEC010000049.1 GCA_913052165.1 uncultured Rhodospirillaceae bacterium
GGTTTAAGCAGCCTGAGCCTCTGATTTTGGATTATGCTTATGCTAACCGGATTAATAATTACGTTGCCTCAACATTGGATGGAGAGGTGCCAACCTCTTCTCTTTTTTTTAATGAGAGCCATTATGGTGAAACGATAGGAAACTGGATTCAAGAAGATTTTTTGGTGAATTTTCCAACGCGTGGGGGCTTTGGTATGCTGCTCTCGCCTGACGTGCTGGTGGATGCTCTCACAGAACAGCGCAAAGCATTATTCCAATGGCAGAAAACACACCCTAAGGCAGTTGAATGGATAGGCCGGCAGGCGGAAGAAAGTTATGCAGATACGTTTACAATAGGGTGTAGCCCTGTATTTTCAGAACTTGAGAGGGCACAGCGTGTTGCCATTGAAGAGGGAGATAAGGCCGCCATTGCTTATCTTGATAAGGTGCTGAAACGCTACCCCAAGGCTAAAACATATCCCATTCTTGCAAAAGGAAAAGACGGTATTCCCGTTGGGACGAGTAATCCTCGGCTGGATTTGCTGAGCTTACGATTATCATTTATTGAAAAGATAGGTAATCCGGCACTAGTGCTTGCTAGCATTCGTGACCTCTTGGAGATTATGCCTGATAACCTAACGTTTTTACAGTCACTGGTGGAGAGTGCCAAGAAACAGGTGCCGCCAAATTTTGATGCAATTATTGAAGCATGGAGTAAGATTATACGTTTACAACCGGAGAAGGCTGAACATAATTGGCATTATGGGCTCACCCTGCAGAAGCTCAATCGACATACCGAAGCTATTGAGGTGCTTAGTAAGGGGCTGGAGGTTAATCCCAAATATGCTTCAATGTACTCACTCCGTGCACTGAGCTATGAAGCGTTAGGCTTACACGCGGAAGCGCTGCAAGATTATGAGATGGCCGCATCCATACTGGTACCCACGCCTCCGGACGTTCAACAAAAGATCCACGAAATTCGTCGCTTATTGGCTTCATAGTGCAAAATTTATAGTATAAAGTCCCCACTTGTGGGCAATACAATCTCTGGATCCTGCTGATTATTGGATTTTTCTGGTCGGGGGTCAGATGCTGAGATGGTAGAGGGTGTAGCACCAACATTTGGGTTAGAGACCCGCGTAAAAAAACGTAATAGTCCGATCTAGCCGCTGGGCCTGGTGGGCCCGCTTCATGTTGGCGGGATGCTCCGGGGCTGCGGATTGACAAGCTGGTAAGCGACGCCATTATGGCGAAAAATAAGAGTCAGGGCTTGAAATGGCAAAATTAGATGCATTTGCGGGCGAGAAACTTGCGCGATCTCCAGTTTATGGAACGAAATTTATGGTCGTGTCGGGCCACTCTCTTGCCTCTACTGCGGGCGTAAAAACGCTGGAGTCAGGCGGATCACTGATTGACGCGATGATCGTGACTTCTTCCGTACTGTGTACGGTTTTACCGCATGCAACGAGCTTCGGTGGTGATGCGTTTATAATTTATTATGATGCAAAATCGAAAAAAACTATTGGCTTAAATGCCTCGGGCCATGCACCTGCCGGGGCCACTCCCGATTTCTTCAGAGAAGGAATGGTTGTCAGAGGACCATTGGCAGCATCGGTACCAGGCCTTGTTCGAGGTTGGGAACGTTTACACCAAAAATATGGTAAAATTGAATGGCCCAACTTGTTCAAAACTGCTCTTGATCTCGCAGAAAATGGACACCCATTGTCAAGAGTATTGGCATCTGCATTACGATTATTCGACAAGGATGTATCCAAAGATCCGGGCTGCTCGAGCTTGTACATGCCAAATGGCGTCCCTCTGAACGCGGGGGATCTAATCAAACAACCGAATTTAGCGGAAACAATCCGCTCTATCGCGTCCGAGGGAAGCTCGGCGTTCTACGAGGGCACAATTGCAAAATCAATCGGTGATTATAGCCAACAATGTGGTGGACTTCTCTCTCCAGCAGACTTTCAGGGTTACGAGCCTGAATGGGTTGATGTCCTCAGTACTGACTATAAAGGGCACAAAGTATGCGTCATGCCCCCAAATTCATATGGCTATTTGATGCTCATGCAACTAAACGCCCTCTCTGGATTGAATTCTAAAGAATTGTGTAAATCCGATCCGGATAGGCTGGCTTATTTGATGACAGCAGCACGCGTTGCCTTTGATGAAGGCAAATCTTTCATTTGTGACCCGACCTTTTACCCAGCACCACTAGATGAGTTATTAAGTGCAGAATTTACAAAAAAAATGCAGAATATTGTTGCGGAGGCCACTCCCGGTAGTCACCAGAAACCAGGTGTTGGAGGAACAAGTTGCATTACGATTGTTGATCATGAAGGAAATGCCTGCGCAGTTGTACAATCTGTATTTCATGTATTCGGCTCTGCGTGGCTTGATCCGGGCACAGGTATCCTATTAAACAACCGGATGACAGGTTTTGATACGGACCCCAATCATCGGAATGTAGTGGCACCCAATAAACGTCCCAGCCATACCCTAAATCCCGTAATGGTGTTCAAAGATGGTGCCGTTAAATATTTGATGACCACCCCCGGCGGTCCAGCGCAGACCATTTCAAACGTCCAAATGCTGACTAATTTGGTAGACCGTGGTTTTGAACTTTCGGCGGCACTTGAGTCGCCCCGTTGGTCCATAGACGGTTCCGGCAATCCAATCATTGATGATGAGTATCCTCAAGAAACAATAGACGCTCTCAAAGCGCGAGGATTTTTATTGGAAAGGGCTTCTGGCGCTTCCTATTTTGGCTCATCTAAGTGCATAGAGGTCATGGATAAGGGTGTTTTCGCAGGTGCTGCTGATCACCGACGTGAGGCTTATGCCTGCGGGTATTAAAAGCTTCGGACAGAGTTTCGCGAAAGCCGAACTTCTTATCAAAAATGCCAAAATTATCACGTGCGATAATAAAAGCTCAATCCATCGAGCACTCTCACTCAAGAATGGGCATATTTTAGCCGTAGGATCAGAAGAAGAAGTCTTCCAAAGCGCAGACACAGATACGGCAATCCTTGACGCAGCGGGGGCCGCAGTTATCCCGGGAATGATCGATGGACACGCACATTTAGATCGCGAAGGGTTAAAAAATATCTTTCCTTCACTCGCAGGTTGCGCATCAATCGATGATGTCCTGCAACGAATAGAGGAGTTGGTAAAGCAAACTGAACCGGGTGAATGGGTTGTTACCATGCCCATCGGCGATCCACCTTTTTATTTTAATGTTCCGGAGAACTTAGCAGAGAACCGATTTCCAACCCGCTGGGAACTCGACTCCGTCTCACCCAAAAACCCCGTCTATATCCGTCCAATATGGGGTTTCTGGCGTCATATTCAGCCACTTGATTCTATTGCTAACACCCTCGCTTTAAAACAAGCGGGACTGACCCGTATCCCTTCGGATTGTCCATCTAATGTACGTTTCGAAATCGATCAATCACGAGGAGAGCCCAACGGGATCATTCATGAATACACCTTTATGCCAATTGCAGAGCTAAAGTGGTTTCAGTCCATGCCAAAATTCTCTCACCAGGACCGTGTCCGAGGATTAAAAACAGCAATGCGCACTTACAATGCGAGCGGAACCACTTCAGTGTTCGAAGAGCACGGGTGCGCTCAGGAATTAATTGACGCATGGCGTGCGGTAAACCAAAAAAATCAAGCGTCAGTTCGGGGGCATTTAGTATATAGCCCATCCTGGCACCTTGCCGAGAACGGGGATTACAAAAGCGCTTTAAAACGCTGGGCCGACACCATTGGTGGAATGCAGGGAACAGGAGATGACTGGCTCCGCATAGGTGGTATTTTTGGTGACTTAGGAATGGACCCAGATGCGGCATCACGTTTGGCTGCAGCACCTTATACAGGCTGGGCTGGTTTCAATTATGACAGTGGCGTCCCCCCAGAGAGATTAGCAAATTTCTTAAAAGCAGCTGTCGATTTTGATGTCCGAGTTAGTGCCATTTGGATGTCCCTGCTCCCTTATTTCGAAGAAATTAACAAAACTACCCCCCTCAACGGAAAACGCTGGATTATTGGACATCTTGGTTGCGCCACACCCAGGGAAATCGAGAGTCTTTCGAACATGGGCATCGTTATGACAGCGCACACTAATAGATACATATATAAAAACGGTGCAGCCTTAATTGATGAATTAGGTTCCGATAACGAAAATCACATATGCCCTCTGAAATCCTTACTGAGCGCTGGAGTGCACATCGGGCTATCTACAGACAATGTCCCAACCACATTGTGGTATCCGGTTTGGCAAGCCGTGTCTCGCAAAAACCTCTACAGTGACAAACCTGTGGCACCTGAACAAGCCATTAGTCGTCAGCAGGCTATAAATTGTGCCACCATAGAAGGCGCATACCTTACTGGGGAAGAGAGAGAGAAAGGATCTTTAGAAACAGGAAAAATCGCTGATTTGGCGATTCTAACCGAAGATCCTCTCACCTGCCCAGAGGAGAATATAAAAAATATAATGGCGAAAACCACTATCGTCGACGGTAAGATAGTTCACCAATTGGAGGATGCAATTTGAACCTAGCAGAACTGGATACCCCAGTATTATTAGTAAATAAAGATTTGCTGTCTCGTAACCTTCGACGAATGGAGAAAATGGCTGCGAGCGCTGCTATCGCCTATAGGCCGCACGCGAAAGCACATAAATCATATGAAATAGCAAAGTTGCAATTAAGCCACGGAGCTTCCGGTATATGTTGCGCTAAATTAGGCGAGGCAGAGGTGCTCGTTTCTGAAGGCATTAAGGATATTTTGATTACGACACCGGTGATCGGAGTATCAAAATTAACTCGACTTGCAACCCTCATGTCACAGTCTGATGCAAAGGTCGTAGTTGAGAGTTATGAAAATATCAGAGAAATGGAACTCGTTGGTCGTTCTAAGGAAGTAACATTAAATGTCGTGATTGAAGTAAATGTCGGCCAGAATCGATGTGGGTCTAAACCTGGTCAACCAACACTAGAATTGGCAAAAATAATAGCCGCATCACCATGGCTGTCTCTAGTCGGACTTCAAGGGTATCAGGGTGCGATCCAAATGGTTGTCGATTCCGAGGAGCGAAAAATTAAAGCGAAAAAAGCTTCCTCTCTATTGCTTGAAACCAAAAAGCTGATCCAAAAAAATAGTATAGACATACCCATCCTCACTGGCGGAGGGACTGGGACATCAAAAATAGATGCTTGTGGTCAGGTTCTCACCGAAATCCAGCCGGGTGGGTATATTTTCATGGATGCTCGGTACGGCGATATTCAGTGGGGAGATGGAAATAAAATTCCATTCGAGCAATCACTCACAGTACTTGGCAGCGTAATATCGCGGCCAGACTCCAAGCGAGCAATAGTTGATGTGGGTTTAAAATCAATCAGTTCGGATCAGGGAGTGCCGAAACTCGCAAATATTGAATGTGCATCCTTTCAATTCGCAGGAGAAGAACACGGCGAAGTTATTTATGATAACGGTGCCTGTCCGCTCAACATTGGCGATAAAATTAGTCTGATACCTACCCACTGTGATACCACGGTGAATCTTTACGATCATTTGATTGTTTATTCAGGTGAGTCTGTAACCGATGTTTGGAAAATTGGAGCCCGGGGAAGATCCCAGTAAAAAGTTTTGAGTATCCATCAGCAGTGTTGAATTCTGTTTCGCTAATTAGCCATTTGACAACAGCTCAGGCGGCCTAAATCATCTTATTTTACTCTTTTGGGGGAACGAATGATGGTCTCGGCATCAGATATTTTTCAAGCGCGGAACGTTGCTTTGATTGGCGCAACAGATAAATCTCATTGGCCACGAAATATTTACGCCAATATGATTGAGTCGGGCTTTGAGGGTAATCTTTGGCCCATAAATCCAAGGCGTGATGAAATTTTTGGGGTAAAATGTTACCCCGATTTGCATTCCACCCCGCGCCCGGCCGATCTCGCCTTATTGATTATCCCAGCTGCTGCCATACCAGAAACGCTCGCCTCCGGTGCGGAGGTTGGGCTAAAAAGTGCGGTAGTCTACGCGGCAGGATTTGGCGATGGGGGCAGACCAGAGTCGATTGAACGTGGAAAAAGACTGAAAAGCCAGCTCAATAATTTAGATATTTCTGTTTGTGGGCCGAATTGTATGGGTCTAGTGGGCATTCGGGAGAAACTTTATTGCTACCCCCACGCGCATATTCGCAATTTGGAGCCCGGACCCACCGCATTAATTACCCAGTCCGGTGGAACTTTATCCTATTATTTGAGAGCAGGGGCGGAGCGAGGGATTACATTCTCCTACGCCGTATCATCCGGTAATGAAATCAGTCTAGACCTTTCCGATTATATCAATTTTTGTATAGATGACCCAGAAACAAAGCAAATATGCCTCTTTATAGAAGGAATTCGAAAGCCCGAGGCCTTTATGAGGGCATGCGGACGTGCCTTGGAAGCAGAAAAGCCAATCATAGCGATAAAAACAGGACGATCTCAAAAATCTCGTGAAGCTGCACAATCGCATTCGGGGGCCGTATCGGGGGATTACGCGGGATACGAAGCAGTTTGTGAGAGATATGGCATTATAAATTGCGAAACCCTAGAAGAAATGATCGAAATGACAGTCGGCTTTCAGCAAAGAAGGTGGCCCCAAGGACCACGGGTAGCCTTCATGACAACCTCAGGCGGCACCGTTGATCTCCTTCATGATTATTGCGAAGAACAAGGGACCTCGGTCCCGGACTTGAACGAGGCAACGATAGAAAAGATCCGCCCCTTTGTGCCCTCGGACTGTCACATCCGCAACCCGATTGACACTGGTGCACCTGTCGGTAAGTCGGGAAAATCTTCTCCAGTAGAAATTTGCAAAGCCTTCGCGAGTGACCCCAATGTCGATATTGTCGCCTGGTGCAATAATATGCCTGGCAGTGCCCGCAGTTCTGGCGCAGAGGACGAAATTGTCGATCTACTCAAGTCAACTGAAAAACCAGTTTTTTCTTTTGCTAGAATGCCACACCAAATTCCAAATGGAGGCCTAGATTTCCAGAAACGTACCGGCATGCCTTTTGTTCAAGGGACACGGATTGGGGTAAGAGTGGCAAATGCTTTATGGTTCTTCTCACAAAGGCGTGGGAAAACCCCCATCACTCCAAATGACCCCAAAGGCGAAAAAGATCAGTGCGATGGTGAGGCCTTGATAGATTCGCTGGAGCAGATCGGGATTCAAAAACCGAGATCATTAATGGTGCAAACCCCAGAAGATGCGGGTAACGCCGCCGCTGAAATCGGCTTTCCTGTAGCCATCAAAATAGTCTCCCCGCAAGCTAGTCACAAGACAGAGATCGGCGGTGTAAGCCTCGGAATACAAAATTCTGAAAACGCGAAAACTGCTGCCTTTGAAATGGAAGGACGACTTAAGTCAGCCCAAGCAGAGTCAACTGTCGACGGTTTTCTCATCCAGGAGATGGTATCAGGTGTCGAAGTGCTAGTTGGTACCAGAACAGATCCCCTCTATGGCCCTATGTTAGTTTTGGGAACTGGGGGAACAATGGTCGAGCTCATAAGAGATATCTCTCTGTCATTACTTCCTGTTTCTAAGACTCAAATCCGTCATATGATAGCAAAACTGAAATTAAAGAAGCAACTAGCTGGATGGCGGGGTTCTCCAGAGGCTGATATTGACGCGTTAATCAAGGCCATATTGTCATTATCGACATTTTATCTTGATCATCGAACTTGGTTAAAAGATATCGAAATCAACCCGCTAATGGTTCTACCCAAAGGACACGGGGTAAGGGCTATAGACGTGAGAACAGTGCTACACAATTAGCCAAAGCGGACGCCTTAATCAAAAAAAACCTCGTGTTTAGCTCTCTCCATGAAGTGCTCACTTTCGCCGGGTTGGCTTTTTAACAGCTTTCTTACTCGACTTTTTAGCATTGGCCTCTTAAGCTGCCGGCTTCTTAAGGGCAAAAGGTTGAAAAGTCGCCTTATAGCTTTTCTCATCAAGAAATTGCTTGAGACCAGTGTTGTATGAGTCTTGAACGTCTCCAACCTTTATTGCTTGGCCTTTCGCGGCCAGGTAATCGTAAGACTGATCGAAATCCATTGTCCTTACCATACGAACAGCTTGCTTGGTTGCTTTCAGAACATTGGGGCTCTTCGCCATCAGTTTGTCGGCTAGTTTCCAACACTTTAGATCTAAGGTCTTTCTGAGAAACCGCGAAATTTATAAGTCCAATGCGTTCCGCTTCCTTAGCATCAAAGGCATCCCCCATACAGGCATAGTACAAGGCATGGCGCGGAAGAATAGTATCTGATACCACTTTAGAAACTTAAGCCCCTAGTAAAATACCCCAATTGACCTCCGAAAGAGAAAAGATTGCATCCTCTGCTGCAACGGCAAAATCTACCGCGCATAGTTGCATAAACGCACCACCAACACAGTAACCCTCGACCATTGCTATGGTTGGCTTATCATATTTATACAGCCTTTCCATCGCCATCGGTTAGCAGCTTCAGCCGCACGTTTCTTTTCGTGGGGTTTGCCACCTGTTTAACGGGAGAACTCTCTAAGATCTTGCCCAGCACTAAAATAACCACCTTCGCCACCGATAACGACAACAGCCACTCTCGGATCAGACTCAAGATCCCTCAGCGTATCATCCCTCTCATAGTGAAGTTATGGGCTCATCGCATTACGTTTTTCAGGGCGATTTAACATGACCGAAGCAATACCCTTTCTAACAGTCACTTTGACGTTCTGAAGCTTCCCTGCCAATTTTATTCCTTTTTTTTCAGAGTAATTGGTCGATTTCGTTATCCGTATTCTCGGTAAAGCGCCCCAGATAGAGTCATTTGGATTGACCAAATACGTCTTCGCAGGAAATTCCCAATATTCGAGATTCTAATAAATCGCTATTGACCGACCACCACCGCCAGTCTCAGAAGCCCTTACAATAGCCAATGTTCTGGGCCTAAAAAATGGTTCCGCTAAGTTAGACACCACTCCCTCATATTTTATTCGACAAAGTAGATCCGGGTTTTGTACTACGGTCAATCGGAGCATCGAAATCTTGTGGCCCAAAGCTCCCGGAAAACTGAGAGTTTTGACCAGACCTTATTGACTTCGAAAGGGTGCTAAAGCATGTTCTGATATATGAGCATCAGAGCCTTTTCCAATTTTTGGACAAAATTAGATGAGGCTTCAAATTTATTTCGAAAATTTCACCAGAGCCGTTTTATAATCAAAGCTTCCCTTGGGGCTCTGCTTTTCCTCGTTTTGATAGGGTTAGTTTTTTTGGCTCTAACTGAAGATGAAGACCTCCCGCAAACTCGAGCATTATCTGAGCACCAAACGGTTAAACTCTCAGCGCTGACTGAAAAGCAGAGCAATCTGCTGGCTCAATATATATCGAAGAATATCACATTAGACTTACCTACTAAAACTATTACCACTCTTTACGAGGTTAAGGGGGGTCAGACATTAATGGAGATCCTAAGTAGTGAGGGCGTTAAACGAACAACCGCTTACCAAAGCATAAAAGCTCTGCGAAAAAACTTTGATCCCCGTGACTTACAAAAAGGAACGAATATCCATCTTTATTTTAAAGAACTTGAAGGTGATAAAAAGATCTTTGACGGCTTTGAATTGAAATTTTCCGCCTCACAAAGCATTTTAGTGCGACCCGATGCAAACCAAACATTTCTACCACAACAGGTTAATCGATCCCTTTTAGATACGAATCTTAGAATTAACGGAAAAATACGCTCTAGCCTTTATGTCGATGCCACGAAGTCCGGCTTGGCTCCCGAAGTGATTGTCGAAGCAATAAGATTGTTTAGCTGGGATGTGGACTTTCAACGCGATATCCACCCCGGAGATAGCTATGATATTCTAGTCTCCCGCCGATATTTGCCTGATGGAACCTTTGTGGAATGGGGTGACATTAAGTTCGCCGGTCTAGCTCTCAAAGGCGTAACAAAAAGCATTTATCGCTTCAAAAACAATAAAGGCGAAATCGAATATTTCGATAAGAGAGGGGTCAGCACGCAAAAGACACTAATGAAAACTCCAATTGATGGAGCCCGCCTTTCATCCCGCTATGGCAGAAGAAAGCATCCAATTTTACGCTATACCAAAATTCATCGCGGGATAGACTTCGCAGCGCCCATTGGAACACCCATATATGCCGCAGGAAATGGAAAGATAGTCTTTGTGGGACGCAAGGGCGCTTACGGTAAATATATAAGAATTCGCCACAACTCACGGTACTCGACGGCTTATGCGCACCTCAGCCGGTATCGAAAAGGAATCCGGAGAGGTAAGCGGGTCAAACAAGGGCAAATTATTGGCTATGTAGGCTCGACTGGTCGATCAACGGGTCCACACCTGCACTACGAGGTACTGGTAATGGGTAAACAAATCAATCCGCTTAAAATGAAGTTACCTCCCGGCCGCAAGCTAAAGGGAAATGAATTGGTCTCTTTTAAAAGGACCCGTAATGAAATTGATCTGCTTATCAAGCAACTGCCCTCCCTGCAATGACTAGCCTCGGTTCCAGTGTTAAGATTACACCAGGTCAATAATTCTCAGTCCTCCGACCCACTGATATCTAAATCGCTTTCGAAATTTGATCTTTAATTACCAAATCACCATCGCGTGTATCTACTTTAACTGAGTCTCCGTCGCGAACGCTCCCGTTTAATATCATTGTCGCAAGTGGATTTTGGAGGCATTTCTGAAGTGTTCGCTTTAGGGGCCTCGCTCCGTAAACGGGATCATATCCTTTATCTGCGAGCCAATTCAGCGCACCATCATCAAGATCAAGCTCTATTTTGCGGTCTGCGAGTAATTTTCGAATTTGAAGAAGCTGTATTTCTACGATACCCCGCATGTGTCGCCTATCAAGACGATGGAATAACAAAATTTCGTCTACCCGATTCAGGAATTCAGGTCGGAACGACGAACGAACGATTTCCATAACTGAGGCACGCAGCGAAGATGTAATATCTCTGTCTTGATGCTCTGCAAGAATGTTACTCCCTATGTTAGAAGTCATTATTATAAGCGTATTACGAAAATTAACCGTGCGTCCGTGACCGTCAGTCAACCTTCCTTCATCTAAGACCTGAAGAAGAATATTAAATACGTCCCCGTGTGCCTTTTCCAATTCATCAAATAATATCACTTGGTAGGGTCTGCGCCTCACGCTCTCGGTCAGCAACCCTCCTTCCTCATATCCCACATAGCCAGGTGGCGCGCCAATAAGTCTTGAGACTGAATGTTTTTCCATAAACTCCGACATATCGACCCGAAGCATCGCCATTTCATCGTCAAAAAGGAATTCAGCCAAAGCTTTTGTAAGTTGAGTCTTTCCGACCCCCGTTGGGCCTAAGAACATAAATGTTCCTATTGGCTTGCCGGGGTCCTGGAGCCCTGCCCTCGCACGTCGCACCGCGTTACTCACAGCGGCGATAGCTTCGCTTTGCCCGATAACGCGATCCCCTAAAGCAGCCTCCATTGCGAGTAATTTCTCGCGTTCGCTCTCCATCATTTTATTGACTGGGATACCCGTCCACCGAGATACTATAGATGCGATATCGTTTTCTGTGACTTCTTCTTGTAAAATTTTTGACCCGTCCCCATCCTGCGGGCCCTCTTTAATTTTACCCTCCAGATCAGGGATAATTCCGTACATCAGTTCGCCTGCGCGGCTCAAATTTCCCGCGCTCTGTACCTGATCAAGCTCCACCCGGGCCTGTTCAAGTTCTTCTTTAAGCTGTTGTGACCCTGCTAACCTTTGTTTTTCTGACTGCCACAAATCATTTAGGATTTGACCTTGAGACTCTATTTCACTCAGCTCATCCTCAAGTACTTCAAGGCGCTGTAGAGATGCCTGATCTGTTTCCCTTTTCAGCGCCTCTCGCTCTATCTTGAGCTGGATTATACGACGATCTATCTCATCTATTTCCTCGGGTTTTGAGTCGACTTCCATTCTAAGCCTTGCCGATGCCTCATCGATCAAGTCTATAGCCTTGTCGGGTAAAAACCGATCAGCGATATACCGACTCGACAACGTTGCGGCAGAGACAATTGCGCCATCCGTAATTTTTACACCATGATGGAGCTCGTATTTCTCTTTTAACCCTCGAAGGATAGAAATTGTATCTTGGACAGATGGTTCCGAAATCAAAACTGGTTGAAATCGACGGGCGAGGGCAGCATCTTTTTCAATTTTTTGCCGATATTCATCAAGGGTTGTTGCGCCGATACAGTGTAATTCACCTCTTGCTAACGCCGGCTTCAACATATTAGAAGCATCCATCGCCCCTTCTGCCGCGCCAGCCCCGACAAGAGTATGCAGTTCATCAATAAACATTACCACTTCACCCGCGCACGCACTTACTTCATGCAGCACTGCTTTAAGTCGTTCCTCGAACTCACCGCGAAATTTTGATCCAGCGACTAGAGCTCCAAGGTCAAGGGACATTAGTCTTTTATTACGTAAACCGTCGGGGACGTCACCTTTGACAATTCGAAGTGCTAACCCCTCCACAATCGCCGTTTTCCCGACGCCCGGTTCACCAATAAGGACAGGATTATTCTTCGTTCTTCGGGCCAGAACTTGAATTGTTCGACGGATCTCTTCATCTCGTCCAATGACTGGGTCAAGCTTTCCATCATGCGCTTTTGCCGTCACATCGATGGCGTACCTGGAAAGAGCATCAAAATGCGCTTCTGCATTTACGGAGTCTGCTTTTCTGCCTTTGCGTGACCGCTCTATCGCACTGTCCAAAGACTGCGGGGTAACACCATTTATTTCTAAAATTTTTGCCGCTTGGCTATCCTCCAGCAAGGCAATCCCTAGCAAAATATGTTCGACGGTAATAAAACTATCACCCGCCTTCTCAGCTAGCTCCTGACTCAAAGAAAAAAGCTTGCTCGTTAATTGGTCCAGATATATCTGTCCGGAGCCGGCCCCCTCAACAGTGGGGATCTTCTTGAGCGCCTCGTGGACATCCTTTTTAACTCCAGCAATGTCCCCGCCAGCGATGACTATCAACCCGGAGGCAAGTCCTTCTTCATCGTCAAGAAATACTTTTAAAAAGTGCTCAGGAAGGAGCCGCTGATTTTTTAAACTTACAGCGAATTTTTGCGCCGACTCGATGAAACCCCTTGACCGTTCCGTAAACTTTTCAAATTCCATTCACTACACTTTCCTCGATACAAAATCGTCAAAATATTCCTGAGTGGGTCCGTGCAATCTAAACCCAAATAGGAATCTTCTTTTTGATATGGAAATTAAGTAAGGAAGTTACAAGGATATACGACGAGTTTAAGCGACGCTTTTCTGCTCGGGTGGCTCCTCAGACTGAGTAGGCCCCTCTTTTTCTAATGTGGGGTCTACTGCCTCGAGCTCATCAGTATCAATGTCTGCCTGTTGACGCTTGCGGCTACGCCCACGCCGCTTTGGACGAGAAGCCTCAGATTCTGCAACTTCGGTAAACTCTGTGCCTTTCTGCGCAATATCTGGGCTACCTTCCTTTACTTCAGCAGCTACTTCGACGGCTTCTTGATTCTCCAATTTTTCTCGATCTTTTGCTTCAGTACGCCCCTGTTGGGCCTCAGCAGCATTCGCTATATTAGCGTTTTGTATCATCGAAACACGCAAATAATGTTCTGCGAATTGAAAATACCCCTCGGCTTTTATTGGATCTCCTGCCGTGGTCGCCTCTCTTGCTAAAGCCTGATACTTGTCTACGACCTGTTGCGCAGTTCCTCTGACTTTTCCATCAGGGCCATTGCTCTCAAAGTTGTGGTTCCGAGGCGTGTTACCCCATCTTCCACCGTTGCCGCGGCCTCTTGACCGCCGGTTCTTTGAACCCGATCTCATGTTATTTTTTTCCAGTTTTGTTTCAGTTCGCCTGGCTTTTATAAGTCCCTAGTTGCCAAATACACAATCGCTCTTACCGACCCAAGGTCTGAGTAAATGACGGAATTGAGGACTGATCAGCGACGAACAATCATTTGTCCCATCGCTAACGTTTAGTTTAAAGGCGAAAGGAACTTATTCCAACCCCTTTTTTTACTTGTCCTCATTATTCTCTAATCCTAAGACCAGACACCGTATATGTCCCGAGAGATCTCTAGATTGGGCTAAGGTCCTCAAACCATACTCCGCCGCTAAACTAATTACATCAAGGGCCTGACCTAAACCAATTTCAAATATAACAATGCCTTTTCTATTTAAAATTTTGTAAAGCTTCGGCATTAATTCCCGATATGCAGCCAAACCGTCCCATCCTCCATCGAGCGCTAACCTTGGCTCATATGCTCTCACTTCCATCTCCAATAATTCAATTTCTGACCTGGCTATATATGGTGGGTTGCATAAAATTAGATCAAATTTTGTTTTAATCCCTCTGATCCAACTCGTGCACTCGAACTCCGCTCGATCGGCAAGTCCCAACCGACTGGCGTTTAAACCCGAGATATCGATGGCTGCCTGCGATACATCAGTGCCCAAACCTCTTGCCTGAGGACGCTCATGCAACACTGATAAGAGAAGACACCCAGAACCGACACCGATATCAAGAACACTAAGGGGATCTCTCTTTATTGGAAATCTTTTTAATGCCTCAGCCACTATCGTTTCACTATCAGGTCTCGGATCCAACACATCTCTGGTTATATGAAAGTTTAAACTCCAAAACTCTCTTCTGCCTAGTAAATGTGAAATTGGCACTCGACGCGCCCTCTGATTTACCAATGACTCAAACTGGTGCATTTGTTTACGGGAGCAATTTCGGTTAGGGTCCGAAATTAAATCCAGCGGCTTTATTCCCAGAACGTGCGCTAAAAGAATTCTCGCTTCGAAGCGTGGTTTTTCTATACCGATGCCGGAGAAATTTTTTTCTGCCATTTGGATTAATGTGGCAGCGAGATTTTTTTGGGGCAAAGAAATCACTCCAATGATGCCAGCTTAGCCGCCTGATCCTCAGCAATAAGTGCATCTACGATTTCGTCCAAACCCTCGCCGGACATGACTTTGTCGAGTTTATGCAGTGTCAGCGAAATCCGATGATCGGTTACTCGCCCTTGGGGAAAGTTGTAGGTTCGGATACGTTCCGATCTATCACCAGAGCCCACTTGAGTCTTCCTGTCTTCTGCTCTCGCAACGTTGAGGGCGGTTCTCTCTAAGTCATATAAACGCGCCCGCAATATTTTCATCGCTTTAGCACGATTTTTATGTTGTGATTTTTCATCCTGTTGACTGACGACAACACCCGACGGCAAATGAGTTATGCGAACAGCACTATCAGTTTTGTTAACATGCTGACCCCCAGCGCCCTGAGCTCTGAAGGTATCAACACGTAAATCTTTTTCATTGATCTCAATGTCCACTTCCTCTGCTTCGGCCAAAACGGCGACAGTTGCAGCTGAAGTGTGTATTCTTCCCCCTGACTCCGTCTCCGGAACACGCTGAACTCGATGCACTCCGGACTCCATCTTTAGGCGCGCGAATACCCCCCGTCCGGCTATCTCTACTACCGCTTCCCTGACGCCTCCAACATCAGTCTCAGCAACTTCGATCGGTTCAAATTTCCAACTGTGCAGATCTGAATATCGGTGATACATACGAAAAAGATCAGAGGCAAATAGTGAAGCTTCATTTCCACCAGTGCCAGCACGTATTTCCAGTATGGCACTGCGATCGTCAGCTGCGTCTTTGGGTAATAGTAGTAGATTCAGTTTTCTATCCAACTCAGGAATCTTATTTTTTGCTTCCAAAAACTCCTCTTCCGCTATTGCCCTCATCTCAGGGTCCTCAGACTGATCGGCGAGCAAACCGCCGAGGTCGGCAATTTCCTTTTGGAGCGCATATCGCTCCTCAATGCACAAGGCTATTGGGCTTATTTCTGCATATTCCCGAGACAGATCTGCAAAAATATCTCCGCTCACTTTTTCTGGATTTGTTAAAATTACGGTCAATTCATCTCTCCGGGAGATCAGGTCCTTCAAACGTTCCTCAAAAGCGGTCATTGATTTTCCAATTTTTTTCGACATTAACAGTTAGCCGATAATAAAGACCGTCATAGAAAAACCAGATGACCTTCGGAAACATTGTAAAAATGGGACTGGCTAAATTATCTATTGAAACTTCTATCAACTTACGCATCGACCGAAACTTGTTTCTTTTCTTACCGGAGGCAGTTCTAAAACCAGGCTTAAAATCATTAACTAACTCTTTTTTTTTTAACAATCCGAGTTAAATTTGAGAAGGCTTGAACTAAGCGCACCGAGCTCTGCTTCCATCTGCTCTCCGCTGTCGAAGTCGCGTATTCCGACTTTCCCCCTCTCCAGTTCATCCCCTCCCAAAATCACAGCTGCCCGGCAAGAAAGTCGATTTGCCCGTTTCAGCCTTTTGCTCAAATTACCTTGATAAGCTAGCTCGATATTGTATCCCTCCTCTCTCATTCGATTTGCTATGGAAATGGCCAAGTCATGCTGTTCCGTCGCGACCGGGATTATTGCTATTGGTCTTTTTCGGGTGGGTTCTTTTTTGATCAGCAAACTGAGCCGCTCTAGACCGGCTGCCCAGCCGACTCCCGGGGTGTCGTGCCCACCCATTTGAGCTATTAGTCCGTCATATCGCCCGCCCGCTAGGACAGTCCCTTGGGCACCGAGGGCATCAGTTTTAAACTCAAAGGCGGTATGCCCATAATAGTCGAGACCTCTGACTAAACGTTCGTTTACGTGATATGAAATTGAGAGAGCATCAAGTTTTCTGCAAACAGATGCAAAAAAAATCTCCGATTCTGAGTCTAGATATTTATTAAATATTGGAGCCCTTTCGATTAGTTTACGATCGCCGGGATCTTTAGAGTCAAGGATCCTTAAGGGGTTCTTATCAAGCCTTAATATGCTGTCTTCCGAGAGGTCCTCTCGGTGATCGTTAAAATAATCGACCAGCACTTTACGATAGTGATTACGGCTTACAAGATTACCCAATGTATTTATTTCAAGTGTGATATTTCCCGAAACTTCTAGCGCTTTTAGTAACATGTTGGCGAGAGCAATAACCTCAACATCTGCCTGCGGTTGCGAGATCCCGAGTAATTCTACACCAATTTGGTGAAATTGCCGGTATCTTCCTTTTTGCGGACGCTCATATCTAAACATAGGACCCCGGTAGAAATATTTTAAAGGCAGTTTTTGAGTTAGGCCGTTGGAAATGATCATACGAGATACCCCGGCAGTGCCCTCTGGCCGAAGCGTTAAGCTCTCCCCGCTCTTGTCTTGAAAAGTATACATTTCCTTGGTGACGATATCTGAGGTATCACCGAGTGTGCGCTCGAACACCTCTGAAAATTCAAAGATAGGCGTCTCTATCTCCTCAAAACCGAAGCGCTCCGCTATTGAAGCAGCCAAATCTCCAATAAAACGATGAAGCCGAAATTCCTTCGGAAGAATATCATGAGTACCCCTCACTGGCTGCAAACATGCCATACTATCATCCGCCCTCTTCGCTTTAAGAATTCTTCCTGGTGCATTTGTTTCCTATCTGGCAGGCAGTAATTGCTATACTTCTACCCAGATATCATGGTTTTTTTATAATCTGATCCAAGGTTTCGGGTTCTACTAGCACATTCCTTCGAACCGAACCATTTAATCCCAATGGGGCAACCAGTTCTCCATCGAGAAGGATCTCTATACCCCCGGCGTTTCCGACATCGAGCAGAATACCCCGTTCTCTTGGCAAGACAAATATCTCGCCAGGAAGAAACATTCTTGAAATAAGAGCCTCCCCATTTTTTCGTTTGACTTCTAACCAACTAGCAACCCTACCCCGAATCGATATTGGTCCATCCGGAAGCTCGGAATTTGATCTTTTTACTTGAGTTGGTGAGGGGAGCTTCGTTTCAGGTAAAAAAATTGTCTCTGACTTCGTTGAGGTAACAGGACTAGTTTTTTCCGAGAGACGTCTCTCCTCTGACCCCGTTTTAAAAGTTAACTTTTCTTTTTTCTCAAAACGGTTTGTAACATCCATTAGTTCAACTGACGACCGCTTTTCCGTTTTCGTCTTCACTTTATCGGATTTCGCTTTGACTCGGCCTTGAGCATCCTCTTGTGAATTATTTGCTTGCCGAACGGAAGTCAGTATTTCCTTTTTAGCCGACAAAGCCGAAGCAGAATTTTTTACTTCTGTTTTTTTCACAGCT